>JBPCPS010000165.1:0-12362 GCA_050998915.1 Gemmatimonadaceae bacterium
GCGAGCGCGCTCAGCACATAATCGAGAAATGGGCGGCCGACGGGGATCATCGCCTTCACTCCGCTGTCCGCGATCGCCGATGCGTCGGCGTCCAGATCAGCGGTTGAATCAGCCGCGCGCATACGCGTGCCGAGGCCGCGGGCGAGGACCACAGCTTTCGTGGTGGTAGGACGGCGCATTCCGGGCAATCTACGCTACCGGAATACTCCAACCGGGCTGCAAGGTGTGAGTGCGAGTCATGAGCATGAGTAGTGAGTTATGATGCAGCGCTTACACTCACGGCTCGCACTCACGAACTCCCACCCACAGCTTGCGGCCCGGTTGGGATATCCCGGGAGCCCCGACTACATTGAGATGATGTCCCGGGCTTTCGTGAACGAGGATGCTGGCGGCGACGTTCCCCGGCGGGATTACCATCTCCCGGAGCGGGACGATCCCGATTTCGACCGGCAGGCAGCGCGGGCGATGCTCGAGGCCGCGCGGATCGGAGAGACCGGCAGCGCAGAGAACGCGACCGGCTACTATTGGGGAGAGCCGCGACTCGCGCCGCACGTCCGCGGGATTCTGGTGGAAGCACGCGCGGCCCACGACGACCGGCTGGAGCAGGTCGCCGAGCGTTTTCTCACACCGCCGAGACGATGAGCGACTGGGTCGAATTGGCCACGTACGGTACGGGCTTCGAGGCGGACCTCGCGCAGCAGTCGCTGACGGAGGCCGAGATCCCATGCCTGCTCCGGGGAAATCAGGCGGGGATGTTCGGCGCGGGCTTTCAGGGCCCGGTGATGGGCGGCATCACACTGTACGTCCCGGCATCCGCGGTGGACACCGCCAAGGACCTACTCGACCTGGACGGCTGATCTGGCTCCGGCCGCCCGTCGGCGGGTTTCGATGCGCTGGCTACTTCGTCGCGACCGCTGTTGCGGGGGCAGCACCTGGCTTCGCCGCATCGGGCTTGGCCGGGGCGCCACGGCGCCAGTAACTCGGCGCCGGCATCGCGCGGGCAGCGAGCAGAGCGTCGTAGTAGGCTACGATTCTGGCTTTTACAGACTTCTGCGTATCTCCGGCAGCCGCGCGGAAAGGCGCGTACCGGTTATGACGATCCGTAGAGACGCGGAACCACCACCACTTCTCCGTTCCCAGTGAATGCGGCTTTTCGACGGAGCAAGTGAACGTCCGATCGCCGTCCACGAATTCAAAGGCTTCAATCACAATCGTTGTCCGTGTTGGGTGTCCATCAATCTAACACGATTCACGCACCTCCGCCTCCCCGCTCATGCATAAATCGCAGCGAATAGCGGTCTTTTTTCTCATCGCGGCAGTCGCATGCTCCGATACCGCGGACACGTCGCCGGAAAAGCCGCCGCAAGGTCCGCCGGAGCGGGTCGCCTCAGTTGATGGTACGACTCCAGCGGATTCGAGCACGAGGCCGACCTGCGGAATCGACGGCAGGACCGCACTGACCCCGACTGGCATCGGAGACCTCCGGGTTGGCATGCCGGTGGCCCAGGCACGCGCCCGATGTCGAGTCCTCGGGGACAGCGTCGGCGAGGCCGAGGGAATGCCGATGCCGCTGCTGGTCGTAGATCTCGGTCGCGACACGGCGCTGGCCGAGCCTGCGAACGACCGGATCTTCAGATTGCGTATCGATGGATCAGCTTTCCGCACGCTCGACGGGCTCGGCGTCGGCAGCACGGTCGGCGACTTGCGCGCGAAAGGGAGCGCCCGCGTGGCACTCGGAGAAGGCACGTTCATCCTTCTCGCCGAGAAGTGCGGACTCAGCTTTGAGCTGGGAGAGTACGAGTTGGTTCCAGGCGCGCGGTTTGGTCCAAACATGTCGGCGGCGGATATCGCCCCTGATTCCCGCGTCGTCCGCGTGCTTGTCTATATGTGCGATCCCTCGCACCCGGTCCCATCACCTCGCTAAGAGCGTCCCATGAAGCTCAGCGTCAGGGCGCGAATGTCGTTGTACATCACGATCACCACGAGCATCAAAATGAGCGCGAGTCCCGCGCGAAGGATGTATTCGCGCGCGCGCGGGCTGAACGGACTTCCCTTCGCAGCCTCGAGGACGTGAATCAGTATCTGACCGCCGTCGAGCACCGGAATGGGAAGCAGGTTCAAGACCGCGATGTTGATGCTGAGGAAGGCGATCAGGCCCAGGAAAATCTCCAGGCCGCCCTGTGCCGCTTTGACAGACACGCGCGCGATCGCGATCGGCCCGCCGAGGGTCTCGACGCCCACGTTGCCGGTGAAGAGGCCGCGCACCACCCCGACTATCGACCCCGCCATCGCGCCGGTGGCTTTCGTTCCCACGACGAGCGCGTCCACGGGCCCGGTGCGGTGCCGCGCGATGTCGCCTCGCGGTATCACGCCGATTCTGCCGACTCTCTGCGTTCCGCCGATCGGATCGGTAAAATCCTCCGCCTCCGGCGTGACCACAACCCGTCGAGGCGCCCCGTCGCGCACCAGGTCGATCGTCGTCGCCTGCCCCGGCCGCGCGGAGATGATCGACACCATCTCGGTGAACCTGGTCACCGGCCGGCCGTCGATCGCCGTGACGCTGTCGCCCTTCATCAGCCCCGCGCTCGCGGCGGGCCGACCCGCGACCACGGAGTCGACGACCGCCGGCAGGTAGGGCTCGCCGTACGCGGCCACGGTGCCGACCGTCACGACCCAGGCGAGCAGCACGTTCATCGTGACGCCTGCGATCAGGATGACGATCCTCTGCCAGAGCGGCTTCGACTCGAACCACCTGTCGGGCGGAATCGGCTTGGGGCCGTGCGGGATCATTGCCTCGGGATCCCAGTCCTTCGGTTTCGTGTCTCCTGCCTGCTCGCGGGCGATCGCTTCTTCGCCGCCGCCCTCGAGAAACGCGGTCGACTCGTCGTCCTTGGACGCCATGCGCACGTATCCGCCGAGCGGAACGGCGGCGACGATGTACTCCGTCTCTCCACGTCGCCTCCGCCAGAGCGCCGGCCCGAACCCGATGGAGAATCGCGGGGCATACACGCCGAACCGCTTGGCGGCGAGAAAGTGCCCAAGCTCGTGCACGAAGATAACGATCCCAAACACGATGATCGGCGCGAGCCAGCTGAAGCTCATGCGCCGAACCTCCCTGCGACGTGCGCGCGCGCTGCAGAGTCTGCCGCGAGGAGCTCGTCGCGCGTGGCGCTGCTCATTCCGTCGAGCTCGTTCATCGCGCTCTCGATTGCTTCAACAATCCGGGGGAATCCGAGCTTGCCATCCAGGAACAGCGCCACCGCTTCCTCGTTCGCTGCATTGAACACCGCGGGCGCGGCGCCGCCGGACAGTCCGGCGCGGAAGCCGAGCCGCAGCGCGGGAAACTCATCTTCCGCCACCGGCTCGAACGTCAAGGGAGATTGCGCGACCGGATCGAACCGCGGCGTCGCTGCATCCTCGACCCTGTCGGGGTGTGTCAACGCGTACAGCACCGGCAGCTCCATGCTCGGCGCGCCGAGCTGGGCGATGACGCTGCCGTCCACGAACTCCACCATCGAGTGCACCACGCTCTGCGGATGTACGACCACCTCAATGCGGTCGTACGGCAGGTCGAACAGGAAGTGCGCTTCGATGACTTCCAGCGCCTTGTTGGCGAGCGTGGCGCTGTCCACGCTGATCTTGCGTCCCATCTGCCAGGTGGGATGACGCAGCGCGTCGATCACGGTAGCGCCTTCCAACTGCTCCCGGCTCCATCCGCGAAACGGTCCGCCGGATGCCGTGAGGATCACGCGGCGGATGCCGGCGCGGGGACGCCCCGTGATGCACTGCAGGATCGCGCTGTGCTCGCTGTCGACGGGCACGATCTCTCCGCCACCGCGGCGCGTCGCCGCCGTCACCAGCTCTCCCGCGAGCACCAACGTCTCCTTGTTGGCGAGCGCCACGCGCTTGCCCGCTTCCAGCGCCGCTATCGTCGCATCGAGACCGGCCGCTCCGACGATCGCGTTCAGCACGATGTCGGTGTCTGCACGCTCGGCGGCATCGATGAGACAACCCGCGCCCGTCGTCCACCCAAGCGCGGCCTGGCTGCCGTTGCCGTTGACGATCCCGACGAAGCCCGGCGAGAGCGCTCGCACCTGCTCGCCGAGCAGTGGAGCGTTGTTGAACGCAGTGAGAGCGGAGACGCGGAATCTGTCCGGGTGTCGCGCGATCACCCTGAGCGCGGTGGTTCCGATCGACCCCGTCGAGCCGAGTACGGCGACTCCGCGCGGCCTTACGGCGCGGGGATCAGCCACAGGTCGAGAAGCAGGACGGCGGCGGGAAGCGCGAACAACAAGCTGTCGATCCGGTCCAGAATTCCACCGTGTCCCGGTATCAGGCCGGAGCTGTTCTTAACGCCCGCCTCGCGCTTCAACAGCGACTCGGCCAGGTCGCCGGTCTGGGCCGCGACGCTGATCAGCAACCCGAACGCGAGTACCGCGGCCGGGCGCATGGACAGATGAGCGTACGGCTCCAGCAGGAAGGTGACGTACAGCCACGCGCCCGCGACGGCGAATGTCAGTCCCGCGAGCGAGCCGGCGATCGTCTTGCCCGGGCTAACGCTCGGCATCAGCTTCCTCTTGCCGAACGACCTGCCGATCAGATACGCGCCCACGTCCGTGAGCCACGTGATCACCAGCGGCAGCGCGAGCAGGATCGATCCCGCGACGGCGCCGATCGCGTAGCTGTGATACCGGATCGAGTACGCATAGGTGAACAGCCCTGCGTACATGATTCCAAATAGCGTCGCGGCGACCGCGAGCCCGGGGCGCCGCGCGGGTCCGCGCAGCCAGATCGCCATGCCCAGCAGCACGATCGCGACGACCGGGAGCCAGCGCAGCGAGACCTGAATCACGCCCAGCCGGTCGGCGTGCACCGCCACGGGAATCAGCGCGGTGATGGCCACGCCCGGAGTCTGCAGCGGCTCGACCCCGCCCGCGCGCGACATGCGGAAGAACTCCCAAGCGCCTATGCCGGCCATCGTGCCGATGAGCGTGACGAGCACCGGCCCGCCGAGGTACACGATGAACAGCGCGATCGGCACGGCCACGAGCGAGAAGATCGTGCGCCACTGGAATTCGCTCATCGCCATGGCCGGCTACCCCCGCTACGAGTGGAGGTGGCGTGGAGTCTGCTGGGCGAGATCGTCAAACCTCCAGTATCTCGGCTTCCTTCCCCTTCAGTAGCTCTTCGATCCTGGCGATCTCTTCGTCGTGCAGCTTCTGCAGCTCCTTCTCGGCGTGCTTGACGTCGTCCTCGGAAATCTTGTCGAGCCGCTTCAGCTTGTCGCGGGCGTCGGTCCGCGCGTGCCGCACGGCGATACGCCCTTCCTCGGCAAGCTTGTGCACGACCTTCACCAGATCCCGGCGGCGCTCCTCGTTGAGCGCGGGGAGCGGGACGCGGATAACTCCGCCCTGCGTCGCCGGATTCAGCCCGAGATCGGAATCGCGAATCGCCTTCTCGATCGCCTGCGTGAGGCCCTTGTCCCATGGCGTGACGGTGAGCAGGCGGGGCTCCGGGGCGGACACGCCCGCGACCTGGTTGAGCGGCATGGTCTGGCCGTACGCCTCGACCCTCACCGTGTCGAGCAGGTTGGTCGTCGCCTTGCCGGTGCGGATCGAGGCGAACTCGTGCTTCGTGTTCGCGAGCGCCTTGTCCATGGCGGTCTTCGCTTCCTTGTTGATCTGCTGTATGGTGCTCATTGGACGAGTGTGCCGACGCGGTCGCCGCGAATCGCGCTTGCCACCGCGCCGGGCTTGTTGATGTTGAGGACTATCAGCGGGAGGTCGTTCTCCTTGCACAGCGTGATGGCGGTCTGGTCCATGACTCCGAGCTCCTCGAGCATCACGTCGCGATAGCTGATCGTCTCGTACAGCTTCGCATCTGGATGCTTGCGCGGGTCGGCGGAGTACACGCCGTCCACGCCGGTCGCCTTGATGATGACGTTGGCCTTCATCTGGATGGCGCGGAGCGCGGCCGCGGTGTCGGTCGAGAAGTACGGATTCCCCGTCCCGCCCGCGAAGATCACGGTTCGCGCCTGCTCCAGGTGGCGCATGGCGCGGCGGCGGATGTACGGCTCGGCAACTTCCTCCATCCGGAGCGCGGTCATGACTCTGGTCTCCACGCCGCGGCGCTCAAGGACGTCCTGCATGGCGAGCGCGTTGATCACCGTGCCGAGCATGCCCATGTAGTCGGCGCCGACGCGGTCCATGCCCATCTTGGAGAGCTGGGCGCCGCGCACGATGTTGCCGCCGCCGATCACCAGTCCCACCCCAGCGCCCATCTCGACGATGTCGGCAATCTCGCCCGCAAGGCGGTCGAGGACATCCATGTCGAACCCAAAACCCTTCTCACCGGCGAGCGCTTCGCCGGAGATCTTGAGCAGGACGCGGGAGTAGGCGAGAGGAGGCAAGGGCAGTTGGTATTAGTGATTAGTGATTAGTGATTAGTAACTGACAGCCAGCCAACAACGTGACAGTGCGATGCGCCATGCGATAGGTGTAGTTGGTAACTAATCACTAATCACTAATCACTAACTACTGCTACTCCTCACCCATTTGAAAGCGCACGAACCGGCGCACCTGGATGTTCTCGCCGACGCGCGCTGAAGCTTCCTTCACCAGCTCGCCGATCGTCTTCTTCGGCTCGCGGATCCAGGGCTGGCTGAGCAGGGCGACTTCCTTGTAGTAGGACTCGACTTTCCCCTCCACCATCTTCGCGATGATGGTCTCGGGCTTGCCGCTCTCGCGGGCCTGCTCCTCGAAGATGCGTTTCTCCCGCTGCACGGCTTCCGCGGGGACGCCGTCCTTGTCCACGGCGAGCGGCGCGGCGCTGGCGATGTGCAGCGCGATCTCGCGCGCCAGCGTCTTGAAGTCGTCGGTGCGCGCGACGAAGTCCGTCTCGCAATTCACCTCGACCAGCACCCCGACCTTGCCGTTGTGGTGGATGTAGCTGGTGATCTGCCCTTCGCTGGTCTGCTTGCCCAGGCGCTTGTCGGCCTTCGCGATCCCCTTCTTGCGGAGATTCTCGGCGGCCTTCTCCATGTCACCATTCGTCTCCTCCAGCGCGCGCTTGCACTCCATCATTCCCGCGCCAGTTCGCTGGCGGAGCTCCTGAACGTCTTTTGCCGTGAATGCCATGTCTTACCCCTATTCTTGCAGCGGAGCGAATGTCCGCATGTGGTCGATTTACAACTTGCTTTTGGCTCTTGGCTGTTGGCCGGTGGCAACAGCGGAAACCCAAGGCCCCGGAGCAGTTAGCTAAGAGCCAACAGCCAACAGCCAATAGCCCCTCCGTGCAACGACGCCGCCGACAAGCTGCCGGCGGCGTCCCTGAATCTAACTCCCCTCTGCCCGCCATGTCGGCGGGCGGAACCGGGTTACTCGGCTGCCGCCTCGTCGCCGCCCGCATCTCCCGCATCGCCGGCCTCGCCAGGTTCGCCAGCTTCGCCAGCTTCGCCAGCTTCGCCAGCTTCGCCACCAACCTTGAGACGTGCCGCGATTGCTTCCGGCTTCGCCCGCCGCTTCCGCGGACGCCGCTTGCGCCTGCGCTCGGACTCCCCTTCGGGCTCGGCGCCGCGATCGGAACTGTACGTGTACGACTCGGTCTCTTCCACTTCCTCGCGGACCGGCGCTTCACGACGGGCCTCGATGATCGTGTCCGCGATCGCATTGCACATCACTTCGACGGGCCTGATCGCGTCGTCGTTGCCGGCGATCGGCACCGTGATCAGATCCGGGTCCGCGTTCGTGTCCACCAGCGCGATCATCGGAATGCCGAGCTTGTTGGCTTCGGCGACCGCGATGCGCTCCTTCTTGGAATCGATGACGAACATCAGTCCCGGGATCCGCGTCATCGACTTGATGCCCGCGAGATTCTTGGTGAGCTTCTCGCGCTGCCGGCTGAAGAGCAGCTGTTCCTTCTTGGTGTAGTTCTCGAAGCCGCCGCCCTCTTCCGCGCCGGACTCGAGCTCCTTCAGACGGCGAAGCTGCTTCTTGATCGTCTGGAAGTTGGTCAGCAGTCCGCCAAGCCAGCGCTCCGTGATGAACATCGCGCCGCAACGCTCCGCCTCGGCCTTCACGAGCGGGGCGAGCTGACGCTTGGTGCAGACGAAGAGGACGTTCTCGCCGCGGAGGATCACTTCCCGCACGAGCTTCTGCGCCAGCTCCAGCTGCCGCAGCGTCTTCTGCAGGTCGATGATGTGGATCCCGTTCCGCTCGGCGAAGATGAACCGGCGCATCTTGGGGTTCCAGCGGCGGGTCTGGTGGCCGAAGTGCACACCGGCTTCGAGCAGCTGCTCGAGATTCGGATGAGTCATCGGTCGCCTACCGCTTGCTGAACTGGAATTTCTTGCGCGCCTTCGGGCGGCCCGGCTTCTTGCGCTCGACCGCGCGCGCGTCGCGCGTCAACAGTCCGAGCACACGGAGCTTCCTGCGGTGCGCTTCGTCCATCTCGACCAGGGCTCGGGCAACAGCGAGTCTCAGCGCGCCGGCCTGTCCGCTCATGCCGCCGCCTTCGAGCTTGGCCTTCACGTCGAACTGCCCCAGCGTATCGGTCGCCGTGAACGGCTGCTGAATCGCGCTGACCAGCGTCGGACGGGGGAAATAATCACCCAGCGTGCGGCCGTTGACGTCCCACTTGCCGGAGCCTGGGGTGATGTATGCGCGACACACCGCTTCCTTGCGGCGGCCGATCGTATGAGTGACTGCTGAGTCTGCCATTTACTTCGTTGAAGTGGTTTTCTTGAGATCCAGAACCGTCGGACTCTGCGCGATGTGCGGATGCTCGGGTCCGGGATAGACGCGGAGCTTTCCGCGAAGGGACGACTTGGCCAGGTTGGTCTTGGGCAACATCCCGTGCACGGCCTTCTCGATGACGCGCTCGGGGTGCTTGTCGATCATCGTGGCGTACGGCATGAACCGCTCGTGGCCCATGTAACCGGTATGCTTGAAGTACCGCTTCTGCTCGGCCTTGCGCCCGGTGACCTTGACCTTCGAGGCGTTGATGACGATGACGTTGTCGCCGGTGTCCATGTGCGGGGTGAACATCGGCTTGTGCTTGCCGCGGATTATCTTGGCGATTTCGCTAGCCAGACGGCCGAGCACGACACCGTCGGCGTCGACGATGTACCAGCGGTGCTCGATGTCGGTTGGCGTTGCGGTATAAGTCTTCATTAGAGATGCGAAACGGAAGCGTACGTACAAACCGCCGCCGAGCTCTGCCGGCGACGGTATTGTTTTCGGGGCGTTTTGGAACAGACTCGTAAGCTACGCAACAACTTACGCCAAGTCAAACCCCCAACATCCCTGCCCCTTGCGGGCGGAACGGGTGGACTCCAGAATCATCGCGACGAAGGAACCCCAATTACTCCGGAGACTCATGGAAAATAGCCTCATGGGCCTGTCCAAGGCCCTCATGCTCGCTGCCGCCGTGGGCTGCGCGGCCGAGGAAGTGCCGCCATCGACCGCCGCTGATAGTGCCACGAATGGTCCGGCCGTCGCCGGCACGATCACCGGCGCCAACGTCGTGACCATCCGCGCCCGGGACTTCGCCTTCGAAGGACCCACGGAGATACCGGCCGGACTGACCACGTTCCGGCTGGCCAACGCGGGGCCGGACATTCATCACGCGCAGATCATCAAGCTGGACGAGGGGAAGACCGGCGCCGACTTCGCGGCCGCGATCAAGGCGGGCGGACCGCCCCCCAGCTGGGCCCAGGTCGCCGGGGGGCCGAACGTGCCGTTGCCCGGCCATGAGTCGAACGCGACCTCGGTGCTCGCTCCCGGCAACTATGCGCTGGTGTGCTTCGTGGATACGCCGGACAAGGTCCCGCACCTGCTGAAGGGGATGGTCCACAATTTCAGGGTCGTGGCCGCGAGCACTCCGGTCGCGCCGGACCCCACGCCTACCACGACGATCGACATGAAGGATTTCGCCTTCGACCTCCCCATCACTCTGGCTGCCGGCGCGCATACGTTCCGGGTCGTGAACTCGGGTGCGCAACCACATGAGGTGCAGCTTTTCAAGATGATGCCCGGCAAAACGATGCAGGACTTGCAGGCCTGGGCGCATTCACTGGCGGGCCCCCCGCCGGCCGCGCCCATCGGCGGAGTGGTCGCGCTTCCTCCTACCGGCCACGCCTTTTTTACGGCGAGCCTCGACGCGGGAGACTACGTGCTGTTCTGCTTTTTTCCGGATCCCGCCACGAAGAAGCTGCACTTCGATCTCGGGATGATGAAAACGGTGAAGGTGAGCTGAGCAGAGGTTGGGCTCCGGAACGGGGCAGCGTGCGGACGCTGCCTCGTTTCCGGAGCTACTCCAGCTCCACCAGTATCGCTCCCTTCTCCACCGCGGCACCTTCGACGGCGCGCACCGCTTGGACGGTCCCCGCCGACTTGGACCGCAGCTCGTTCTCCATCTTCATGGCCTCGATCGACACCAGCGCCTGACCCGCGGCAACCGTGTCCCCGACGGCCACGCTGACCCGAACGACGAGCCCGGGCATGGGCGCGATGAGCGGCGCCGGCCCGGTCGCTTTCTCGGCGCCGGCGGAGAGCTCACGAATGCTGCGGGTCCTCTCGTCGAGCGCCTCGACCTCGTACCGGTAGCCGTCGAGCCAGAGGGTATAACCCCCCTTTCCCGGGTGCCTCCGCGCCAGCAGGCTGTGCACCTTGCCGTCGAGCGTGAGAAGCCGGATCGGCGTGCCGAGCCGCGCACCCTCGAGATGGGCGCGGACTTCAGCTCCCGCGTGCGTGACCCCTTCCGCCCCGAGGACGACGTCGTGGTCGCCGCCGTCCACCCGGACCAGGTATTTCATGCCACGAGCTCGCACACGGTTTCGACGTGCGCAGTCTGGGGGAACATGTCGAACGCGACGACCTGCGCGATGCGAAACGACGGGAGCCGCGAGATGTCACGCGCGAGCGTGGCGGGATTGCAGCTTACGTATATGATGGCGCGTGGTCTGGATTCGGGAGCATCCAGCGCGGCTGCAACCTTCTCGTCGATTCCCGCGCGCGGCGGATTCAACAGCACGACGTCGGCGGGCAGCGTGGCGGGAAGCTCGTCCTCCACGCGCCCCCTCACGGCGCGCGATCCCTCCGGGAGATGCCGAGCGGCCCAGTCCGACGCGAGCTGGTCGAGCTCGATCGCAGTCACGGTCACGCCGGACGCAGCCAGCGGTATCGCGGTCGCCCCCGCGCCGGAGTACGCGTCGACAACGCGTACCGGTGAATGCGACAGGACGCGCGAGACGACATGCGCATGGAGCTCCGCGGCGACCGCGGGGTTGATCTGCGCGAAGGAGATCCCCGGCTTCTTGCGAAACCCGGCTGCCTCGCGGGAATGGAGCAGCTTGGGGGCTCGTCCGTCCGCTTCCCACCAGAGGTCGGAGAGCGAGGGCACGGCGGCAAAGAATTCCTCAGCGCCTGTCCAGCGGGATCCGCCCTGCAGCGAGAACATGTACGCTCCCTCGCTGAGCCGGACGGCGCCGCGCAGCTCTGCCGCCTCCGGGAAATGGGCCGATGCGCTCATGACGTCCCGCCAGACACCCACCACGCCGCGATCGGTGATCGGGCAGTCGGCGAGCGAGAAAACGCGAGAGGGGTCGTCGTACGCCCGGAGGCCGGCTATCCAATTGGGGCCGCGACGCCGGATGGCGAGGGTGAGCTTGGTCCTGTAGCGCCATTCCGACGCGCTCGGACGAATGTCCGGGATCGCGAGCTTTCGCTTCCCTATCCGCTCGACTGCGTCGCGGATGATTCCCTGCTTCGCGGCGAGCTGGCCGGCGTACGTGATGTGCTGCAGCTGGCAGCCGCCGCACCTGTCGCGCGTGTAATGCGGACACGGCGGCTGCGTGCGGTCAGTCGACGGCCGCGTCACGGTGCGCAGCGCGCCGCGCGCGAACTGCCCCTTGCCGGAGATGCTCGCTGTCACGATATCGCCAGCGGCCGTGCGCGGCACGAAGACGACGAGCCCATTGCTCCGCCCGACTCCGTCACCGCCCGCCGCGATGGAGTCAACGGCCAGCGTCACCACAGGACTCATCCGCGCAGCGCCTCCCTGCGCGCTGCACTCTTCCATTGGTCGTCTGCCACGGCTGCGGCTGCGGCGGGCAGGCGGCTCACCCTGTCTTCTTCCGCGAGCAGCGCCGCCGCGATCGCCGCCGCGCGCACGCCTTCAAGCGGCGGCGACACCGCTACCAACGAGTCGAGCCTCCGCTCCAGCCACTGAATGTCGAATGCGCCACTCTTGAACTCCGCGTCTTCCATCAGTCGCAGGTGGAAGTCGCGGGACGTCTCGACTCCGTCTATCGTGAGCTCGAGCAGAGCACGATGCATCCGCGCGATGGCCTGCGCGCGATCCTC
>JBPCPS010000168.1:0-12487 GCA_050998915.1 Gemmatimonadaceae bacterium
CCGCGCCACCGGTGGTCAGGCGGCGATCTCCCGAATGACCAGGCCGCGCTTGGCGAGCTCGTCGATGTAGGTGCGGGCGGGCATGCACTCATCGGGCGTGTGAACACCGGCGGGCGTGATGGCGCCCTCGGCCTGAAGCCGCCCGGTGATCGAGAGGGAGTAGCCGGTCGACCGCATCATGGCGCTGATGCCGTGCGCCTCGTCGTAGTAGTCCACCATCTCCCAGCCCAGGCGCTTGGGTGCGCCGTTCTTGACGCCCTCGACGGTGACGCGCATCGCGACCAGGTCATGTCCCTCCGGCTTGGTAATGCGAGGGCCGACGACTTGGACGAACACCTCACGCGGAATGACGCGCGTCCCGTCGACATCGACAGGCGTCAGCTCGAGCAGGCCGAGCTCCCTGATCGCTTGCATGATGTGCGCGTGCCCCGGATAGCGCAGCGTCTTGTACTCCATCGCGGGGATCCGGCCTTCGTAGGTGAACGCCATGGTCGACAGGCCGCCGGCGGTGTGGAACGCCTCGAGCTCGCCTACCGGACTCTGGAACTGCACCGGCTCGCGCTCCGAGAGCGCGTCCACCTGCGTGCGCTTCCCGTCGCGCAGCACCCACGACAGCGTCGTGTAGTAGTCGAGCACGCCTTCCAGCGAGTACACGAGCTGATAATTGAGCGGCGGCTCGGGCTGCTGCGGCAAGCCGCCGACCAGGATCTTCACCGACTCGACGCTATCCATCTGCGAGATGCCGAGCTGGGCGAGGATGTTCACCATGCCGGGCGCTAGACCGCAGTCGGGGATGATGGTGATGTTCTTCTCCCTGGCCTCCGCATCGAGCTGCTTCTGCTGGAATACGATCTCCGTGTTGCCGCCGAGGTCGCAGAAGTTGGTGCCAGCTTCGACCGCCATCTTGGCGAGCTCGACGTTGAAGTAGTACGGGATCGCGCTCATCACCGCGTCGCACCCGGTCATCAGCGCGCGCACTGCTTCGGTGTTGCGCACGTCGAGCGGAGTCGGGATCAGCCGCTTGCCCGAGTCGGGGCCGAGGAAATCGCGCACGTGCTCGATGCTGATGTCGGCGAGCCGGACCTGCTCGACATCGGGGTTCCGCAGCAGATCGTAAGCGCAAGCCGAGCCTTGCAGGCCCGCGCCGAGAACCAGCAAACGCATGAGAACAGCTCTCCGACTTACAGGTGGGGAAGCGGAATCTAACGAACGGCTAGCGGCTAGCAGCTAGCAGCAAACTACAAAATCGCACGGCCGGCATCGTCCGCAGCTCGCTGCTGGCTGCTAGCCGCTGGCGGTAGTTCTGGCTCGCATCCTGCCACTCAACCAGGCATGACCGAAACCAACGACGACTGGCGCGAGCACCTGCTCGAATCCGACATGCAGATCCAGGAGCTGCTGCAATCCTCGAAGCGAATCGCGGTACTCGGCATGAAGGTCGAGCCGCAGAAGCCCGCGCGGTACGTGCCCGCGTACGCGATGGCGGCGGGCTACGAGATAATTCCGGTGCCGGTGTACTACCCCGACATCACCGAGATCCTTGGCGCTCAGGTGTACCGCAAAGTCGCGGACGTGCCGGGCGAGGTGGACATCGTGAACGTCTTCCGGCGGCCATCGGACATCCCGCCGCACGTGGACGACATCATCGCCAAGCAGCCGCGCGCGGTCTGGTTTCAGATGGGGATCACCAACGACGAGGCGGCGGAAAAGCTGGCGCGCGCCGGTATCGACGTGGTGCAGGACAGGTGCTTGATGGTCGAGCTGAGGCGAATCGGTAAATGATTCCGGCTGCCGAAAAACAACGGGTTCGGGCAACAGGTTATTGGTCGTAGGTTTGGGTTAACTCACTGGTCAAGGGTAGACGGTCGACGGTTCAGGCTCGGGGGTGAGAAAGCGGACCTACCGACCAATCACCATCAACCTGTTACCGGTAACCAGTCAGTGGACCAATCACCTGACACCTATAACCTGTTGCCCGAACCCGTTGTTCAAAAGCGCTCGCACCGGAGCTACAGCAACGCGAGCACTCCGAGCACGAGCGTGACCCCGCCGATCAATCCCCGGAACGGCGTCAAGGCATTCGACGCTGTTCCCAGCTCGTCGCCGATGTTCGGCACCGTAGTCAGCGCGCGCGTTCCAAGCATGAGCCCGCCCATGATGAGCGCGATGCCCAGCAGGCTGATGAGGTGCAGGATGCCCGCGATGAGCGCGACGATTCCGATCACCGTCTCGTACGGCTTGAGCGCAGCGATTACTCCGCTGAACCCGCGCATGCTGACGAACGTGTCGGCCAGGAGGAGCAGGCCGGTCAGGATGGCGATAAGAGCGTAGATCATTGAAAGCTCCGGGTTGGGCAGAAGGCGAATAACTACCGGGTGCCAGGATCAAGGATCAAGACAGCACCCATAACCTACGCATTTCGCCACCGAACTGTTTCGGGCTCTTGTCACGGGTGCAGGGGGCGCGTACCGTTGGCGGCATCTAGACGAATCCGCCCAGTGCAGGTGACCCATGCTCGACACGCCCAACCAGGAATTTCTGGAGCTGCAGGAAGCGCTCGTCGGCCGCTACTCGCTGGAACGCGAGCTCGGTCGCGGCGGGATGGGCGTCGTGTATCTCGCGCGCGAGGTCAGGCTGGACCGGCCCGTCGCCCTCAAGCTTCTTCCCGCGACTTTCGCGGCGCAGCGCTCGCTGCGCGAGCGGTTCCTGCGCGAAGCGCGCACGGCTGCGCGTCTCTCGCATCCGCACGTAGTGCCGATTCATGCCGTCGACGAAGTCGGCGATTTCGTCTTCATGGTCATGGCCTACGTGGAAGGGCAGACGCTGGAGCAGCGCATCCGCGATCGCGGACCTCTTCCCGCGACGGAAGCAGCCCGAATTCTGCGCGAGGTCGCGTGGGCTCTGGCGTACGCGCACGCACAGGGTGTAGTGCATCGCGACATCAAGCCCGCCAACATCCTGCTCGAGGCCGGATCCGGCCGCGCGCTCGTCACCGATTTCGGGATCGCGCATGTTAGCGATGCGCCGTCGCTGACCAGCGGCGCCGAGGTGATGGGCACCGCGGAGTACATGAGCCCGGAGCAGGCATCGGGCGAACCGGTGGACGGCCGCAGCGATCTCTACGCGTTGGGGGTAGTCGGCTATTACATGCTGTCAGGCCAGGTGCCGTTCGAGGGTCCGACAGTCGCGGCGACACTCGCCAAGCACATCACGCAACCCGCGGCGCCTCTCTTCAGCGTGGCTCCAGAGGTTCCCGCTCAGCTGGCGCATGCGATCGACCGCTGCCTAGCGAAGGAACCGGCCGCGCGCTTCGAAGGCGGCGAGCAGCTGGCCGAGGCACTCGGGAGCGCGCTCGAACGCCGGAGCAGGATCCCGCTCGCGCTGCACGTGTTCAACGAGCGCATGCAGCAGGCCTCGCGGCCGATGGCTGCGATGGCGATGGGCTCGCTGTTCGCCCTCACGATTACCGTCATGTATTCGGGCCCCGGAAACTCATTCATGCCGCCCGGATTCGCGCTCGTCACCGGAATCATGTCAGTGTTTCTCGCCAGCACACCCGTCGCCACGGTCGTCCAAATGGTGCGGCGGTTGCTGCGCTCGGGCTACGGCCACGACGAGCTATTGCGCGCGCTGCGCATACAGATGGAAGAGCGGCGCGAGACCCTGGCTTCCGAGCGCGCGCCGACGCCGGGGCGGTGGGATCGGCTCATACTGCGCGCGGGCGTAGCCGGCGCTTTGGTCAACGCCGCCGGCCTGGTGTACATGATCCTCGGCCCTTACTTCCCCGCCTTCGAGACGGTGTTCTTGCCCATCGTGAATGTTGCCGGCGTCACCTACATGGGAGCCGGACTCTACCTCGGCTCGAAGCACGTAGTCGCCGGCAAAGTGCCGGGCGAGCTAGCGATGAAGTTCTGGAACAGCCGCGTCGGGCGCTGGCTATTCAAGCTGTCCGGACTCGGGCTCGACCGGCAGCCGAGCATCGGCGCCTCGTATCGCCCGACCGAGCAGGCCATCGGCTTGGCCGCGGACCGTCTCTTCGAGGATCTTCCCGCGGAGGTGAGGGAATCTTTCAGTGAGCTGCCGGCCCATCTACGAGCACTCGAGCTCCACGCTGAAAATGCGCGTGCGCGCATCGCGGAGCTGGACGCGATCGCGCACGACATCGAGCAGGGCGGCACGGTCGACCGTCAGCGAGCCATTCCCGTCGCGGGTGGTATCGGAGCGAAGCGCGACGACCTGGTGGAGGATGTCCGCGCCGCCCGGGCGGCCGCCGAGCAGCGTCTGTCGGAAGTGGTCGGCGCCTTGGAGATGATTCGCCTGCAGCTTCTACGAATGCATGCGGGCATCGGCAGCGTCGACGGCATGACCGCCGACCTCAGCGCGGCGCTGCATTTATCGAGTGACCTCGAGTATCTGATCGAGGGCGGACGTGAGGTCGACAAGCTGCTCAAGCTCAAGCGCGAGCCAGCCGTCGGCGATACTCCAGTGCCGGTGTAGCTGTTGGCTGTAGCTGTTGGCTGTTAGCCGTTGGCCGTTGGCTGGTGGCTGGTGGCTGGTGGCTGGTGGCTGGTGGCTGGTGGCTGGTGGCTGGTGGCTGGTGGTCTTTAGCAGCTAGCTGCTAGCTGCTAGCTGCCAGCTGCTAGCTGCTAGCTGCCGTTTCTATCTCGTCACCGTGTACACCACCAGCTCCACCGGATGATCGTACTGCCCCGCCTTCTGTCGCGGGGCGAGCGCGAGAATGAACCGGCCGGTCGCGGTCGCGGCCAGGGCGATGCCGGGTCCGATGGTGATCGGCGGAGTCGCAGCGGTCGTCGCGACTGGGCGCATGCTGATTATTCCGCGCGCGCTCTCGATGAGCATCTCGCTGCCGGCTTCACCCACCTGGATGTTCGGCGCCGCGGTCATGTCCACCGGAATCGAGACGTCGATCGTCGGCCCGTTCTTCCAGGCGGGCGTGACGAGCTTCGCGCCCGTCGGCAGCGAGCCGTGCAGCGCGCCCGTCTTCGGGTCGAGCGCGGCCCATGACGGCGACGGCACGTTGTCCTGCACGCGCTGGGGGGTGGCCCCCACTGCGACGATCGTCCCGTCGCTCGTCCACCGCACGCGCCAGCCCGGACCGACCGTGAACATCCGCGGCCGCGCGCTGTCGGCCGCGCCCGCCGAGCGTGGATCGCGCGGCACGTTGATGATCGCCGGCCGCGACACCGCGCGCGAGTACGCCATCCCGCTGCTCGCAAACGACGCCGCGCGCAGCGTGGCCGTGTCGACGCCCGTGATGCGGCTGAGGCTCACCCACTTTTCGTCGGGAATGAGCGGCGACTCCCCGTGCGTCAGGTTGTACGCTCTGCCGTACGCGATCGCGCTCCAGTCCGGCGCCGGCGACACGTCCCACACGCTGTCCACCTGCACCTGGAATCCGTTCCCTTCCATCCCCACGAAGAACCCGTTGGGCACCGGCTCCGCCTCAACCCCGGCGGGATCCACCACCGCGATGATGTTCTTTCTGTCGGCCGACAGCGCCCACCGCGTCATGGACGCCATGCCATAGGTGCCGCGATTCACCGGCGTGACCATGACCACCGGCTTCACCGCGGACGCAGTGTCGGACGCGGGCGAGCCATCGTTGTTGGCGACGCACGCACCGGCGACGAGAATGGATGCGGCTGAAAGGATTGTGCGCGCGCTGGGGTAAGTATCAGCCATTGGAGGGGGTGTTAGGGGATGCGGTAGAGTATAGCCTACTCTGCCCGGTCCGCGACGGGGGTGAGGGTAACTCCGAAGCGCCGTCTTAGCGAGCGCAGTTTGCGAGCGTAGGCGCGAGGACGTTACCCTCACCCCCGTCGCGGACCCCGCAGTTACCGCACCAAGCCTAAACGCACACCCGGTTACGCCCCTGAGCTTTGGCCCGGTACAGAGCCTCGTCGGCGCGCGCGAACAGATTCTCGACTGTATCGACTCCAGGACTTGGGAACGTGGCCACGCCGACGCTGGTCGTGAGCTTGGCACCGCCGCGATCCGTCCCCAGGAAGCTGTGCCGCTCGATCCGCTCGCGCACACGCTCGGCGAACGCCATGGCGCCCGCGGACGTCGTCTCCGGCAGCACCACCACGAACTCCTCTCCGCCGTACCGCGCCACGAAATCCACCGTGCGCGTCGAGCGCTGCAGCAGCGCCGCGACCTCGTGCAGCACCTCGTCGCCGGCGAGATGGCCGTACGTGTCGTTCACGAACTTGAAGTAGTCGAGATCCACCATCAGCAGCGACAGCATCGAGTCGTACCGGCGGACGCGGTCCATCTCGGCCACGAGGCGCAGGGTCAAAGCGCGGCGGTTGAGCAGCTGCGTCAGCGGGTCCGTGTGCGCCAGCACCTCGAGGCGCACGTTGTCCGCGCGGGTCAGCTCCACCGCGTGCGCGCGGCGGATCGCCGCCAGCGCGCTGCCCACGACCGTACTCGCGAACTCCATGTCGCCCTCGTCGAACTCGGGCTTGCTCTGGTCGCGGCGCAGCAGGAACACGCCCGACGTGGCGTCGTCCAGATAGAACGGGAGCGCGATCACCGACTTCACCGAGACGTGCACGTGCTCCTGCTCCCAGCGCTTGCGCAGCTCCGTGTACCACGAGCTCTGGTGAATGTCCCGGATCAGCACCGGCCGCTGGTCGAGCAGCGCGGCCGCGATCTCGGGGTACCGGTCCACCTTGATCTGGAGATTCTGCAACGACGGCGCCTCGAACGCGGTGGCGACCGTGCCCATCTCGTCGCCGGGCTTGGCGAGCACCACCGACGCCTGCGACAGGTCGAGCGCGCGCGCCAGCCGGCGCGTCAGCATGTGGAAGATCTCGTCGCTCGAGAGGTTCCCCATGACCTCGTGGAGGATGTCCACGAGATGTCCCCTGTTCTCCGCTTCCTCCCGGACCCGGTGCAGCTCCGCCTCCATCTTCTGGAGCGCGGCCCGCAGCACCTCGATCGTCTCGTCGTGGTGTTGCTTCGCGCGGGTTTCCTGCGGAGTTTTCACCGTCGTCTTCATCAGCTCTCGGAGCCGGCCTCTACCGTCTCGTCCACATCCTCGCCGGCGTCGTCCGCGCCGCCTACCTCACCCTCTTCCTCCGGCACCACGCGCGCGACCGCGGTCACGACGTCGCCTTCGTCCAGATTGACGAGCCGCACGCCCTGCGCGATCCGGCCGGTGGTCCGGATCTGCGAGACTGGGGAGCGGATGATGACTCCGCCCCGCGTGATGATCATGATCTCGTCTTCCGGCAAAACCTCCATTATTCCCACCACGTCTCCCGTCTTCTCGGTCCGGTTCACCGTGATGATCCCCTTGCCGCCGCGGTTCTGGACCCGGTAGTCGTCGATGTTGGAGCACTTGCCCAGCCCGCGCTCCGTCACGACCAGCAGTGTGGCCTCACGCTTGATGACGACCATACCCACGACGTGGTCATCGTCCCGCAGCTCCACGCCCTTCACGCCGGTGGTGTCGCGCCCCATCTGCCGGACCTGCTGCTCGTGGAAGCGGATCGACAGCCCCTTCCTCGTGGCGAGCACGATGTCGTTGGTGCCGCTCGTCACCTGCACGTCGATCAGCTCGTCGCCCGCGTCGATCTTGATGGCCTTGATCCCGTTCGCGCGCGGGTTGGCGTACTGCGACAGCGCCGTCTTTTTCACCGTGCCGTCGCGCGTGCAGAACAGCAGGAACTCGGTGTCGCTGAACGAGCGCACAGGCACGATCGACTTGACCTGCGTCTCGGGGGAGACGTTGATCAGGTTGACGATCGGCTTACCGCGCGCCGCGCGCCCCGCCTGCGGCAGCTCGTGCACCTTGAGCCAGAAGCAGCGGCCGTCGTGCGTGAAGCACAGCATGTAGTCGTGCGTCGAGCCGATGAACAGCCGCTCGATAAAATCCTCTTCCTTGAGCCCCTGGCCGCTCAGCCCGCGCCCGCCGCGCCGCTGCTTGCGGTAGGTGGACACGCTGGTGCGCTTGATGTAGCCCGAGTGCGAGATAGTGATCACCATGTCCTCCTCGGCGATCAGGTCCTCGATCGTGAACTCGCCCTCGTCGCTCGTTATCTCCGATCTCCGCTCGTCGCCGTAGGTCTCGGCGGCCTGGGTCAGCTCCTCCCGCACGATGCGCATCCGCCGCGGCTTGGAGGAGAGGATGTCGCGCAGGTCCTTGATCGTCGTGCGCACTTCCTTGAGCTCGGCTTCCAGCTTCTCGATCTCGAGGCCGGTGAGCTTGGCGAGCCGCATGTTGAGGATCGCCTCGGCCTGGCGCTCGCTGAGCTTGAACTTCTTCTGCAGCTGCGCGCTCGCCGTCGCGGTGTCGTCCGCCGCGCGGATGAGCTTGATGACCGCGTCGATGTTGTCGACCGCGATCTTGAGCCCTTCGAGGATGTGCTCGCGCTCGACCGCCTTGTCGAGATCGAACTGCGTCCGCCGGATGACGACCGTGTGCCGGTGCTCGATGTAGTGCAGCAGCACGTCGCGCAGCGGCATGATCTTCGGCACCAGCTGCCCCGTGCCCGGGTCGGGCACCAACGCCAGCATGATGACGCCGAACGTGGACTGCATGGTCGTGTGCTTGTACAGCTGGTTGAGCACCACCCGCGGGATCGCGTCGCGCTTGAGCTCGATGACCACGCGCATTCCGTCCTTGTCGGACTCGTCGCGCAGCGCGGAGATCCCCTCGAGCTTTCCTTCCTTGACCAGCTCGACCATGTCGATGATGAGCTTGGCCTTGTTCACCTGGTACGGCAGCTCGTTCACCACGATCTGCGACTTGTTTGATGATTCCTTCTCCTCGATGACCGCTCGCGCGCGCATCACGATCCTGCCGCGGCCCGTCTCCTGGTAATCACGGATTCCCGCGCGGCCGTAGATGTAGCCGCCCGTCGGAAAGTCGGGGCCCTTGATGATCTTGCGCAGCGCGGCCGACTCGACCTCCGGGTCCTCGATCAGTGCGACGAGCGCGCTCACTACTTCGCGAACGTTGTGCGGCGGGATGTTCGTCGCCATTCCGACGGCGATTCCCGACGAGCCGTTGACCAGCAGGTTCGGCACCGCCGACGGGAGCACGCTCGGCTCCTGCAGCCGGTCGTCGAAGTTCGGCGTGAAGTCGACCGTGTTCTTGTCGATGTCGGCGAGCATCTCCATCGCGACGCGCGTGAGCCGCGCCTCGGTGTACCGGTACGCCGCGGCGGGATCGCCGTCCACCGAGCCGAAGTTCCCCTGCCCGTCCACCAGCGGATACCGCAGCGAGAAGTCCTGCACCATTCGCACGAGCGCGTCGTACACCGACGAGTCGCCGTGCGGGTGGTACTTGCCGAGCACGTCGCCGACGACCGTCGCGGATTTCTTGTACGGCCGCCCCGGCACGAGACCGAGCTCGTTCATCGCGTACAGTACGCGGCGGTGCACGGGCTTGAGCCCGTCACGCACGTCGGGCAGCGCGCGCGATACGATGACGCTCATCGAATAGTTGATGAACGACTCTTTGATCTCGTCGTCTATGAGGCGCGGAAGGATGCGTTCGCGGGTGATGGGCGCGGTCATCTAATCGGGTAAATGGGTGGCAGGCGGTAGAGGGGTCCGCCGAACCCCGCAATATACGATTTCCGTCGGACTAAATCAATGGAAATCGGTGCTGCTAAGTGCGTGCCATTCAATGGCTTAGGGCTACCAGCGATAGTAGTCTCGAAACGTCCGGTGACCGCGCCTCTTCCCCTTATCGCCGGGGCAGCCGATGTTGATGGAAAGCACCTCGCAACACTCACACATCCGGAGGTTTTGATGAAGCGCAGAATTCTTGCGGCGGCATTGGCCGGAACGGCGGTCCTCGCGTGCGCTCCCCGCGCGGTGGTGGTTCCAGCTGAGACTCCCCCGCCGATGGACGTGGCGATGACCCCCGTACATCGGGCCGCCGACGGGATGATAGTGGCACATGCGCGGCTGACCGGCTGGGGCCCCGGGCCGGCGGCGCTCCCGGCCGGAGCGCAGGCGATCGTCCTCGAAGGCGATCCAGCCAAAGCCCAGCTGTTCACCTTGCGGGTGAAGCTACCGAACAACTATGTGGTGCCCCCTCACTCTCACGGAGCGTGGGAGCACGTGACGGTGATCAGCGGCGTCCTGCATCTCGGCATGGGCGACCGGTTCACCATGGCGGGAGCGACCGAGCTGCGAGCGGGCTCCTTCGCGGCGATACCGAGCGGGATGCGCCACTTCGTGCACGCGGCCGGCGAGACGGTCTTACAGATCCACGGGATGGGACCGTTCACGGTGACGTACGCGAATCCCGCGGACGATCCCAGGAACAGGTAACGACAGCCATTAGGTATTAGGCGTTAGTGACGGAGCCGGGCGACGCCATCGTCTCGCCGTCGCTAATGCCTAATGCCTAATACCTGACACTCTTTGATGTCCTACTGCGACGAGACCGTGTCCGACACCGCTCCCGCCGAGCTGAAGCGTCCCCGTGACGAGGAGCTCGATCTCTTCGGCCTGACGCACAAGGGAAAAGTACGCGATACCAACCAGGATCATTTCCTGGTTTGCACGGTGCACCCGCAGGTGGTAGTACACACTACCAGCCTGCCGAAAGCGGACGAGCTGCCGCTGCGCGGCTCCAGGCTCGCGACCATTATCGTCGTAGCCGACGGCGTCGGCGGCGGGGACTTCGGGAACGAGGCGGCGCAGCTCGCCACCGAGTCGCTCACCAAGTACGTGTCGTGCACTCTCCGCTCGTATCACGCCGCCGGCAAGGCGTCGGATCAGGAGCTGCTTGACTCACTGACCACCGCGATCGGCGAGGCGCACGAGGCCGTGCTCGCGGACGCGGCCACCCGGGAGCCGCCGAGCCGCATGGCATCGACGCTTACAGTGGGACTCGTCATCTGGCCGTGGGTGTACGTCGTGCAGGTCGGCGACAGCCGCGGCTACTACTGGGACGGATCCGAGCTCAAGCGTCTGACCCGCGATCAGACGATCGCGCAGGATCTCGTGGACAAGGGCGTGCTGCCCGCCGAGCGCATGGAGATCTCGCCGTACCGTAACGTGCTGGCGAGCGCGATCGGCGGCGGAGAGGCAACGCCGGAAGTCACGTGCATGGAGATGCGGCGGAGTGGAACGCTGTTGTTCTGCTCGGACGGACTCACCAAGCACGTGACGGACGAGGAGATCGCACAGCGAATGGGGGCGATGACGGGGTCGGAGCAGCTGTGCAACGAGCTGCTCGATCTCGCGCTGGAGCGCGGAGGGACGGACAACGTCACGATCGTCGTAGTGCGGGCACCGCCCGAGAAGTAGACACAAAGATCAACGACAGGTTCCGGTCACTTCGCCGCGGACCCTCTGCGGCGCACTTCCTCCGGCCAGTTCTGGATCACGATCATCTCCGAGAGCCGCCCCTGGTGGACCATGACGAATCGCCCGTCAGGCCCGACGTCGTAGTTGGAGTGCGGATTCGCAGCCTCGTAGTCGGACGCGTCGAACAGCGCGCTGCGGGACACGACGCGGATTGCCGGGCTGGTTTCGAGAGAGACCGCAATGAGCGGTGCTCCCTGCTCCCCGAACCCTCTGTAAAACAGCTCCCGGCCATTCCTCGACCATACTGGTTCCGAGCCACCGCTCTGGGACACGAGCGCTTTCGCGCCGGGCCCGTCCAGCGGGCGAACGTACACTTCGAACTGGCCGGACTCATCGGACACGTACGCCAACCATTGCCCGTTCGGCGAAACGGCGGGATACCCCTCGTTGAACGGCGTCGCCAGAAACGGCTGCTCGGCGCGGTTGCCCGTGAGCGGAGTGAACGCCAGGTCGGAGCTGCCCGCATTGCCCGTGACGATCGATACGACCCGCGCAGTCCCCGGGACAAATGCGCCGATGGTCTGCGCGGTGGCGCCCAGATGAACCGAGTCCACGGCGCCGCTGCCATCGGCCTTGCGCGTGAACATGCCGACTACGCCCTTGCGCGCGCTGGCATAACCCACGGTCAGGCCGTCGGGCGACCACACCGGATCGTGACCGTCGTTGTCGAACGTCAGGCGCGAAAGTGTCGGGTCGCGGAGGTCGAGAGTCCAGACGTCGCGGCTCCCCTGGTGCGTGAAGTCGAGCGCTATCCTCGACCCATCCGGAGAAAAGCGCGGACTGTGAAACCGGCGCTGCACGTCCGCCGCGCGGACGGCTGCGCCCGATCGGTCCACCAGCATGAGATCGAACGGCATCTGCGGCACGTACACCAGAGCACCGTTGCGCGACACCGAGAATTGGGGCGGCCCTCCGACCGCGAGCCGAACCTGCTGCGCGAGAGTTACCGGCGTGCCGGCCGGCCGATTTCCTTTGGGATCGAATTCAGCGCCCAGCAGCGTACCGTCCCGGTCCACCCACACGAGAAACCCCTGATCGTAAGCCACACCACTGACTATCTGATCCACGACCAATCTCCGCTTGCCACTCTTGACGTCGATCACGTACGCTCGGCCGGTAGCGCCTGCGC
>JBPCPS010000189.1:0-2656 GCA_050998915.1 Gemmatimonadaceae bacterium
CGCCAAGCCAGCCCCCCCAGCACGCCACGCCGGCGTCTCCGGGAGACCACGTAGAGGCCGCCGTGCCTGCCGAACCGGCGCGGTCTGAGCCGCGTCCGTTCATGGACGCGCGCGCCATCGGGGCGACGGCCTACGCGGCCGGTGACTACGACGCCGCGCTTGCGAGCTACCGGGAAGCGGTGCATCGTAATCCGGCGGATGCCGAGGCGCACAGCAATCTCGGGCAGGTTCTCGTCCGGTTGAATCAGCCCGCGGCGGCGTTGCCATATTTCGAACACGCGATCGCTCTGATGCCGGAACGTTGGGCGTATCACTTCAATCGCGCGAGGGCTCTCGGGCTCCTGCAGCGGTGGGATGAGTCGATTGCCGCCTATCGGACGGCGCAGCAACTGTTCCCCAACGACTACGCCATCGCGTTCAATCTCGCGCAGGTGCTGCATCTCAAGGGGGACGAAGCCGCGGCCATCGAACAGTATCGTCAGGCCATTGCGCTCGACCCGAACGACGCTTCCTTCCGGCTTGCGCTTGGCATCAGTCTCGAGGCGCTTCAGAAGGGAGCCGACGCCGCAATGGCGTACGGGGAATATCTCCGACTCGCGCCTCAGGCTCCCGATGCGGAGGCGGTCCGGGCGCGTATAGCCCAACTCAGGGCCCCCACGTCGTAGTTGCTGCGCTCTCATCGCGCGAACGCCAGCGCGGAATTTGCACATCCGTGCGGGGGTGCGTCCACGCATTCCCGAAAAACGTTCCGGAATCCAGTCGACGCGGCGGCATCCAGAGCCCGGCGTGGCGTGTGCAGCGCGTGCGCCCATGAACGAACGCGGATTCACCCTGGTCGAAGTCCTGACCGCGATCGCTGTACTGACGACCGCGGCGCTTACCAGCGCACAGCTCCTCATCTTCACCACACACGCCATGCGCCACGCCCGAGCCCAGACATCCACGGCTGTTCTCGCGGCGACACGGATGGAGCAGTTGCGCGCATTGATGTGGGCGTTTGACGATGCCGGCAGGCCGCTTTCCGATCGTTCCACTGACCTCTCCGTAAGCCCGCCCGCGGCGAGTGGTACCGGCCTGTCACCTTCTCCGCCTGGAGCGCTCGAAGCGAACACGCCCGGCCTCGCCGATTTCCTCGACGAGCGCGGTGATTGGGTAGGATCCGGCACGGTGGTCCCGCCAGCTGCGGTCTTTGTACGCCGATGGTCCGTCGAGATT
This sequence comes from Gemmatimonadaceae bacterium, assembly GCA_050998915.1. Lineage (GTDB taxonomy): Bacteria > Gemmatimonadota > Gemmatimonadetes > Gemmatimonadales > Gemmatimonadaceae > JACDCY01. The sequence goes on from JBPCPS010000189.1 coordinate 1,216, forward strand.
CCGGCCGATGGCGCCGCTGACACGCTGGTCCTGCAGGTTGTGGTGCGACGGGTTGTCGACGACACCGTTTCCGCCGGAGGACGCGGCGGACGCGGCGAGTCACGATTTGTCACCGTCCGGACGAGAACGGTTCGCTGAGGGACAGTGCGATGAAGAACGGTGGGATGAAGAACGATGCCGGATACACGCTCGTTGAGCTTGTCGTCGCCGCGGCCGTCATGCTCACGATCACCGCTGGCATGTTTTCGGTGCTGGGCGACGGCCTGGGAAGAAGCGCGCTCTGGAATGAGACGGCCGATCTCCACCAGCGTGCGCGGGTGGCTCTCGACGTTGTCGCGTCGGAGCTCCTGGCCGCAGGCGCTGGCGCGGCGAGCGGCCCTCTCAATCTTTTCCTTCCACCGGTTGAGCCAAAGCGGCAGGGCAGCGCGCTGTCGATCAACGCCGTCACGGTCCGGTACGTTCCCGACAACGCCGCCGCAAGCACGTTGACCAGTGATCTCGCGCCCGAAGGTCTGTCGGCGACGGTCGCGATCCACAGCGGCTGCCCGCTGGGCACTGAGGCCTGTGGTTTCACGGCGGACATGGACGTGGTGTTGTTCGACGATTCCGGCAACTGGGACATGTCGACCGTTCAAAGCGCAGCCGGCGCCACCGTGACGCTGATCAACGTGCTCGGGTCGAGATCGACCACGTACTCAGCGGGCGCACGGATCGCCCAGGTCATTGAAACCACGCTGTTCGCGGACGCGGCGGTGCGGCAGTTGCGACGAGAGCGGCCCGGTGGCGCCGCACTTCCAGTCGTCGATGACTTCATCGATCTCCAACTGTCGTATTTCGGTGACCCGTTCCCGCCCGCCGCTCCTGTTCCGCCTCCTGGGGCCGCCAACTGCCTGTTCACGTCGTCGGGTGACCGTATCGCGCATCCCGTTCTACCGCAGGATCACGGCGGCCTGGCGGCCCTTCCGCTGTCAATGCTGCAGGATGGTCCGTTCTGTGGCGCAGGCGAGCGGTCCTACGACCTGGACCTGCTCCGTATACGGAGCGTCCGTGCCATCGTGCGACTGCAGAGCGGCGCGGACTCGCTCCGCGGACAAGACCTTCGGCTGTTCGCGCGCCCCGGTTCTGCAACCCTCATGGAGCGGATGATCCCTGATGCCGTGCTGTCTATCGAGCTTACGCCGAGGAACCTGCAGCGATGATCGGCGCCAGCCGTCGGCCAGCAATGATCGGCGCCATCCGTCAGCTTCGTGGCGAGAGCGGCACTGCGCTGCTCCTGGCCGTCGTCCTCGTGATGTTGCTCAGCGCGGTCGGGTCGGCCGCGATCCTCGCCAGCCATGCCGAGACGCTGATTGCCGCAAATTTCCGTCAGAGTCGAGAGGCGCTCTACGTGGCGGACGGGGCGACCGCGCGGATGATGAAGGACCTGGCCGACCTGGCGGAC
>JBPCPS010000193.1:0-18253 GCA_050998915.1 Gemmatimonadaceae bacterium
CGTGAGGGTCGCGGAGGGGTGTGAGCTCTACGTTCGCGCTGGCCGCCGCCACCCTCGCCGGGGTAGCGACCGCGCCTCCCCTCCCCCCCCGCGCCAGCCGGGACGTCGCGCTGTCGCCGCGGAGCAGAGTGTCCATCGCCAGCTCGAGGCCGTCGAGCGCGATGCCGGAGGCGTCGGTGCGTCCCACGACTTTCCTGATCCCCGCGAAGTTCGAGTACACGCGGTCAAGGACCACGGTGGAGTGCACCCCGCGCATCGGCAGAAGCGGCGCGACCGCTTCCGGTGGAAATGCGCCGGGGATCTGCACCCATTTGCGCGTCGTATCCACCGCGCGGCTCACCCATGCGCGCGGCACGCCCGCCTGAGTGAGGATCCTCGCGGTGGCGGTCCTGTCGCGCAGCTCGCGGGGCGCGATGCTGATGCGCCGGAGCTCGCGCGTCTCGACGAGCACGTTGTCCGCAGCGTCGAGGATCGCGCCGCGCGTGGCCGGTCGTGACGCCGACACGAAGTGCTGCCGCTCGGCTCTGGCCGCCCACTGGGCGTGCTCGACGAGCTGCACCTGCGCGGCGCGCGCCACGAGCGCGACGGCGAATAGCAGCAGCGCCGCGTGGACCACTCCCGTCCGGCTAGGGAGCCGTATCGCCAACGGGCCTCCGTTCCAGAATTATCATCTGACCGTCCGAAGGTACCCGCATGCCGAGCCGTTGCTCCGCTATGGGCACCAGCTTTTCCCGGCTCGACACCGCGCGGATGTCGCGCGCCAATCTGGCCCGGTCGCCCTCAAGTTGCAGCCGCGCCTGTCCCAGCTCACGCAGCTCGCGCGCGCCGGCGATGCCCGCGCTGCGCCGCCAGATGACGAGCGAGGCGAGCAGCACGAACGCGACGAGGACCAGCGCGACCGTGGACCGGCCGCGCAAGGCTACGCGGCTTTTCGCCATCCCCGCAGTCGCGCGCTCCGCGCGCGTGGATTCCGCGCACTTTCCGCCGCCGAGGGCAAAGTCGCCCGCTTCGCCACTACCGTTCCGACTGCCCGTCCCCCGCATTCGCAACGCGGCAGGAGCGGCGGGCAGACGCACGCCTGGCTCCAGTCGCGCATTGCATGCTTGACGATGCGATCTTCGCCCGAGTGATACGCGATCACGGCGAGCAGGCCGCCCGGGTTGAGACGGTCGCGCAGATCCGGCAGCGCGCGGGCGAGCCCCGCGAGCTCATCGTTCACCGCTATGCGCACCGCCTGAAACAGCCGCGCGAACTCCGGCGCGCCGCTGCGCGGACCCAGCACCGCGCGAATGGCACCGACGAGATCGTCGCTTACGACGAACGGGCGCGTCGCGCGCCGGCGCGTGACTTCTCTCGCGAGACGGAATGCGCGCGGCTCGTCGCCATACTCCCGGAAGATCCACGCCAGCTCCTGCTCGTCCAGCGTGTTGAGCAAAGTCGCCGCGTCGCTCACGGCATCGGCTCCCATCCGCATGTCGAGCGGCGCGCCATCGCGGAAGGAGAAGCCCCGCGCTGCGACATCTATCTGGTGGGAGGAGACGCCGAGGTCGAGAAGAATTCCGTCGAATGCCTTGTCGCGTACGTCGGGAAGCTGCGATATCGAGGCATAGTTGCCGACGTACGCCCGGAAGATCGAGCTGCGCTCCGAGGCGCGCAGCCGCTCACAGGCCGCCTCGACGGCGGCGGAATCGCGGTCCAGGCCAATCACGCTCGCACCCGCCTCCAGCAGCGCGGCGCTGTGTCCGCCGCCGCCCAGCGTGCAGTCGAGCACGAGCCGCGCGCCCGCGAGCATCTCGAGTACTTCGCCCACCAGAACCGGCGCGTGGTAGGCGGAATCCCAGCGGCCATCAGGCGGGCGAACGTCGGCGGTAGGCGCTGTTGGGGACATCCCTCGGGCAGGAGACGAAACGTTGCGTCAATATAGCAACAGCCCGCCGTCGCTGGGCGACGGCGGGCTGAGTGTCATGCGTGGTGCGGAGATTTTATCGGCAGTACTGTCTTACCATCTGCGCGACCGGAGTCTCGAACTGAGGCAGCGCTGCCAGCAGCTGCGCAGTCGGCTCCGGGAACTCCTCCCGGCCTGCGGGGATGTTGACACGAGCGGTCGTGAACGACGACTGAGCCAGGCGCGCCAGGTCACAGCTTCTGGACTGAGATGCGTCCGTGGTTGCCGACTGGCCGATCGAGAACGCGGCGGCGCCGAGCAGGAACCGGGCTGCGTTGCTCGGCGAAAGCCGATTGGACAGCTCGAGGAATCTCACGGCCCGCTGGAAATCAGCCCGGTTGCGGGACGAGTTCCCCGCACGGTACGCGTTGTTCCCCTGCTGCAGCGCGAGCTGCGCGATCAGGGCCGAGTTGCCCCCGCTCGGAGCGCGCAGCAGTACCGAGTACACGCTGTCCGGCTGGTTCGCGTCCCCGTAAATAGTGGCGAGGATAACGTACGGCTCTGCCGCGCTCGGATCCGCGGCCAGCGCGCGCTGCGCTGCCTGGACAGCCGCGGCCGTGTTTCCGGACTTGCGCTGCGCCTCGGCGTATGCGACCCAGAGGCCGGCATCGCTCGGGAACTTCGCCGTGGCCGTGTTCAGGACGGTGATTGCCTCAGCCGTGCGGTTCAGCCCCGACAGAGCGCCCGCCATGCGGGCGTAGAAGTTCGCCGTGGCCTGCGCCGTGTCGGCGACGATCAGATCGCGTCCGACCGGAATCGCGGCCTCGAAATCCCGCGCCGCGAGCAAGACGAGCCACGCCGTACGCAACATGGACGGATCGCCCGAGCTGCGGCTCAATGCTTCCTTTATGATCGGCGCCGCCAGAGACGCGCGACCGCTGGCCGCGAGCTCGTTGACGACCTGCTGTTGCAGCGTCAGATCCGTCGGCGCGGCGGCGAGCAGACCCGTGAGAGTCTCGACGTACTTGTCCTCGTTCCCCGCGGCCTTGTAGCCGAGCGCCGCGAGACGCAGCGCCTGGACGTTCCGCGAGTCGGTCGCCATCACCTGCTCGACGAGCTGGAGCGTGGTCGCCGTAACTACGGTTGCGCTGTCTTTCGGCGTGTCGCGCGTCACGTAAGCATTGGCGAGACAGACGCGGACCATGTTCGCGTCGGGGTGCTGCCGGAGGCCGGTGTTGGCCATGCGGATCGCCTCCTCGACGTTGCCGCCGCGAAGCGCGTTATAGCAACGCTCTTCGTGCTCGATCTGCCTGCGCGCCTGCAGGTACGAGCGGGACACCGCCTGCGCCGCCCCATCGAGGCGTCCCGCCTCGGCGGCAGGAAGGGCCTGGGCGACCGTGTTGTCGCGAGCCAGTACAAGCCGCGCGTCGACCCGATAACCGGCTGCGGTTCGGGTTACGGTGCCGTCGATGTAGTCCCTCGCGCGGATGAGGCTGGCGAGGGCCTTGGCATCGTTGGGGCTGAGCGCTTCGGTGGTCGGGTAGCCCGACGCGCGGAGCGTATTCTCGATGTCCGCCTTCGGGATCACCATCAGGTCGCGTTCGTTGGCGTCACGGCCCAGTCGGGCCCGGAGCGCTTCGGCGAACTGCGCTCCGACGCCGGGCTCCGTGCTATGGAACGTCGCAACCATGACTCGCGGCGGCGGCGGCGCGCCGGGTCGCTGCGCCTGTAGAGGCATCGCGGCCAGAACCATCGCAGCGATCGTCAGCGCGGTTCCAGCGGCGGTCGAGAAAACGGGACGTGCCTTCAATGTTGTAACCTCCAATACGGTGAACATCTGTACCCGTGGATGCCGGCGCGGGTTCCAGCCGGATTTCCCCGGTCAGGCTGCCCCGGGAATGGGCGAAGAGGGACTCGAACCCCCGACATCCTGCGTGTAAGGCAGGCGCTCTAACCAACTGAGCTATTCGCCCGGTTCCGAGGCGCAGGGCGCCAGGGAGCGGGAAAGCTTGCCGGGTGTAAAGCTCATTGCAAGCGCTGCGCCCAGATGCGGATTTTGAGCAGATCCCCGAAGAGCCGCGCACGGCGGGCGTGGCGCGCGGGAGCGCTACTTCAGAATCGCGATCGGGACCAGCACGAGATAGCCGACAACGAGCAGGATCGGCGCGATCGTCTCCCCGCCACGCCAGAGATCCGCGAACCCAAGCAGTATCGCCGCTGCGGCAAGTCCCCACCATATCGCGCGGCTTCCGGGCAGGCGGGTGGGGCCGGTGGTCGCTGACGTCTCTGGCTTGTTCATGGGCGTAAAGTAGCGGAAAGATGGTGGGTCTGTAGGGGTGTAACCAACACCAATCACTAATCACCAATCACTAATCACCAATTACCAATTACCAATCACCGCCTCACCTCAACGCCGTCTGTCGCCCGCGCCTGTACGCAGCCTGCGCCTCGGCGTGCATCCCCGTGTGCAATAGAATGTCGCCGAGGTTCGCGTGCAGCTGCGGCAGGGTCGCGTTCGCCGCGATGCCCTGTTCCGCCGCGATGCGCGCTTCGTCGTACCGGCCGCGCCGGCTGAGCACGACGGCGAGGTTGTTGTGCAACGCGGCGCCGTGCGGGTGGCGCTCGATGGCCTCCTTCAGAATGCGCTCGGACCGCTGAAGATCGCCTTCCAGCGCCGCCGCGAGCGCAGAGTGGTGGTACCAGACCGCGGGGGGCGCGTCGCCCCAGAGAGCGCGGGCGGCTTCGAGCTCGGCGTTGGCGAGCCTGGCGTCACGCGCCCCGATGGCGAGCGCGCCGGACCACGTCAGCACTACGGGCTCGCGCCGCTCGGTGCGCGCGAGGATCTCCTCGCACACCCGCCTGGCCTTGTCGCCCTGCCCCAGCTTGGCGAGCGAGTAGGACAGGTTGTGCAGCGGGGAGATCGCGTCGGGCGCGTACACCGTCGCGCGCTGAAACGCGGAAGCCGCAGTCGCCCAGTCTCGGCGCGAGATGGAGATCAGTCCGATGTAGAACGCCGCGGGCGCGTCGTCCTCCTTGAGCTCGAGCACGCGGGTGAACTCGGCCGTCGCCTCGTCGTACATCGCGGCGCGGAAGAAGGCCATGCCGAGGTTGCGGTGCTCGTCGATATCCGGGCCTTCGACCGGCTTCGTCAGGACGCCCGACCGACCCACCCCGACGACGAATCCAGCGGTGATGAGACCGTACAGCTCCTTGCCCACGACGAACTCGCCCAGCCCCGACTCCTCGATGAGTGCGCTGACGTCACGGTGTCCATCGATCAGCGGGAGCAGCGCCTGCTGATCCGGCGTCAGCTCCAGCTTGGTTCGCAGCAGCTCCTGCCGCTCGAGCGCGAACACGAGATCGAAGCTGTGGATCTTCTTCTCGATGACCGCCCATTCGTCCACGCGGCGCGCACCCTCGAGCAGCACCGATTGCGGATCGATCGACGATATCGGGACACCCTCGGGCGGCTGAACCGACGGCGCGAAGTTGAACGCGCCGTCGTCCCACGTGAACATGAGGTACACGGCTTCTTCGGCGGAGAGCTGCCGGTGCTCGATCTCGGCGTGCGCGATCCTGCCGTGCTCGAAGTAAATGCGACCGACCTGATCCCCGCGGTCGATGGTGAGCAGGCCCACCTTGTTGCCCATCGATAGCAGCTGCAGCACGTCCGGCAGGCTCGCCTCGCGCAGGCTGCCCCGAATCGCCATTTAGCGGAGCTCCTCGATCACGTACGCGCTGAGCTCGGGCCACTCGACGACAGTCTTGGACTCGTCGAAGAATACGGGGTCGGTTTGCGCGCCCTTTTTGGGGTTCAGCGCCTGGACACGCTCCGCGACCGCGCCCGCCAGCTCGGCGAGGAACGAATCGAACTCGCCGGGGCCGGCGCCATTGGTCGGGGATTCGCCGGCCGGCGCGGGCTTGTCACCCTTCGCGGAGTGCCTGGACTTCACTTCCCGGCTCCGTTGCTGGAATCGAGACGCTGGAAGACCAGCTGCGAGATCGCGCGCAGCGACTCGAAGACTCCGGTCCCCATGATGGCGTCGGCGGGAAAGGAGGGCACGCCTCTGAAGTTCAGGATGTCATCGAGGTCGTCGACGGGCATGATCTCCGTGGCGGGAAGGTCCCGCTTGTTGTACTGCATTACGATCGGCAGCGTGCGAGGATCCACGTCGTGCAGGGAGAGATTCGCGTGCAGATCTTGCAGGGCCTCAATGTTGTCCTCGAGCTGCTTGGTCTGGCTGTCCGCCACGAACACCACGCCGTCCGCTCCTTCGAGGACGAGGCGCCGGGTGGCCTCGTAAAAAAGCTGGCCGGGAACGGTATACAGCTGGAGTCGCGTGGAGAAGTCGGCGATCTTCCCGAGATCGATCGGGAGGAAATCAAAAAACAGCGTGCGGTCGGCTTCCGTCGCAAGCGACATCATCTTCCCCTTTCGGTCCTCGGGGAGTTCGCTGTATACGTGGAGCAGGTTGCTCGTCTTCCCCGACCTGCCGGGGCCGCAGTACACGATCTTGCACGTGATCTCGCGCGCCGTGTAGTTAACGATGGGCATCCGGCATCCCTCGCAGGGAGGAGGCGATGCGGCCGGGGTCGCGACCGCTGCAGGCTGCCTCAAGAATACAGCTTGGAACGCCGCCCGGCCTCATTCCGTTTCGGCGAAAAAACCCAGCTCCGCCAGCGGATCGGCTATCCGGAGCAGCGCGGGGTCCTCCGCGACCGCGGCGAGCGACCGGTGCAGCTCGGGCGGGAGCGGCGAGCGGAGGTCCAACATCGCGCCCGTCTCGGGGTGAGCGAACCGGAGCCACGCGGCGTGCAGGAAGTGACGCTTGGGCGGGAGCGCGGCCAGCTTGCGGCCGCCGCCTCCGCCGTAAACGTCGTCGCCCATCACCGGCTTGCCTACGGACGCCAGGTGCACTCGAATCTGATGCGTGCGCCCGGTGTGCAGCTGTGCGCGCAACAGGTCGCCGGAGTTGTACCGCGCAAGCCGGACGAAGTCGGTGCGCGCCGCGCGTCCGGTGGATACGATTGCCATGCGCTTGCGGTCGTTGGGGTCGCGCGCGATCGGTCGGTCGATCGTGAGCCGGTCGGAGTCGAAATGACCCCACACCATCGCTGCGTACCTGCGCGTGACGCGCCGGTCGGCTATCGCCGCGCCGAGCAGCCGCTGCGCGCGCTCCGTCTTCGCCACGACCAGCAACCCGGACGTTTCCTTGTCCAGCCGATGGACTATTCCGGCCCGGTCGGCCACACCCTCCGCGTCCCTGCCCTCACGGCCCAGCAGCGCGTTGACGAGCGTCCCGCTCCAGTTTCCCGGCGCGGGGTGCACCACCATGCCGGCGGGCTTGTCGACGACGAGCACGGAATCGTCTTCGTGCACGACGGAGAGGTCGATCTTCTCCGCGAGTATCTCGCGCGATTCCGGCGGCGGGATCACAACCTCGACGCTCTCGCCGGCGACGGGGCGATAGCTCGCCTTCTCCCGGCGGCCGGCGACGGTGACGTCGCCGTTAGCGATGAGCGTGGCCGCGGCGGTGCGCGAGAGATCGAGCCGCCTGGCGACGAGAAGATCCAGCCGGGCTTCGGCGCCGGACTCGGCCACGAACGTGTGGCGCGTCTCCAGCGCTATATCTCGTTCGGCTTGCCGCTGAGCTGCGATGCCGCGACTCCTTCGGCCTTCTCTTCGCCCCAGAGCACCCAGGCGAGCATGAACGCGCCCGTGCTCACGGCCATGTCCGCGACGTTGAACGTCCACCACCGCAGGTCCGGCCCGAGCCCGACGTCGATGAAATCCACGACGCCGAGCGGGGAGCGCAGCCGGTCGATCAGGTTCCCGATCGCTCCAGCGCACACCAGCGCGAGCGCGAGCGTGCGGGGCCAATCGTCGGCGCGGGTGGTGCGGTAAAGCCGCGACAGGATGAACAGCGCGCCGATGGTGAGGACCGTGAAGATCCAGCGCGAGTACCCGCCCAGGTGCAGCCCGAAGGCGGCGCCGGCGTTGTAGACGAGCGTGAACCGGAGATACTCGCCGATCACCTCGCGGGGAATCCGCTGGGGCACGAGCGCGTACACGGCGATCGCCTTAGTGACGATGTCGACGAGCACTACGCCGACGATCACCGACCAGAACAACGGCGCGTTACGCCTGTCGCTTTCCATCTTCTTCGCGCTGCTTGCATTCGATGCAGAAGCGCGCGTGGGGCAGCGCGTCCAGACGGTCGTAGCCGATTTCGTTGCCGCAGTTGTGGCACTTGCCGAAGGAGTCCGGCGAGCGGTACAACCGCCGCAGAGCTTCGTCGATATGCCAGAGGAAGCGCCCCTCCTGGCTCGCGAAGAGAAATGCCTTCTCGCGCTCCATCGCGTCGGTGCCCTGATCGGCCATGTGGAACGAATAGGAGCTGAGGTCGCCGTCGGCGCCCTGCTCGGTAGAGCCGAAAGTCTCGTCGTAGTGTCCGAGCTCGCGCAGCACCCGCTTCCGCTCCTCGAGGAGCCGCTTCTCGAAGTGCGCGAGCATCTTCTTGTTCATCGACTTGGGCTTCTTCTCGCTGCTGCTAGCTGCCGTTGTCATTCTTCATCCAACCCTCTTCAAGGCGACATGTGCGGTGACCCCGTCGAGGTCCACCTCCATAGCCGCGTTCCGTGAGGCGGTGCCGCCGATTGCGAGCTCCCGCGCCAGTACTTCCTCGGCGATCCATTCGCGATGGGCCTCTACCGCTCCCTCCAGCTCCGGATCCCCCCAAACCGCGACCGCGATGCGATCGCTGACTGCGAGCCCCGCTTCCTTTCGCAAGCGTTGTACCCGGCTCACGAGCTCTCGTGCCAGCCCCTCGGCGCGAAGCTCGGGCGTTACCGCGGCGTCGATCGCCGCGAAATACGCGCCATCCTCCCTCACGATCATCTCGCCCGACGCCCGACGCATGATCGTGAGATCGTCGGCCTCCAGCGCGTGCGATTCTTCGCCCACAGAGATAAACACCGGCGAGCCGCGCTCAAAGTCCCGCAGCGCGTCGCCGCCCAGCGCCGTGACCGCTTGCGCCGCGGCCGGCGTGCCCTTCCCGAACTTCTTCCCCAGCGAGCGGAAGTTCGGCTTGGCCTCGAGGCGCACCAGCGCATCCGCCGAAGACACGAACTCCACGGACTTCACGTTCAGCTCGGATTCCAACAGCGGGACCAGCGAGCTGACCGCCGCCGCCACCGAATCCGGCAAGACGCAGACAACCTTGGTGAGCGGCTGCCGTACGCGCACGCCTGCCTCCTCGCGCGCGGCGCGTCCGAGAGTAGCGAGCTTTCGCACCGCCTCCATTCCGCGCTCCAGAAAGATATCGATTTCGCCGCCGCGGGGACGTACGTATGCCGACAGATGCACCGACTCGCCGGTGAGCTCGCGGTGGATCCAGTCGGAGACGAACGGAGCGAACGGCGCGAGCAGTCGGCAGGAGACCGTGAGCACCTCGTGCAGCGTCGCGAACGCGGCCCTGTTGTCCGGCGAATCGACGTCATAGAAGCGGGGCCGGTTGCGGCGGACGTACCAGTTCGAGACGTCGTCCGTCAGAAAGTCCATCAGGCCGCGCAGCGCGAGCATGGACTCGTACCGCTCGAGCAGCGCGTCCGTGTCGCGCTCCACTGTCGCGAGCCGGGACAGGACCCACCGGTCGCTCGGAGCGCGGTCGGCCGGCGCGGGATCCGATGCGCCGGGCTGCCAGCCGAAGTTGGCGTACTCCGCGAAGATCCCCGAGTACATGCTCTTCAGCGTGACGAGGAACCGGCCGGCGGTCTCCCTGATCGCGGACTCGTCGAAATTGCGCGGCATCCACACCTGGCTCGCGGAGATGAGCGAGATCCGCAGCGCGTCGGCGCCGTGCACCGGCAGCAGGTCGTCGGGATTCACGATGTTGCCGAGCCGTTTGGACATCTTCTCGCCCTTGGCGTCGAGCAGCACTCCGTTCACGACCACCGACCGGTAGGGCGCCGTATTGACTCCCTCGTTGGCGACGGCCTCGTGCTCGAGGAGGTTGTTCGGCAGCGCGTCGCCGAGCCCAGTCGCGATGGCGAGCAGCGAGTAGAACCAACCGCGCGTCTGGTCCTGTCCCTCGGCGATGAAGTCGCCCGGGTAATAGCGGGCGACCATGTCGCGGTTCTCGAAAGGATAGTGCCATTGCGCGAACGGCATCGAGCCCGAATCGAACCACGCGTCGATCACCTCGGACACACGCACCATGGTGCCGGCGCATTCCGCGCACTCCCAGGTGTACTGGTCGATGTACGGCTTGTGCGGGTCGAAGTCCTTCGGCAGCTCGCGGCCCCACCGCCTTGCCAGCTCGTCGTAGCCTCCGATCGCCTCGACGTGCTGCGGGTCCGCGTCGCACACCCACAGCGGGAGCGGCGTGCCCCAGTACCGGTCGCGGGATATCGCCCAGTCGATGTTGTTCACCAGCCACTCGCCGAAGCGGCCCTCGCCGATCTCCGGCGGATGCCAGTCGACGCGCGCGTTGCGTGTCAGCATCGCGTCCTTGTACGAGCTCGTGCGAATGAACCACGACGTCCGCGCGTAGTACAGCAACGGCGTATCGCACCGCCAGCAGTGCGGGTACGAGTGCTCCAGCTTGCCGGCCTTCCACAGGACGCCGCGCGAGCGCAGCTCGTCGATGATCCTCGCGTCCGCCTCCTTCACGAACACGCCGCCGACGACGCGGACGTCCGCGCTGAACTCGCCGCGGCCGGTGACCGGCTGCAGGAACGCGAGCCCGTGCCGGCGTCCGGCCGCGTAATCGTCCGCGCCGAACGCCGGCGCCATGTGCACGATCCCGCTCCCGTCCTCGGCGCTCACGAACGGCTCGGCGACGATGACCTCGTGCTCGCCGGCGCCGTCCTCAAACTCCACCCAGTCGAGCGGACGGCGGTACCGCAGCCCCGCGAGCGACGCGCCGTCGAACGCAGCGACGCTCTCCCAACGGTCGCGGTAGTCCTCGCCGAGCACCGCCGCCGCGCGCGACTCCGCGAGGATGATGGTCTCGTTCGTCTTCCCGCCCCGCTTCCGCAGCTCGATGTATTCGATCACCGGGCTCACCGCCAGCGCGACGTTGGACACGAGCGTCCACGGCGTAGTCGTCCACACGAGCAGGCGGCGCCGCGGCGCGTCGCCCGCGCCGTCCCCGACCAGATCGAGCGCGACGTACACGCTGGGGTCGCTCACGTCCTTGTATCCCTGCGCGACTTCGTGGCTCGAGAGCGAGGTGCCGCACCGTGGGCAGTACGGCAGGATCTTGTGCCCGAGATACAGCAGCTTGCGCTCGTGCAGCGTCTTGAGCGCCCACCAGACGCTCTCCACGTAATCGTTGGTGTATGTCGCGTACGCGTCGTCGTAATCGAGCCAGAAGCCGATACGCTCGCTCATCCGCTGCCAGTCGTCGCGGTACTTGAAGACGCTCTCGCGGCACAGCTGGTTGAACTTCTCCACGCCGATGCGCTCGATGTCCTGCTTGCCGCTGATGCCGAGCTGCTTCTCGACTTCGATCTCCACCGGCAGCCCGTGCGTGTCCCAGCCGGCCTTGCGCGCCACGTGATAGCCGCGCATCGCGCGGTGGCGGCAAAACAGGTCCTTCATGGCGCGGGCAAAGACATGATGGATCCCGGGCCGTCCGTTCGCGGTGGGCGGGCCCTCGAAGAAGACGAACTCGGGCCTGCCCTCGCTGGCGGCGAGGGTTCGCTGGAACAGCTTCTCTTCGGTCCACCGCGCCAGCAGCTCCCGCTCGAAGTCGTCGGGCGAGCGGTCGGGCGGAAGTCGGCGGTACCGCAATGCCGGACCGCGTCCGACCGGAGCCGGACGCGCGTCAGCGCCTGCCTGGCTCACTCCTTTGCTGGGCCGGTCTTGCCGGATCCGGACCCGTACGCCGGGCCGTCGGCGGCGTCGATCTCCGACATCTGCCGCGCGATCAGTCCGCGCATCTGCGAAATGAACGCGCGCTGGGATCTGGCCAGCGACTCCATCTCTCCCTCGAGCTTCTTGATCTCGGCCTTGCCGGCATCCAGCACTTTCTCCGCTTCCTGCTGCGCCTCGCGCACGATGAGCTGCGCCTCGCGCTCGGCCTGCTCGCGCATCTCCGCGCGCAGCTGCTGCGCCGAGACCAGCGCGTCGTTCAATGCCTTGTCGCGCTCGCGGAAGGAGCGGAGCTGTTCGTGAAAGCTCCTCGCCTTCGCGTCGAGGTCCTGGTTGATTCGGGCGAGTCGCTCCATCTCCTCGGCGACCTGGTCGCGGAACTGGTCCACCCGCGCCGGATCGTAACCGCGGAATGCGCGGCCGAAGTCGTAGCGACGTACGTCCAGCGGCGTAAGATGGAAGGCTTCGTCAATCATTGCGTCTCCCTTGCTCCGAACAGAATGGTCCCGAGGCGCACCAAGGTAGCGCCTTCTTCGACCGCAATCTCGTAATCCTGCGACATCCCCATCGAAATCTCGGTGGCCGGATGACCCGCCGCCGCCAATGCATCCCGCGCGGCGCGAGCCCGCGAGAAAGAAGCGCGCAGCTCCCCCTCGTCCGCGCCGAACGCCGCCATCGTCATCGAGCCCGTCACTCGCAGCCCTGGCAAGGACGTCAGACGCTCCGCGATTCGCGGAACGTCCCCCGTGCCGAACCCGCCCTTCGACGCTTCACCCGACGCGTTGACCTGCACGAGCACCTCGAACGTGCCATCGAGCCGCAGCGCCTCACGGTCCAGCGCTTCCGCCAGACGTTCGCTGTCGAGCGAATGTATCAATGCGAACCGTGCCGCCTCGCGCACCTTGTTGCGCTGCAGATGTCCGATCAGATGCCAGCGAACCGCGACGTCGGTATCCACCATCTTCGCGATCGCTTCCTGCACGCGGTTCTCACCGACGTCACCGATTCCCGCCTTGACCGCAGCGGCGACTGCGTCCGCTCCGTGCGTCTTGGTCACCGCGACGATTCGGACATCCCGCTGCCTTCCACCGCGCGCCCGCGCCTCCTCGATCCGCTGCCGGATCTCGGCGAGCCTGCCTCTCAGCGTCGAGTGCCCCGATTCCGTGCCCTCGCCGGCCGTGGGCGACCCGCGCCTGATGGCCTGTGACGAGCCGGAAAGTGGCATAGCACATCAAGTTAAGTGGTCCTGGGCCGCCCGTACAGTTGATTTTTTCGACAGTGGAGAGTGGCCCTGTGGAAAACAGCGATTGCGGGTTGACGCGGAAGCTCTCATATGTAATCTTTAATCCGGATATACGGATGCTATCAGACTTCGCGATTCTCGACCGCATGACGGCCATGGCCGACTCCACCCGGAGCCGGCTGTTGCTCGTCCTCGAGCGCCACGAGTGCACCGTGACGGAGCTGTGCGCCGTTCTGCAGCTCCCCCAGTCCACCGTCAGCCGCCACCTCAAGGTTCTGGCGGACGAGGAATTACTGGGCTCCCGGCAGGAAGGCACCAGCAGGTATTACCGGATGTCGCGCGACCGGGTGGATCCGGGCGCGCAGCGGCTCTGGCGCATCGTGCGCGAGCAGATCTCCGAAAGCGCGGCCGCCGATCAGGACGCGCACCGGCTGGAATCGGTGCTGCTCCGCCGCCGCGAGCGCAGCCACGAGTTCTTCTCGGGCGCCGCGGCGGAGTGGGACCGCATGCGGACAGAACTGTTCGGCCGCAGGTCCGATCTCATCGGTCTGATGGGCCTGGTCGACGACCGGTGGACCGTCGGGGATCTCGGCTGCGGCACGGGCCAGCTCACGGAAGCGCTCGCGCCGTTCGTCGAGCGCGTGGTCGCGATCGACGCGTCGGAGCCCATGCTCGGATCGGCCAAGAAGCGGCTGGCGGGCGTGCGCAACGCGCACCTCCGTCGCGGAGAGCTGGAGAGTCTGCCGCTGGCCGACGACTCGCTCGACGCGGCGTTGCTCTTCCTCGTGCTGCACTATCTGCCGGAGCCCGCGCTCGCGATCGCGGAAGCCGCGCGCGTCGTTCGTCCCGGCGGCCGCATCCTCGTCGTGGACATGATGCCGCACGATCACGCGGAGTACCGCCAGACCATGGGGCACGTGTGGCAGGGGTTCGGCGAGGAGACTGTAACTGAGTGGTTCGCCGCCGAGCAGTTGGAAGGCGCGCGTTATCACGCGCTGCCCGCGGACGCCGAAGCGAAGGGACCCGCATTGTTCTCCGCTTCCGCGCGGGTGCCCGAAGCCGCACCACTGGCCGGCTACGCCGCCCGCATGAGCGTCGCCGCGGCGGAGGGCGATGATGCAATTCCATTGGTGAAGACAGCATGAAGAAGCTATTTGCTATTGGCTATTGGCTATTAGCCAACAGCTCCATGGTTCCGCCCGTGTCGTTCCGCTCCAAGCCAAAAGCCAACAGCTAATAGCGAACAGCTAACAGCCAACAGCCACCAGCCAACAGCGATTTCAACTTTCCACCAGGGTATTCGATCGTGACAGCTACCGCAGAACCAACAACAGCAGTGGACTTCAAAGTCCGCGATCTCTCGCTCGCCGAATTCGGGCGCAAAGAGATCCGCCTCGCCGAGCAGGAGATGCCCGGCCTCATGTCCATCCGCGATGAGTTCGCGGCCGCGCAGCCGCTCGCGGGCGCGCGAATCATGGGCTCGCTGCACATGACGGTGCAGACGGCCGTGCTCATCGAGACGCTGGACGCACTTGGCGCCGACGTGCGCTGGGTGTCGTGCAACATCTTCTCGACGCAGGATCATGCGGCCGCGGCAGTCGTGGTCGGCCCGAACGGAACGCCCGACAATCCGCAGGGGATTCCGGTGTTCGCCTGGAAGGGCGAGACGCTCGAGGAGTACTGGTGGTGCACCGAGCAGGCGCTGATGTGGCCAGATGGCGACGGCCCGAACCTGATCCTGGACGACGGCGGCGATGCGACGCTGCTCGTGCACAAGGGCAACGAGTTCGAGCTCGCCGGCCGCGTGCCCGAGTTCGATCCGAAGACCGATCCGGAGGAGTACGGTGTGATCCTCGATCTCATCCGCGACCAGATCGCGAAGAATCCGGGCCGCTGGACGCGGACCGCCGAGGCGATCCGCGGCGTGTCGGAAGAGACCACGACGGGCGTGCACCGGCTGTACCAGATGATGGAGGCGGGCACGCTGCTCTTCCCCGCGATCAACGTCAACGACTCGGTCACCAAGAGCAAGTTCGACAACATCTACGGCTGCCGACACTCGGTGATCGACGGGCTCAATCGCGCGAGCGACGTCATGATCAGCGGCAAGGTCGCCGTCGTGTTCGGCTACGGTGAGGTCGGCAAGGGGTGCGCGCAGGCGCTGCGCGGCCAGGGCGCGCGTGTGGTCGTCACCGAGATAGATCCGATCTACGCTCTGCAGGCGGCGATGGAAGGGTACCAGGTGACCACGCTCGAGGAAGTGCTCGGCACCGCGGACATCTTCATCACGGCTACGGGCAACAAAGATGTGATCACCGTCGACCACATGTCGCAGATGAAGGACAAGGCGATCGTGGCGAACATCGGCCACTTCGACAACGAGATCGACATGGCCGGTCTCAAGAACTTCAAGGGAATCGAGCGCATCAACATCAAGCCGCAGTACGACGAGTGGGTTTTCCCCGACGGCCACAGCGTCATGATCCTCGCCGAAGGGCGGCTCATGAACCTCGGTTGCGCGACGGGCCATCCGAGCTTCGTGATGTCGGCGAGCTTCACCAACCAGGTGATGGCGCAGATGGAGCTGCACGCAAGCGCCGAGAAGTACGAGAAGAAGGTGTACACGCTACCGAAGGCGTTGGACGAGAAGGTGGCGCGCCTTCACCTCGAGAAGCTGGGCGTGAAGCTGACGCAGATGACGCCGGCGCAGGCCGCGTACCTCGGCGTGCCGATGAACGGGCCGTACAAGCCGGATCACTACCGGTACTAGTCGGACGGTCGCTCGTACGAAAAGCCCCGCCATTTGGCTCCTCGCTGTCGGCGTTGATGACCATGCCAACCAATGCGCCGGAATCGTCGGTGGAATCCCCGCATTTCGCGCGTATGATCGTGCGAGCCGAGGGGAATCCAAGTGAAACCCAGAGGGACGAGTCCGTCGCGAAAGTGACGGGAGTGGTCCGCACCCTAACGCCCAGCGAGTCCAGGAGGTCGTGCGTTACATGTATCTGATGTGAGCCAGGCGGTATGCTGTCGATCCGGTAACGCCCCGCCGTGTCGGAAACGGCGTACCTGGATGTTCCCATGACTGCCACGACGGCGTGGCTCACGAACCCGCCCCGCAGGCTGTCGGTGACTACGCCCTCCAGCGTTGCGAAGGGAACGCGGGGCGGACCCTGCGCCGCCGCTACCGCAGGAAGCGCGGCAACCGCTAGAGCAATCTCTGCGACAGCCAAAAGCCGACGAACCATGTGTTCGTGAGGAATCAAATTGGCGGATCAGGTACGCACGCAGGCGGCAATGTACGAGGCGCAACGCTCGGCGCCAGAGTGATCGGGCGACGCTGAGCGCGCGCAGAGGCGCACACTTCGCCCTGGCTTGCGGCAAGCCCCCGCCAGACGAGGGCGGTCGCCGGGTCCATCAGCGAATGCCGTCTGGCCAGCTCGCTTCTGTACCATGCTGTCGCCAGCAACGGAACCGTCACGACCGTTGCATCCGCGCGTCGCTTTCGAACGCGTTGCGCGTACCAGAGCGGATACGTGTCGTTGTCGCCGGCGGCGAGCAGAATGCCGTTGCGCGGCAAACTCTCGAGCAGCGCCTCCGCGCTGTCCCCCGCGGCCGTCGGGTTCACCCCGGCCCGGCGGTTCATTGCGCTCCAATTGAGCGCCACGGGCGAGACCGCGAGTGCGATTCCGGCAAGCCGTACCATGGCCCGGGGCGGCGCGCGCCGCGTACGCCGCGCCAGAGCCGCCATCGTGCGCACAGCCCCGAGGCCCGCCCACAATCCCCAGACGAGGAATGACGTAGCGAAGAAGTAGTCTCTCTCCCTGGCCTCGCGCGGCGCGTGGTCTGGAAGCAGGCCTTCGCCGAAGGACGGCCCGGCCTTGAGGTTGAGATAGAGAACGACGCCAAGCGAGGCGCTGGCGAACAGAACGGCCAGCGCTCGCCAGCTCCTTCGATCGAGAGACCGGTGCAGGATGCTGCCGTATAGTGCCAGCGCAACGAAGGTCACGGTGACGGATGTCCGTGCGAGCGACGGCGGTGGTGATGGATGCAGGCCAAGCGCAAACTGCCAATCGGCGTACTCGAACCAGTTGCCGATCTGCAGATACAGCGGCGCCTGCCGTGTCCAGAAGCCGGGATCGGAGTACTGCTTCCGCGCGAGCACGTCGACGAATGCTGACCACGTGGCTGGATTCCCCTGGTTGACCCACGGGTCGTGTTGCGCGCGGACGATGAGGAACAGCACGGCCGACGCGCCCAGCGCGGCGACGAACCCCAGCTGCGCGACGCGCGGCATGCTGATTCGCGGACGAGCCGGCGCGATCAGCACTACGGCGGCGGGCACAGCGACCAGCGCCGCGAGGTGCAGCGAGTAGGACAGGCCAGAGACGTAGCCGCACAAGAGAATCCACCGCCACGGCGCGCTCGAGCCCCCGGAGCCGGCCCGGTCGGCGGTCCACAGGATCAGCGCCGAGCCGAGCAGCGCGAGCGCGTATACCTCGGCTTCAGTTGCGTTCCGCCACACTGTGGAAGCAGCGCCCGCGCATACCGCCGCCGCAAACCCCGCAACGTGATCGCGCGTCCACCGCGCGAGCATCGAGCCGAGCAGCGCCGCAGCCGCTGCGGTCGCAACCGCCGAGAGCAAGTTGACCCGCACCGCGTAGTCGAGCGGCCAGGTTAACGTCGCCCACACTTTCGCGACGATCACGTACAGCGCCGTGCCGGGCGGGTGCGGGATCCCCAGCGAGTGCACGGCCGCGATCAGCTCGCCGGAGTCCCACCAGGTGACGGAAGGGGCGAGAGTGGCGGAGTAGACCGCGAGGAGGACTGCAAAGGCGAGCCAACCGGGGTTCCGGCTGTCAGTCATCAGTGATCAGTTGCCGGATGAACGGCGCTGCGCACTGCGTGCTGCGCCTTTCCTACTGACCACTCAAGACTCCAAACGCAGCGTCCAGCGCCTGCCGGTGCATCCCGACATCATGCACTCGAAACAGCCGTGCCCCGCGCATCAGCGCCACGACCGCCGCACCCGCGCTCCCTGCATCGCGCTGGGCGGCCGCCGCGACTCCCGTCAGCTCCCCGATCATCCGCTTCCGCGACAGCCCGACCATCACCGGGAATCCCAGCGCGCAAATCCGCTCCAGCTCCCGCAGCACGGCCAGCGAATGCTCGCTCGTCTTCGAGAAGCCGAAGCCCGGATCCAGAACGATGCTGGATCGCTCGACCCCCGCCGCCACCGCCCGCTCCA
>JBPCPS010000036.1:0-20917 GCA_050998915.1 Gemmatimonadaceae bacterium
TTCCCTCCCGCCCGCGACGTGGATGAGTACTGGGCACCAACGCAGTTCCCGGCATTCACGATCGCGATCCGCGACATGCTGCACCAGTTCGACTTCGGTAGTCGCAGTCCCGTTCCGCTCAATGCGATCCGGCATCAGGCGCTGGTGATGTTCGGCACGGAGGACCGCCTGCTGAGCGCGCGCGTCATCGCGAAGGACGCCGCCGGGATCCCGGACGCGCTGGTACGCGAGATTCCCCGCGCCGGCCACGTGATCTGCGAGGAGGCGCCGGAAGGCGTGCTCGATGTGACCGCGAAATTTCTGACGCTGCTAGTCTAGCCGGATCCGGCCGAGGCGCGACACGTACACGCTATCCACGCGCGTGTTTCGGGTGACGATCAGCGTCATGTTCCCCGCGCCGTAGCCGATGCCGATGGGCGAGTAGGTGAAGGACGCGCGATTGGCCTTCAGCGTGACGCCGTGCGTGTCGACGAATGCGCGCTCGCGGATCGTGTCGGCGCCGGCGACCAGGGTGATCGAGCCGCGCGCGGTATCGATCTCGACCGTGATGCGCTCGGAGCGCGTGATGGCGTGATGCCGCGCGGCCGTGAATAGCGAGTGGATCTCGGTGGTGCTGCCGCGCACGTGGATTCCGTCCAGCAGCCGGCCGACGCGGGGGTACGCGATGGCGGAGAGGATGCTGATGATCGAGATGGCGAGGGTCAGCTCGATGATGGTGGTACCGCGTCGCACTCTGGCTCCTCGCGTTGAGGGCGGGTTTTAACTGCAAAGAAGAACTGAATAGCTGCGAGCTACCAGCGGGAAGCCGCCAGCCGGGCAGCTGCCGACTTCGCTGGCCCTTCTCGGCGGTAAACCGGCGACGGCGGGCTGGACGGTAATTCCCGCCTGAAGGTCAAAATCGTCCGCGGCTGATTGGCTGATTGGCTGGTTGCTAGCTGCTGGGTAGCGCGCAGCTATTTAGTTCTCGGTGGTCGTTGCCCTCACGCTATCGCCACCACTGAGATTCGCGGCATCGAACCTGCGCCCTCGAGATCGTTATCTTGCGGGCACACCCACGCACGAGATCCTGCATGCGCGTCACGATCGAATACTGCACCGTTTGAAACTACGAACCCCGGGCGGCCGGTCTGGCCGCCGAGATTCGGAAAGCGCATTCCAAGGCGGAGGTCGAGCTCATCCCGTCCGGAGGAGGGCGGTTCGAGGTGACCGCCGACGGGAAGCTGATTTTCTCGAAGGCGAAGCTGAAGCGGCACGCGGAGAAGGGGGAGATTCGAAAAGCGCTCTTGGCTCTTGGCTATTAGCTATTGGCTGAAGCGGACCAGCGGGAACAGCCGGGAATGCGAATGTTGTTTGCTAACAGCCAATAGCCAACAGCCAATAGCTTTCTCTTTATGAAAATCGCGCTCTCCACCGGCGGCGGTGACGCGCCCGGGCTCAACGCCGTGATTCGCGCAGCCGTTTTGTCCGCCGTGAGCCGCGGCTGGGAAGTGTGCGGCATCAAGCGCGGCTTCGCCGGACTGCTGGGCGAGGACGAAGTCATTCCAATGGACGAGCGAACGGTGCGCGGCATAGCGCACCTGGGCGGCACCATCCTCCGCACCACGAACCGCGGCAATCCGTTCGCGTACCCGCGCGAACGCGCGGACGGGACGATCGAGAACATCGACCGCTCGGATGAGCTCATCGCGAACGCCCGCGCGCTCGGCATCGACGCGATCATATCCATCGGTGGCGACGGCTCGCTCGGCATCGCCAAGCGGCTGTACGACAAGGGCGTGAAGATCGTATGCGTGCCGAAGACGATCGACAACGACATCAGCGGCACGATCACGACGTTCGGCTTCGACACCGCGGTGAACACCGCGCTCGAGGCGATCGACAAGCTGCACACCACAGCGGAGTCGCACGACCGCGTAATGGTGATGGAAGTCATGGGGCGCAACGCGGGTTTCATCGCGCTGCACGCGGGGCTCGCCGGCACGGCCGACGTGATTCTCATTCCCGAGATTCCGTACGACGTGGATCGCGTGTGCGAGAAGATCATGGCGCGCGACCGGATCGGGAAAAAGTTCTCGATCGTCGTGATAGCGGAGGGTGCGTTTCCGAAAGGCGGACGGGAGTCGATCCGCGGCGAATCGCTGCCCGGCGAAGCGAAGCGGCTAGGCGGAGTTTGTGACGAGCTCGCGCAGGTCATCCAAAAGAAGACGGGGAAGGAGAGCCGCTCGCTCACGCTCGGACATCTGCAGCGTGGCGGGCAGCCGACGGGCTACGACCGGCTGCTGGCGGCGCGGTTCGGGGGCGCCGCGATCAAAGCGGTGGAGGACGAGCAATGGGGGACGATGCTCGCGCTGCAGTCCCCGCACATCGTGGCGCTTCCGCTGCAGGAGGTGCTGCGGGAGCCCAAGCGAGTGGATCCGACGCACGACATAGTTCAGACGGCCCGGGCCACGGGAGTCTCGTTCGGGGACTAGATGTCACCTCAGAGTGACAATCCCAGCCCCCCTCCCGGCAGGTCCTGTTCGCTAAACCGCTTACCTGTAACACGTTACCGATAACCCCCATTGCGGCCCCGTACCTGCCATACACTAGCGTGCCGGCATGGGGCCGGCGCATCGTTGGAGTCGTCCATGAACAAGCTCTATCTCGCAATTCTGGTTGTATCGATCGCCGCCGCGACACCGGGGGAGGCTGCCGCACAGGGCAAGCCCCGCGTTCCGCAGCGCGACAGAGATGAGCAGCCACAGGTCCCGAGCCGGTACCGTCCCCCAGCGGGGATGTGCCGCATCTGGCTCGAGGACGTGCCCGCCAGCCGCCAGCCGGCGCCGACCGATTGCATCACGGCGCTGCGCAACAAGCCGGCGAACGGGCGCGTGATCTTCGGAGATCCGCTCCCGTCTTCCGGTAAGAAGAAGGGCAACCGTGGCAATCCGTTCGGGATCGGCTCCTTCGAGGGATAGCAATCAGCTAAACCGGAGGGACCGATGAGAAAGATCGCTCTTACACTAATCGTCGCCGGCGCGGCGTTCGCGACGGAAGCGAGCGCGCAGGTGATCATGCGGGCCAGCAGCGTCCCGCCAGGCCAGCGTCCGCCCGCGGGCATGTGTCGCGTGTGGATCGACGGCGTGCCGGCCGGTAGGCAGCCGCGCCCGACAGATTGCGCCAGAGCGCGCGCGACCGCGCCGCTCAACTCGCGCATCATCTATGGCAGCGACGCGCCGTTCCCGGGTCGGGCCGTGGGCCGCTTCCGGGACGGCAACTGCGATTTCGAGCGTCGTCCGTCCAACCTCGGCGACGTCTTCTTCGGACTGCGCACGTCGCAGCGCGACATGGATCGTGATTGCCGCGTGAGCGCGAGCCGTACGCGCGACCAGGGTGTGTGGTATCCGGTGGGCCGCGACGCGAATGGGAACGTCATTTTCGAGCGCCGCACTCGCACGCCGGACGGGCGCATTGTCGTCGAGCGCGCGCGGAGTAGAAATGGGCGGGAACTCGAGCGGATCGGATCGAGGCCTGGAAGCAGGATTGATCGCGACACCGATCGCCGGCGGGTGGGACGCGACCGTGATTCCGATCGGTCCAGGATTTCGCGCGGCGAACGCGATCGCGTGAAGGCGCTGGAGAAAGCGCGCCGCGATCACGAGAAGGACGTGCGCAAGGCGCAGCGGGATCGCGAAAAGGCGATCGAGCGCGCCAGGCGTGAGGCCGAGCGGAACGCTCGGGGGAACAACGGGAAGAGCCGTGGTAACGGCCGCGACGGCTAAGGTTTTGTTGCGCGGTCGAAGGTGATTGGTAGGCTCTGACCGGACCTGCGCTTCGCCAAGACGGTCCTGTCAGAGCCCACCAACCACCTTCGACTTTCGGCATCGTCGCCGGCGCAGTTTGTTTCCCGGCCGCGCGGGGGCATCTTCCGGTGATGCTCCGCAGCGTAAGAGACCAATACCTCCCGCCCGACCACGAGGCCTTCGTCGCGGCGGAGCCGCCCACAGGGCGCATCATCGTCATCGCGCCGACGCGCGCGGCGTGCGAGACCATCGAGCTCGCCCTCGGCCTGCACCTGGACACGTTCCTGGAGCGCGAGCACGGCGCTGAAGTGCGCGAGCTTGCCGCGTCAGGCAAAGGATTCGGGATAGTCGCCGGAACGGGTACGGGCAAAACCCTCGCGGTCCGCCCCATCTCCGAGATCATCCTCGAGGCCCCGCTCAAAGTCGGTGTCGTAAACCGCGAGCGCGAAGCCACGCCCGATACGCCGAGCTGGAACGTCATCATCGTCACCACGGGTATCGCCCGGCGGTGGTTCCAGGACGGCGACATCCTTCCGAGCGACACGCTCGTAGTGGACGAGATCCACCAGACGTCTGCGGAGCTGGAGCTGTGTCTCGCCCTCGGCAAGCGCGTGGGCTGCCGCTTCATCTGGCTGTCCGCGACGGTCGATCCCGCGTTCTACTCGAGCTACCTCGAGTCCGCCGACGTCGTACAGAGCTTCGCATTCGATCCGGCGAAAGCCGCCAAGGTGACGGTGATCGACAAGGACCCGCTGGAGTTTCTCGACGACCGTTTTCTCCAGCGCGTACTCAAGGAGCGGCGCGGCGTGGGCGTGTTTCTTCCCACGCGCAACGCGGTCGAGCAGGCAGCGGCGCAGGTGGAGGAGCGATACCCGCGCATCAACACTGCGTTCTACCACGGCGGCGAGCCGATCCGGATCATCCGGCCGTTTCTCGAGGACGACGACCGAAAGCCTTTTCTCCTCGCGATGACGGCGGCGGGACAGAGCGCGCTCAACGTGCGCGGGCTCGACACGGTGGTGATCGACGACTCGCGCTTCGCCAACGTCATCGAGCGCGGGCGCAACGTGCTCACGCGCGTGCACCTCGGCGCCAACGAGATCCTGCAGATGGCCGGCCGCGTGCACGGCCGCGTGGAGAACGGGCGCGTGTTCATCTTGTCCGACCGCAACATCGTGTTCTCCGAGCTGCGCCCGACCGCGCCCGACTTCCAGCTCGCGGGCGACTCGGAGCGCGTGGCGATCACCTGCGCGGACCTCGGCGTGCGAGCGGACGACCTGGAGCTCCCGGTGCCGCTGGACAAGCAATCGTATCGCCGCGCCCTGGCTCTCCTCGAGGATAGAGGAATCGTGGAGAACGGGCGGCTCACGCACTACGGCAAGCTCGTCGAGGCGATGCCGGTGGACCGGCCGTGGGCCGAGCTGCTGGTGCACGCCGACGACGAGCTCGTGCCGTACGTCGCGGTGATGAGCTCGGTCGAGTCGCTGCACCGGATGACGCGCGACGACCGTAATCTCGAGGGGCTCGTGGTGCCGGGAAGCGATCATCTCACGGCGTATAATCTCTACGCCGAAGGATTCACGCGGTGCGGCTACATCGGCCAGGTGTACGGACTGCCGCGGCACCTGTTCGACGACAGCGTGGAGCAGTGGGCCGAGCAGCGCGGCGTGCTGGTGAAGGCGATCGAGGACGCCGCGCTGGGAATGGCGAGCGTGTACCGGGCGCTCAACCTGGAGCTGCCGTCGAAGATGGTGCTCGCGCGCGATCACGCCTACGGCAAGTTCGTGGAGCTGCTCGCCGAAGTGATGCCGTTCGATCTCGTCATCGACGAAGAGACGGCGAGCGGCGACAGCGCGCGCGTGTCGAAGACGAGCGTGTGCGGGAGCTGGGGTCCGATCGCGGGGACGCTCAGATATTTCGCGGATCGCAGCGGAATTCCGCGCGCGGGGATCGAGGGCACTCAGATCCCGCCGGAGAAGATCCGCAGGCACGCTCGGCGCGGGCCGGCCGACGTCGCGTACGACTCCCGGAGGAAGCACAATCCGCTGACGCTGCGCCGGACGCTGACGTACTTCGGCTTCGAGCTGGAGCGCGAAGCGGAGGCGATCGAGGAGTTCCCGCCCGGGCTCGAGCAGGAGACGCGGCACGCGCTCGCCGAAGCGCTCGCGAAGGGCGAGGCCCGGCACGCGGCGGTGAACCGCAACCGCGTCGCGATCGAGGAGATCCGCGAGATCTACAAGCGGTCCGGCGGCGCGACGCCGCGGCTCGGCCTCGCCGAGCTGACGGCGATGTACGAGAAAGAGCTGGCGGACGTGCGGTCGCTGAACGATCTCAGGGCGTCGCCGCTGCGGCTCGATCTCGAGTCGCTCGTCGAGCCCGGCGCGCGCGAGCGATACGCCGCACTGCCGGACAGCGTGCCGATACGCGAGAAGGAAGTCGAGATCGGGTACGAGGTGGAGGACGAGGACGGTGACCGGCACGGCGTCGCGCGATTGCGGTTGCCCGAGAAAGTCGCGCGCACGCTGAGCGAGGCGGAGCTGCCCGAGCTCGACCGGCCGATCAGGTTCATGGTGCTGCGCGGGCAGCGGGGAGCGGTCCGCGCGAACACGCTGGAGGAATTGCAGGACGCGCTGGACCAGCCGTGGACGCAGGACGAGGTCGACCGGTCGGATCGCGGAGAGCGCAAGCCGGCGCGTGGGGGGAATCGCGCCGGGGCGCGTGGCCGCGGGGGTCGCGGCGGCGGCGGCAGTGGTGGCGGTGGTGCAGGTGGTGGCGGTGGGCGCCGCGGCGGTGGCAAGCGCGGCGGGCCGCGGCAGGGGAGCAAGCGGGGCGACAAGCGCGGCGCTCCGAAGTCGCGCGGCGGTGGGCGGGGTCGCAGCCCGCGCAGCCCGCGCGGCCGGCGTTAGAATTCCGGACCGATCAACCCAGAGAAAATGCCCAAGACGTCGCAGGCTTCGCTGCAGGAATATTTCGAGGCGCACCAGACGGTCGTGCGCGACTCGCTCGCTGCATTGGCTCCGGCCATCGCCGGTTCGGCCGATGCGATAGCGAGCGCGCTGGTCGCCGGTCGCAAGGTGATCGCGTTCGGCAACGGTGGGAGCGCGACGCAGGCGAGTCATCTCGTGGGCGAGCTGGTGGGGCGGTTCAAGGACAATCGCCGTCCGCTTCCGGCGATCGCGCTGGCATCCGATCCCGCGGCGGTGACGTGCATCGCCAACGACTTCGGCTACGAGACGCTGTTCGAGCGGCAGGTCGAAGCGTTCACGCAGCCCGGGGACATCGCGGTCGGCCTGACCACGAGCGGCAAATCTCCGAACGTTTTGCGCGGGCTCGCCGCGGGGAAGAAAGGCGGCGCGGTGACGATCGCGCTAACCGGCGCGGCGGGACTAGCCGATGGCGCTACGGCCGATCATGTGCTTGCGGTCCCCAGCAAGGTCACGGCGCACATCCAGGAGATGCACCTGATGCTACTGCATCTGTGGTGCGTGACGGTGGACGAAGCGGTCAAGTAATCCGCGCACTTCAAAAGCCTAGACTAGCGCGTCCTCTGCATACGAAATCCAGCCGGTCTGCTCCTCGGCCACCAGCTCCACCATAGTCCCCATCGGCAGCGTCAGATTCGGCACCTCGTGTCCCGCCGGAAAATCCATCACCACCGGCACTCCGAGGTCAGCGACCAAGTCGAGCAGAAAATCCTCGAACTCGTCCTCCTCCGAGCGGTCGAGCGAGAGCTGGCCGAACACGATCCCGCGGATGTGCTTGAGCAATCCCGCCGCGCGCAGGTGCACCAGCCGC
This sequence comes from Gemmatimonadaceae bacterium, assembly GCA_050998915.1. GTDB lineage: Bacteria > Gemmatimonadota > Gemmatimonadetes > Gemmatimonadales > Gemmatimonadaceae > JACDCY01. Next base: position 7,578 of record JBPCPS010000036.1, read on the forward strand.
TCGTCGGCGACCGACATCGGCTCGGTCGTCTCCTCGAGGAAGAGAATCGCTCCGCGCGTGTCGATCTCGTACGGCGTCCCGATCGTCTGCTGCACCAGCGAGAGATTTCCGCCCGTCAGCCGGCCGACGGCGCGGCCCGGCCGGCTCGTGCGCGCGATCCCCTTGCCGATCTTCGCCGCAGGGCGCGGATTCATGAGCGCGCTCAGTAGAGAGATCATCGTCGGGTCGCGCATGCTGGGGATGAGATCGTCCACCGTGGGGCCGTGGAAGACGCGAATCCCGGAGCGGCGCATCAACCAGATGTGCAGCGCGGTGATGTCGGAGTAGCCCACGAACGGCTTGGGATTTCGCCGGAATACCTCGGGCTCCAGATACGGAATCATTCGCGTCGCGCCGTACCCGCCGGTCCCGCCGATCACGGCCTTCACCCGTGGATCGATCCACATCCCCATGAAGTTCTCGGCGCGGCGCTCGTCCTCGCGCCGCTCGAACCGGCGCATCTGCTCGATCTCGGTGTCGAGCACGACGTTGAAGCCGACATGCTCGAGCGCCTTCACGCCGCGGAGCAGCCAGCCCGGACGCGGCGCGTACGACGGCGCGACCACCCCGATGGTGTCGCCCTTTCTTATTGCGGACGGCTTCTGCAGGAGTGGTAAATCGGCGTCGGCCGGGTCGGGAGAAGGGGACTCTTCCGAGGGCGACCCGGGAGGGGGCTCGCTAGATTGGATCGTATGACGGGTGAGGGGGGGCAGGTAACCTACTTTCGGAAAGGGCTCGGTCTCAAGGCGGAGGTCGAAGAAGAGCTCGCCGCGGACTATACGGGTCAGCTCGTGGACCTGTTGCGTACGAATGAGTACACCCTTACCGCCGGGGACACGACCGTCCGGCTGGCCCGCGAGTTCGGCTTCTGCTACGGCGTCGAGCGGGCGGTGGACTATGCCTACCAGTCACGGCGGAAATTCCCCGGTCGCCGGATCTACCTGGTCGGCGAGATCATCCACAACCCGCACGTCAATGCCAAGCTGCGGGCGATGGGCGTCACCTTTCTGCTGCCGGGGCCCAAGGGCTTCGACTTCAGCGTCATCAGGCCCGATGATGTCGTCATACTGCCCGCTTTCGGCGTCACCATAGGCGATTTCGAGTCACTGCGCTCCTTGGGATGCATCGTCGTGGACACCACGTGCGGCTCGGTGCTCAACGTGTGGAAGCGGGTAGAGAGCTACGCGCGGGATGGATTGACGTCGCTGATTCACGGCAAGTACTACCACGAGGAGACGCGCGCGACCGCGTCGCAGACGCTCAAGTATCCGGGTGCGCGCTCCATCGTCGTGCGCGACATGAACGAAGCCGAGGTCGTGTGCGATTTCATCGAGGGCAGGATCTCGGCGCCGGAGCTGAGAGGGCGGCTGCCGAACGCATTCGACGCCGAGTTCGATCCCGAGCGGGACCTCAAGCGGATCGGGGTGGCGAACCAGACCACGATGTTGGCGCGCGAGTCGCTGGCGATCGGCCAGCGGGTGGGCGAGGCGCTGGCGCGGCGTCATGGCCAGGAGTATCCGGCCGGGAATTTCCGGACGTTCGATACTATCTGCAGCGCGACGCAGGACAGGCAGGATGCGGTGGATGAGCTGCTGCTCGAGCCGCTGGACGTGATGGTGGTGGTGGGTGGTTACAACTCGAGCAACACGATCTCGCTGGCGGCGATCTGCGCGCTCAAGGTGCCGACGTACCACATCGAGGACGCGGACTGCATCGATCCCGGGGCGGGGACGATCCGGCACCGGACGCCGGAGGGGGAGGGGACCAGCCGCGGGTGGTTGACCGCGGAGGGGCCGGTGCGGGTGGGGCTTACGGCGGGGGCGAGCACGCCGAACAACAAGATCGGGGAGACGGTCGCGCGGATATTCCAAGCGCGCGGGATCGATCCTGTCTTGACGGCAACAGAGAACTGAATAGCTGCCAGCTACCAGCCAAGAAGCTGCCAGCCAATTCAGCTGCGGACCTCGCTGACCTGCCTTTGCGTTCCACAAGCCCCTGCGAAACTGTCGGTGAATTCGCCCTCGAAAGGTCAGAATCGACGGCTGGTCAGCGGGCGGCTATTAGCCGGTAGCTCGCAGCTATTCAGTTCGATGTGGTAGTCCCCCGCCTACTACCGCTAGTAGTCCGCCAACGGAACGTCTTATGCCTTCCCTTACCATTTGCCCGACCGGCTCGTCTAACAGACGGGAGCGGTCTCGCTCGTTTCATGAAGAAATCTTCATGCGACGAATCCGGATCACCGGTGTATTATTCCGCGCCAAACCAAAGGAGGCTGGATGGATGTACTCGTAATGTTAGAGGAGAACGCGGAACACTCGACCGTGCTCGCTCATGTCAACTCGGTGCCTTCGCCGCTGCATTCCGAGCGGCCTCCACGCGAGATCGTGACGCTGTACGGGGAACCCAGCTCGGAGTCTCTGGCGCTCGCATTGGCGGCCGCGGTCGAAGGGCAGCGTACTGCGCTGTCCGGCGGCGGCGGGTCTGGTGCGATCCGGCACTTGGGCGTGTGGGCGGAGCGCGGCGCTGTGGGTGACGCCGCGTGGCGCGACACTGCCGGCGAGCTCCACACCAGCGATCTCGAGATTCCGCTCGAGATCCTCGGCATCACCGCAGGCCGACTCCTCGTCGAATGCGGCTCGGTAATCCAGCGGCTCGTCGCGGGTCTGGCGATGCCCGACTGGCCCGAAGGCGCGCGGCGCGCGATCAGCTTCTCGCTGACTCCCGCGTTCGCGGGCGCGGGCACGGACGAAGCTCTCGCAGTGTTCCGCCAGAGCGGCGGGCTCGCCTTCGAGGACTTCGAGAATGACGAAGGGGAGGGATTGAACTGATTCCTGCCATGTCCGCGATTTACAAAGGCCACCCGAAGTCGGGTGGCCTTTTTGCCCTCGGGCTACCAGAGTGAGACTGATGGGATCCAAGATGTGAGATGCCGGAAGGCCAGATGGCCAGAAGGCAGACCGTCTGAGTATCCGGCCTCTCGCTTCTGGCATCTCACTCCTTGGATTCCGCTAGTCGAGCACTGGAATCCTATGGGATAACGAATTTCGCCTGACCGACCACGCCACCGCCAGCGCGACGATCATCAACCCGGCGGCGAGCAAGAACGGCGCACCCGGAACGTGCCACCGGATGCCGGAGTCGATGAAGTACGCGAACGTCAGCGTGAACAACCCCGGCCCCACCAGCCCGGTCAAGCCCATGATGCTGCTGTTCGCGCCCTGAAGCTGGCCCTGCTCGTTCGGCTGCACACGCGCCGTCATCAGCGCCTGCACCGACGGCCCGACCAAACCCATCAGCGAGAACACCGGCAGCCCCACCCAGAACATCCGCGTGTCCGGTGCGAGTCCCCAGATCGCGAATCCCGCGGCGCCGAACGACAGCCCCACCAGCAGAGTGATTCGCTCACCGAGCGCCGCGACCGCGCGGCGAACGACGAGCACCTGCACGAGGATGCTTCCGAGCCCTACGCCGGCGAGCGCGAGCCCGGTCATCCCCGTGCTCCAGCCGTACCGGTAGCTCGTGTACAGCACCCACACGCTCGGCAGAACGTGGTGCGCCAGCAGGTAGATGCTGTTCACCGTCGCGAGGCCGAACAGTTCGTGATGCGAGCGCAGCAGCGTGAGCGCGCCGACCGGATTCGCTTTCTTCCACGAGAACGGAGCGCGCCGCTCCCGCGGCAGCGACTCGGGGAGCACGAAGAAGCCGTACGCCACGCCGATCAGCGCGAGCGCGGCGGCAGCCCAGAAAGGCAGCCGCGGATTCGCCTGTCCCAGCAGTCCACCGATGGCTGGACCGACGATGAAGCCTGCGCCCCACGCCGCGCCGATCATGCCGAAGTTCGCGGCGCGTTTCCCGGGTGGGGAGACGTCGGCGATGTACGCGCCCGCGGTCGCGATCGTGGCGGCCGTGACGCCGGAGATCATCCGTCCCACGAACAGCCACGCGAGCGTCGGCGCGAGTGCCATGAACACGAAGTCGAGTCCGAGCCCGAGACATGAGAGCAGGATCACGGGCCGGCGCCCGACTTTGTCGGATAGCGACCCGATGATCGGCGAGGCGACAAACTGCATCAGCGCCCACACCGTGCCGAAGAGGCCGAAGACTTTCGCTGCCCTGGCGGTGTCGCCGCCCGAGAGGTCGACTATGAGGCGGGGGAGCACCGGTATGATGAGCCCGAAGCTGAGCACGTCGATGAAGACCGTGACGAGGATGAACGCCAGCGCGGCGCGGGGGCCTCCAGCCCGTCCGTTTGCGACCATGGGGCGGAAACCTAGTGGAAGATTGGGCTCCGTCTACGTCATCTGACGCAGGGCGGAGCCCTCCCGGGCGGGGGTATCGTGAGGGCGAAGTGCTGGCCCTTGCTGCCGACCTACGGAGGCGCACATGAATCCCGACCCCAGAACCCTGCCGACTTTCGCCGAGCGCGTCGCATTCGCCGTCCAGGCGCCATGTGATTTCGTGCTCAAGCTCGCGTGCGTCACCTATCCCACGTTCCTGGGCGTTTTCAAGCTGCTGCCGCCCTCGTACCTGGCGTGGGCCTCGCGCGTCAAGGCGCGGAAGGCGTACTACCGGGCGCTGCGCGAGGTACCGGCGTACCGCGAGTTCACGCTCGCCCGCGCCGACGGTCATGTTCCGGAGACGGACAAGGAGTCGTACATCAAGCCGTTCGGCACCGGCGCGCGCTGCGTGGGCGGGACATTTTTTCACGGCCAGACGATGATCGACGAATCGTCGGGCTCCACGGGGACGCCGTACAACTGGGTGCGGAGCGCGCGAGAGCGGCGCGAGAGCCACACGTTCGTGAGCTACTTCGCGACGTACGGCTACGGGCGCGAGCCGTGGATCACGATCAACGGCTTCAGCATGGGCGCGTGGGCCACCGGCATCAACATGGGGATCTCGCTGCAGAAGAACGGGATCGTGAAGAACACGGGACCCGACATCGCGAAGATCCTGCACACGATGCGATTCTTCGGGCCGGGCTACACCTACCTCATCACGGGCTACCCGCCGTTCCTCAAGCACCTGATGGACGTCGCCGAGGAAGAAGGATTCCCGTTTGACGAGTATCGCATCTTCGGTCTCGCCGGCGGGGAAGGGATGTCCGAAGGGCTGCGCGACTACCTGCTGCGGAGATTCACCAAGGTCTACTCGGGCTACGGCGCGACCGATCTCGAGATCGGCATCGCGGGAGAGACCCCCATCTCGGTCGCGCTCCGGCGGCTGGCGCGCGAGCGCGAGGACATCAAAGTCGCGCTGTTCGGCTCGGACACGCGGCTGCCGATGGTTTTCCAGTACAATCCGCTCATGCACCATTTCGAGGTGAACGAACAAAACGAAGTGGTGTGCACGATCACGCGCGGCTCGCTGCTGTCGCCGCGCATCCGCTACAACGTGCACGACGTCGGCGGCATTCTCTCCGGCGACGAGATGAAGGCGCGGCTCGCCGCGCTCGGCGTGGACATGGACCAGCTCCGGCGCGAGTGCGGCGACGGCAACGTGCGGCTGCCGTTCCTGTGGATCTACGGGCGCCGCGACTACACGATCAGCGTGATGGGCGCCAACATTTATCCGGAAGACATCGAGCAGTGCCTGTACAGGGACACGGGACTGGCCGCGATCACCAACTCGTTCTGCCTCTCCGTCGCGGAAGGAGCGAACGGCGCGGTGCGCCCACGGTTCCTGTTCGAAGTCTCGCGCGAGCCCAACGCCGCGCTGGCGCGCCGGTTCGCCGAATCCATCGTGCCGAGCCTGGTCGCGCTCAACGCCGACTTCCGCGAGGCGTGGCACGAGTATCCGGAGACGCTGGTGCCCGACATCCAGCTGTACCGCATCGGACAGGGTCCGTTCGCGGGCGATTCCGGCAAGATCAAGCAGGCGCGCTTTCTCCCCGCGGCCTGACCCAGGGATGCGCCCACTCGTCCAGCTCGTCCTGCGACACCCGCGGGCGGTAATCGCGCTCTGGGTCGTTCTGCTCGTCGCGGCCGCGCCGTTCGCGTTCCAGCTCGGAGGGGCGCTCCGCGGCAGCACCGACGCGGTCACCGGCAGTCCGTCGGAGCTGGTGTCGCGCGAGCTCAACGCCGCCTTCGGCGAGGGAACCGCCTTCGTCTTTCCGGCCGTGCTCACGTCGAAGACCACGAACGCAAGCGATCCCGCGTTCGCTGCCGCGGCCGCCACGATGGAGCGCGCGCTGATGGACTCCGCGCGCGTGCACGGCGTGCGGCACTTCTGGAATACGCGCGACAGCACGCTGCTCGGGCGAGACGGCCGCTCGGCGCTGCTGCTCGTGACACCGCGCGCGTCGACGTTCTTCGATGCGGAGACGAACGTCGGCCGGATCCGCGCGGCGGCGGCGAGCGCGGCGTTGAGCTCGGAGTGGGATATCAAGCTCACCGGGATGGTGTCGCTCTTCCACGACCTCGATGTGAATTCCTCGGACGACCTCATCCGCGCGGAGAAGATCGGGATTCCACTGGTGCTGATCGTGCTCCTGGTCGTGTTCGGCGCACCGCTCGCGGCGGGCCTCCCGCTCGCCATCGCGCTGGGGACGAGCGCGGTCGCGCTCGCGACGCTGTTCCTGCTGTCGCGCGCGATGCCGGTGAGCGTGTTCGCACAGAACGCCGTGACGATGGTGGGACTGGGCGTGGGGGTGGATTACGCGCTCTTTCTCCTGAGCCGCTGGCGCGAGGAGCTCGCGTCCGGCGCGACCGTCCGCGACGCCGTGGAAACGGCGACCATGCGCGCGGGGCACGTCGTGCTCGTGTCGGGGCTCGCGGTGTGCACCGGATTTCTGGCGCTCTTTCTCGTGCGGATCAGCTTCCTGCACACGCTGGCGCTCGGCGGAGTCACGGTGGTGCTCACTTCGGTGCTCATGACGGTGACGCTCCTGCCCGCGTTGCTGCTGCTGCTCGGCGAGAGAGTAAACTGGCCGAGGCATCCGCGGCCGAAGGCGAACGCGGCGGACTCGCGCTGGGGCCGCTGGGCGCGGCAGGCGATGACGCATCCGTGGCGCTATCTGATCCCGGCGCTCGTGATCCTGGCGATCTTCATCGCGCCTACGCTGCGGCTGAAGGCATGGAACATGGGTGCGCGCGACATCTCCGAGGAGATGGAATCCCGCCAGGGGTACGAGCTGCTGGAGCGGAACTTCGCGGCCGGGTGGATGGCGCCGGTAGTCCTGCTGGTGGAACCGCGCACGCAGAGCGGCGCTCTGACCGGCGAGAATCGTGAGATGCTGGCTGCGCTTCGCACCCGCCTGGCAGCGGAGCCGCGAATCAAGCACGCGATCGTCGGCGGCATAAGCCCCGACGGGCGGCACGCGCTGATGGTGCTCGTCCCACGGGCAGCGCCGGAATCAGCGGAGGTGATGGATCTCGTGCGCGAGCTGCGGCTCGGAGCCGTTCACCCGGCGCGCGCCGCCGGCCTCGACATGCAGGTTGGAGGGATGAGCGCGGCGGTGATCGATTTTGACGCGGAGCTGTTCGCCAGCCTGAAACGGGTGGTGCCGCTGGTGCTGGCGATCACCTTCATCGTGCTCGCCATCGCGTTCCGCTCGGTGTTCGTCCCGCTCAAGGCGATCTCGCTGAATCTCGTCTCGGTGCTCGCGGCGTACGGCTTCCTGGTGTACGTGTTCCAGGACGGAATCGGCGCGGACATGATCAACCTCGTTCCGCCGGGCGGGCTCAACTCGTTCATCGTGCTGATGCTGTTCACGATCCTGTTCGGCCTGTCGATGGACTACGAAGTGTTTCTGCTCGGGAGGATCAGGGAGGAATACGATCGCACGGGCGACAATCGCGCATCGGTCGTAAATGGGCTGTCGCAGACCGGCGGACTGATCACCAGCGCCGCGCTCATCATGGTGGTGTTGTTCGGATCGTTCGGCTTCACGCGGCTCACGGCGACGCGCGAGTTCGGGCTCGGGCTGGCGTTCGCGGTCGCGCTGGACGCGACACTCATCCGCGTCGTGCTCGTTCCGATACTGATGGGCCTCATGGGAAAAGCGAATTGGTGGTGGCCGCGGTGGCGTCTGCGCGGCTGAAAGGGAATCCAAGTTTGGAGTGTGACAGTTCGGAGTGGGGCAGTCAGGAGTCACAGCCGACGGCACTCCGAACTGTCCACTCCTTAACTGTGACACTGCAAACTTGGATCCCCCTGCATCTCGCTCGAAGCCACCGCTCCTGCGAGATTACAGCATGCACCCCGACGCCTCTCTCATAGCCACGATCACCGCCGGCCTGGGGCTGGCGTTCGTCCTGGGGTTGGCCGTGACGCGCATCGGCCTGCCGCCGATCGTCGGATATCTGCTCGCGGGAATCCTCGTGGGGCCGCATTCGCCGGGCTTCACGGCCGACATCAAAATCGCCGGGCAGCTCGCCGAGATCGGCGTGATCATGCTGATGTTCGGCGTAGGGCTGCACTTTTCGCTCACCGATTTGTTGGCGGTCAAGCGCGTCGCCATCCCGGGCGCAATCGGACGCATCGCCATCGTGACGGCGTTCGTAGCCGGCATCGCGAAGCTGTGGGGGTGGCCGCTCGCAGAGGGACTCGTGTTCGGGCTGGCACTATCCGTCGCGAGCACCGTCGTCCTGCTGCGCGCGCTGGAGCAGCGCGGCGGGCTCGACAGCTTCGACGGACACATCGCGGTGGGATGGCTCGTCGTCGAAGATCTGGTGATGGTTCTGGTGCTCGTGCTCCTGCCCGCGTTCGCGGCATCGATGGGGACCGCGCCCGATCTGCCCGGTGGCGCCGGGGATCGCGATCTGCTACTGACGATCGGCATCACTCTCGGAAAAGTCGCGGCGTTCTTCGCACTGGTTCTGATCGCCGGGCGGCGGATCATTCCGTGGATGCTCGAGCGCGTCGCGCACACCGGGTCGCGCGAGCTGTTCACGCTCGCCGTTCTCGCCACGGCGCTCGGAATCGCGCTGGGCTCCTCCGTACTGTTCGGAGTCTCCGTCGCGCTCGGCGCGTTCTTCGCGGGAGTGGTGATCAACGGCTCCGATCTCAGCCATCAGGCGGGCGCGGAAGCGCTGCCGCTGCAGGACGCGTTCGCCGTGCTCTTTTTCGTCTCGGTCGGGATGCTGTTCGATCCGACGATCATCGTGCGCGAGCCGCTGGCCGTGCTCGGCACGGTCGGGATCGTCATGATCGGCAAATCGCTGGTAGCATTCGCCATCGTGCTACTGCTCGGCTACCGCATCAGGTCGTCGCTGACGGTAGCCGCCAGCCTGTCGCAGATCGGCGAGTTCTCCTTCATCCTCGCGGGCCTGGCGGTGACGCTCGGGCTGCTCTCCGATGAAGGGCGGGACCTGATCCTCGCGGCCGCGATCATCTCGATCACGCTCAATCCCGTCATGTTCGCGCTCGCGGCCAGGCTCGACCGGTGGACGAAAGGCCAGCCGCGGATGATCGAGACTCTGGAGCGCACGACGGAGATGTCCATCGCGTTCCCGCCGGGGAAGGAGCCGCTGCTCGGCCACGCGATCCTCGTCGGCTACGGCCGCGTCGGACGCGCGATTGCCAGCACGCTGGGCGCGCAGCAGTTCCAATTCGTGGTGATCGAATCCGATCGCGCGGTGGCAAAGGCAGCGCGGAAAGACGGGGTGCGCGCCGTGTGGGGCGACGCGACCCGGCCCGCAATACTCGAGATGGCGTCACCGCAGACGGCACGCCTGCTGATCCTTGCCGCGCCGGGTGCGTACCAGTCGCGGCAGGTGCTGGATCTCGCGCTGCGGATGAATCCGAATCTGGACACGGTGGTGCGGACGCACAGCTCGACTGAACAGGACTATCTGGATGCGATGGGAGTGGGTCGCACGGTGCTCGGCGAGCGCGAGACGGCGCTGGCGATGTCACACTACGCGCTGGTCTCGATGGGACATTCCGACGATCAGGCGGACGCGGCGGTAGAGTGGGCGAGAGAAGGGGTGACTTACGATACTATTTCGATGCGGAGGTTTGTTGACTCCGGGAAGGCTGACGGGGGATCCAAGAAATGAGATGGCCAGAGGTTAGAAAGCCAGAAGCTAGATAGCCCATTCAGACGTTCTGGCCATCTATCTTCTGGCTTCTCACATCTTGGATTCCATCTACACATTCTCGGAGCCAGAGCCTCTCGTCTACCTCGGCCGATTACCCCGGCGACCGGTCTCGCGCTTGGGGTAGCCTTTCTTCTTGTCGCTCTTCTTGTCGAACTTCTTCTCGAACTTGGCTCCGGCAGGCCGCTCGCGGTTGGGCTTATCGTACTTCTTGCCCTTCGAGACCTTCTTGTACGTGTCGCGCTTGCCGGCGTGCTCCCGCGCCGGCTCGAGGATGACGCGCGCGATCTCCTTCTCGTCCACGGGGCCCAGCAGCGAGTCGTGCGCGACCTTCATGGCCGCCGCCGCGATGTCCATCAGATCATAATCGCCGGCGAGCGAGCCCAGCTCGATCACGTATTCGTCCAGACTTCCGGCGATGACCGCGTCGCGCACCGCCGCGCTCACCAGCCCGATCCGCCGCGCGCGCAGGTCCGTCACGGTCGGCACGGCTTCGACAGTCATCTTCTGACCGGTGAGCCGCTCGATGTTGTGCAGCATCGCGCGCTCGCGCGGCTCGGCGAGCGTGACGGCGGTCCCTTCGCGGCCCGCGCGCCCCGTGCGGCCGATCCTGTGGATATACGCGTCCGGCGCGGCGGGCACGTCGAAGTTCACCACATGGGACACGTGCTCGATGTCCAGCCCGCGGGCGGCGACGTCCGTCGCGACGAGCAGCTCGCCCGTGCCGTCGCGGAACCGCTTCATCACGCGCGAGCGCTGGTCCTGCGTCATCCCGCCGTGGATCGCCTCCGCCGCGTAGCCGTGCCCGCCCAGCTTCTCTGACACCTCGTCGACCTCGGTGCGGGTGCGGCAGAACACGATCGCAGACTTCGGGTTCTCCATGTCGAGCACGCGGCCGAGCGCGGTGATCTTGTCGCGGCGCTGCACCATGTACACGAGTTGGCGGACGCGCGGCAGCTCGCCGGCGGCCACCTTCTCGCGCGCGATGGTTATCCGCTTGGGATTGCGCAGGTGCTTTTCCGCGAGCTTGGCGATGCGCGGCGGGATCGTGGCGGAGAATAGCGCGCTCTGCCGCTCCGCGGGAACGGCGGCGAGAATCGCCTCGAGATCCTCGGCGAATCCCATGTCGAGCATCTCGTCGGCTTCGTCGAGCACGACCATGCGCACGTTGCGGAGGTCGAGCGTGTTCCGGCGGATGTGGTCGAGCGCGCGGCCGGGCGTTGCGACCACTACGTCCACGCCGCGCCGCAGCACTCGCAGCTGGGACTGAAAGTCCTGTCCGCCGTACACGGGCAGCACCTGCACCCCGAGCTCGCGGCCGTAGCGGTGCACCGCTTCGGCGACCTGGATCGCGAGCTCCCGGGTTGGGACGAGCACCAGCGCGCGCACGCCGGATCGCCCGCCGCCCCCGGCTTCGGCGGCGAGTCGCTGCAGCAGCGGCAAGGCGAACGCCGCCGTCTTGCCGGTACCCGTGGCGGCCTGACCGAGCAGGTCGCGGCCCTCGAGCAGCGGTGGGATCGCCATCCGCTGGATCGGCGTCGGCTCCTCGTAGCCCAGCGACTCGAGCGTTTTGAGCAGCTCTAGCGAGATGCCGAGTGTGTCGAAACCCGCGGGACCTTCGACCACCTCTTTCAAGTGCCGGCGGCTGTCAGAGATCGACCGCGATTTTGAAGCCGCCGTAAGCCATGCGCTTGTGGTCGAACGGCATCTCACCGGGCTCCATCATCTTCTGCAGGCGCGGATCGCTCATGACTTTCTTGTTGATCCGATTTCGGTCGCCCTTCGACCGGAACACGATCCAGGAGAAGAATACCGTCTCACTCGGCTTAGCCTTCACCAGTCGCGTGAAAGGCACGGGGCCCTTGGGGTGGAGGTCGTCGCCCGCGCATTCGCGGAACTCGAGCGCGCCGTACTCGATCCAGATCTTCCCCGCTTTGCGCGCCATCCGGCGGTAGACCGCGATGTGCCGCTTGGGGACGGGCACCAGAAAGCCGTCGACGTAAGCCATGAGATTCTCCGGGATGACCGTGGTGTTCAGGGCGTTATGGACTTCAAGATGCGTGCTGTCTCCTGTGGCGCCGCAGCGGCGGCCTTGCGCAAGCCGCCCCTGATGATCCAATGGGTATTGGCGTCGCGGGATTCGGCCCATTCGCCGCACAGCTGCAACACGAATGGTAGCTGCTTGCGGGTCGCGTTGCGGAGCACGTTCGCAACTGACTTCTGCACGTAGCGGTTTGGATCCGCACGCAGCGCGTCGAGAACAGGCAGCACCTTTTCAGGCTCACGCTGAACGAGATTGCGCAATCCTTCGCTCGCGGCGCGCCGAACGTTCGGGTCGGGGTCGCGCGCCCACCGGGCGGCTTCCTTCGCCACGGCGTCGGGGTCTTGCTTGCTCAGCTTGACCATGGCCGTCGCCGCGACCTCGCGCACTTGCCATTCCTCGCTCGCGGCGAGGTCGCGTAGCTCAGGAAACACCGACACCGGCGATTTCCGGCCGGCGGCGAGAAGCGGCTCGATGTCGGCCAGCTTCGTGACGGGCGTCAGCGGGCTGCCTCGCAATTAACCATCCAAGGCGTGCCGAATCGGTCAGCGACCATCCCGAATCCGCCCGCGGCCCAGAACGTCTTCGCGAACGGCATGTGCACCTCCCCCTTCTCGGCCAGCGCGTCGAAGATCCGGCGCGCTTCGGCGGGCTTGTCCACGTTGATCGACAGGTAGTTGCCCTGCGGCTTGGAGTAGTAGCCTTCGGGCGCGTCCGACCCCATGATCACCTGGCCGTCGATCTCCAGCCGCGCGTGGATGACCTTGTCGCGCATCGCGGGGTGCGTCTCGGCGTCGGGTGAATCGCCGAACTTGCTGACGGACTCGATCTTCCCGCCGAGCAGCTTCTCATAGAAGCGGAACGCCTCTTCGCAGGTGCCGTTGAAGTTGAGGTATGGATTGATCTGCATGTGAGCTCCGCGGGTCAGGAAGAAGGTTCGGCGCGCCAGCGCGCGATCGCGCCGCGCAGCCATTCGGGTGCGCCATCCATCGGCGGCTGCGACTCGGTGCGCGTCATCTGCTCCGCGCGCGCGAGCTGCGCCGCCAGGCTCGGCACGTCCCACTTGGCGCGCTCGGCGTCAGTCGTCGTCAGCTCCACGTCCCAAAGTCTATATCGCTGCCCGTCGGGGACGAACTGCGTACCAAATTTTTGTGGTCGCCCTTCATACATGCACCAGCGGTCGTACGCGGCCGCGGACAGCCAGCGAGCCTTCGGATGTC
>JBPCPS010000066.1:0-8386 GCA_050998915.1 Gemmatimonadaceae bacterium
GCGTGTTCTCCCGAGGGTTTCGTCTGAGTCCGATGCTTTTTTTTGCCTCGAGCCTCGGAGGGAACTTCACCCCCGTTTCCTTCGGCCCCCGCAAGGATGCGTCTTAGGCCGACGTTGTTTGTCGGCCGTAGCGCCCGAAATGGCTTCGCGTCCGCGGGCTGCCGGGACGCGGGGAACGATTACTCGTGGAACTTTCCCGGCGCCTGCTTGTGGGGCTTCTCGTCCTCGTCCACGTCGAACTCGTCGTCGAGGTCGATGAGATCGTCGTCTAGATCGTCGTCGTCGTCATCGTCGTCATCGTCGTCATCATCGTCGTCGTCGTCATCATCGTCGTCGTCGTCGAGATCGTCGTCCAGATCGTCATCTAGATCGTCATCTAGATCATCGTCGTCGTCATCATCATCGTCGTCGAGATCGTCTTCGTCGTCGAGAAGGTCATCGTCGTCATCGTCGTCATCGTCGTCCAGATCGTCGATGTCGTCCTCGTCCTTATCCGGAGCGATGCCTGCGGCCCGGGCCGGGAAGGAAAACGAAGACGCCTGGAGCGCATTCTCCCGCTCTAACTCCACAGAGATGACCAGCCCGCTGCCGTCCTCGGACGGACCTGCTCTCCCCGACATGACCGTGCTCTCCCAGTTGTGCAAAAGGTGTGTTCCCAACCGCGCTCAATAATCAGCTAACCGTTCAAACCGCGGCGCTCTCGCGCTCCCGCTTTGCCTCGCGCGCCGCTCGCTTTCTCTCGTGCACGTCCAGCGACCGCTTCCGCAGCCGGATCGCCTTGGGTGTCACCTCGATCAGCTCGTCACCTTCGATATACTCCAGCGCGGCTTCCAGCGTCAACTCCCGCGGCGGCTCCAGCTGGATGTTTTCGTCGGTCGACTTCGTACGCATGTTCGTCAGCTTCTTCTCGCGGGTCGGATTCACGTCCATGTCCCCGGGCCGCGAGTTCTCCCCGATGAGCATCCCCGAGTAAACGGGATCGCCCGGCGAGACGAACAGTGTCGCCCGCTCCGCCAGGTTGGCCAGAGCGAATGCAACGATCACGCCGGGCTCCATCGAGACCAGCGATCCACGCATCCTTCCGGCCAGCGGCCCGGCCCACGGACCGTATTCCAGGAAACGGTGGTGCATGATCCCGTTCCCCCGCGTGTCGGTCATGAACTCGGACCTGTAGCCGAACAGGCCGCGCGCCGGAATGCGATACAGCATCCGCACCGTTCCCTGCCCGGGGTTCTTCATCTCGATCAGCTCGGCACGCCGCGGCCCCAGCTTCTCGATGACCGCGCCGAGGGACTCTTCCGGCACGTCGATGGAGAGCTCTTCGTACGGTTCGAGCCGTTCGCCGGTCGCACTGGTCTTGGTGATGAACCGCGGGCGCGATACCTGGAACTCGTAGCCCTCGCGCCGCATCGTCTCCATGAGGATCGTCAGGTGCAGCTCACCCCGGCCGGAGACGGTCCACGCGTCCATCGTCTCGGTGTCGTCCACGCGCAGCGCGACGTTGCGCTCCAGCTCCCTCATCAGCCGCTCCCGGATCTGCCGCGATGTGACGAACTTGCCCGCGCGACCCGCGAACGGCGAGTCGTTCACCGAGAAATCCACCGAGATCGTGGGCTCTTCCACCGCGATTCCCGCCAACCGCTCGGGCTGCTCCGCATCGGCGATCGTGAGTCCTATCTCTACTCCCTCGAGGCCGGCCATGGCGACGATCTCGCCGGCGCCGGCGCTGTCGATCTCACCACGCTCCAGCCCTTCGAACGCGAACAGCCTCGTCACGCGCGCGTAAACCGGCGCCTGCGACCCATCCACGTGCATGAGCGCCACGCGCTCGCCGACCTTTACCTTGCCGCGCTCGATCCGCCCGATACCGAGCCGCCCGAGGTACGGGGAGTAATCGATGGTCGAGACGAGCATCTGGAAGGGGCCGTCTTCATCGCCGGGCGGCGCGGGTACGTGCCGCACGATCGTCTCGAACAGCGGCACGAGATCGGAGTTCGGTGATTCGAGCTCCATCGTGGCGGTGCCCTCGCGCGCCGAGGCGTACACGACGGGCGCGTCGAGCTGCGCTTCGTCGGCCTCCAGCTCTATCAGCAAATCGAGGACTTCGTCGTGGACCCGCATCGGGTCGGCGCCGGGGCGGTCGATCTTGTTGATGACGATCACGGGCGTCCGGCCGAGCTCGAGCGCCTTGCGCAGCACGAACCGGGTCTGCGGCATCGGTCCGTCGAACGCGTCCACCACGAGCAGCACACCGTTGACCATCCGGAGAATGCGCTCGACCTCGCCGCCAAAGTCAGAGTGTCCGGGCGTGTCGATGATGTTGATCTTCGTGCCTCGCCACCGGACCGACGTGTTCTTGGCGAGAATGGTGATTCCGCGCTCGCGCTCGAGCGGGTTCGAATCCATGACGCGCTCCATCACGACCTGATTCTCCCGGAATGCCCCGGCCTGCCGGAGCATCTTGTCCACGAGCGTGGTCTTGCCGTGATCGACGTGCGCGATGATTGCGATGTTGCGAATGTGCTGGCTTGGCATAGCTAGGGAAATCTAGTCCGCTTGTGGCCGAAATCGGCGTTCCCGATTACATCCGGCGCGGGCATTGCATTCCCGTACGGCGCTGCGTGCTGCGTGCTGCGTGCTGCGCGCTGCGCGCTGCGCCCTCGCTGCCAACCCGGGAATCCTATGGACCGTCTTTCAATTCGAAATCGGCCGGAAGGATCGCCGATAATGCATCAGAACTGGGGGAAGCTGCTCTTCCTCCATTGGTCCGTGCCGGTTTCCGTACTGCGGCCAATGATCCCGAAGAAGCTGGAGATCGACACCCACGAAGGGGGCGCCTGGGTGAGCATTACGCCGTTCACCATGTGGGGGATCCGGCCGACGATGCTCCCGGCCATACCAGGCCTCAGCGACTCGCACGAGCTCAACGTGCGGACGTATGTGCATGCCGAGGGCGTGCCGGGGGTCTGGTTCTTCTCGCTCGACGCGTCCAACGTCATCGCCGTGCTCGCGGCCCGGCTCGGCTTTCACCTTCCGTATTTCCAGGCGGAGATGTACATGGATGAAGCCGCCGACACCATCTCATTCACGTCGCGCCGGACAGATGAGCGGGGGGCAAAGGCGGAATTCAGCGCGCGCTGGACCCGTGGAAAGGCCCTGCCGACGCCGGCTCCGGATTCTCTGGAGTTCTTCCTCGTGGAACGCTACTGCCTGTACGCGGCCCAAGACGAAAAGCTCTATCGCGCGCGCATCCACCATCAGCCGTGGTCGCTGCGCGCGGCCACCATCGACACTCTGTCATCGACAATGGGCGAAGCGCACGGCATGAAGCTCCCCGACAAGCCCGCGCTGGTGCACGCGCAGGGCGAGTCGCTCGCCGTCGAGATCTGGCCTTTGAAAGAGCTGGCTAGGCCGTAGTCAGCTGTCTCTTGGTAGTGAGACGGGCGTCCGGCTCGTGTCGCTCAGCAGCTTGGTAACGAAACGCTGCCCCTCGGATACGCGCTCGACTTCCACGGCGATCGCCTCGACCGCCTGCTCGATTCGCTCGAGCCTGCCGGCCTCGGCCGGATTCACTCGAGGAGCTGGCGCGCGATTCCATATCCGCCGCGCGTATGCGAAGACGATGGGAAAGATCACGAAGATTATCAGGATCACTGGGACCGCGACCCATGCTTCGCTGTCTCCGCCGCGGCTGTACTGCGGTGGCTCCGCGGCCGCGAGGAACCCCGTCGGGGCGCTGGTAAGCAAGCCCTCGGTTTCCGCGATCTGCGCTTCGAGTTGGACGATTCTGCCATCGACTATCGCCAGCTGCTGCTCCAATCCGGCGCGATTCGCGCCCGTCGTGCCAGCCAGCTCGTCCGTGATCGCCTCCCGCCGGTCGTCGGCGCGGGACAGCTGATCGATCAGTTCCGAGCGGCGGGCGCGGAGCCAGCGCACGTCCGCGAGGCTGAGCGGGACCGAGAGGGTTTGCGCGGGGACTCCTGGAACACCTTCGATTCGGATGACGGCCGGACCACCGGGGGAAGCAGGTGTGGCTGGCTGCGCCGGCGGCGCACCGGCCTGTGTCCGCATGTGGATGCCCGCGAACTGCGGAAAGAGCTGTTGCGACATGATCACTTTACCCCTGCCGCGATTCTGGGAGCATGCGCGCGTGCTCTCCCGCCGGAGCCACCCTCGCTTCGCTCATGAGCCTGGTGACGAAGCGTTGGCCTTCCGACACGCGCTCGACTTCCACGGCGATCGCCTCGACCGCCTGCTCGATTCGCTCGATCCTCCCTTCGGTCGCGGGGGAAAGCGCACGCCCCGCCACTGGTCGCTTCCAGATCCTCCGCGAGTATGCGATGACGATCGGCACCAAAAGAAACAGCGAGAAGAAAG
This sequence comes from Gemmatimonadaceae bacterium, assembly GCA_050998915.1. GTDB lineage: Bacteria > Gemmatimonadota > Gemmatimonadetes > Gemmatimonadales > Gemmatimonadaceae > JACDCY01. Next base: position 4,378 of record JBPCPS010000066.1, read on the forward strand.
CCATCATTCCGAGGACGTCGTCGTCGATCGGTGGCCTGGCGGCTTCCCGCGCCGCTTGTGCGGCCTCCTCTGCCTGCGCGGCGGCGCCGAGCAAGGCGGCGGGGGTGTTCGTCAGCGCGCGCTCCGTGGCCGCGATGTCGGCCTCGATCTGCACGATCCTCGAATCGAGCGCGGTCAGCCGCTGCTCCAGGCCCACGCGCTCGGCGTTCGTCGCATCCCGCATGTCGTTGATGATGCTCTCGCGTCTGTTCCCCGCGCGGTCGAGCTGACCCACCAGCTCCGATCGGCGTGTTCTCAGCCCCGCGATCTCCTGTACGCTCTGCGGGATGGGAATCGACTGCGCGTCGGTGGTCGGTCCCGCTCCGATCTGAACGGTTGGAACCGGAGGAGCCTGCGCTGTGACGGGTTTTCCCTGCATGCCTTAGCTCTCTCGCCCCGTGGAAGTTTGTGCCTGCATCCGCGGATTCTCGAGTGCGGGAACGGACTTGGCTTCGCTCATCAGCTTCGTCACGAACCGCTGCCCCTCGGATACACGCTCGACTTCCACCGCAATCGCTTCGACGGCCTGCTCGATTCGCTCCAGCCGGCCGGAGGTCTCTGGCGGTATGACGTGCCGCACCGGCCCCGCCGTGGCGCGCTTCCACATCATCCGCGACGCCCCCACCGCGAGCGGCGCGAGTACGAAGATCGTCAGCACGATCCCGAACGCGAGCACCTGTCCGGACTTGAAGCCGCCGAGTATTGCTTCCCCCGGGGCCGACCCGAGCACTCCCGCCGGCGCTCCGGTGAGCAGCCGCCCCGTCTGAGCGATGTCGGACTCCAGCTGCACGATCCGCTCGTCCAGCACCGCGATTCGCTGCTCGAGCCCCGCGCGATCAGACCCCGTCGCGGTCCGCAGCTCTTCCGCGAGATCCCTCCGGCGTCCGCTCGCCGATATGAGCTGGTTCGACAGCTCGGAGCGGCGCTCGCGAATGGCGGCGGCCTCGGCGCGAGTCATGGGGATGGCCAGTGTCTGCGCCGCGTTCCCTGGCCCCTGCCCTATCCGGACGACCGCCTGCGCGGGGACCGTCACCTGCTCGACCGTCGGGGGTTGCATGAGAACCATTACGTGAGTGAGCCCGGCTTGGTTACAGAACGCGAAATTAGCCGTTCTCCCTCTTGAAGACTATGAGATCGGTGGCCGGCGCGGGGAAACCAGCCTGGCGGGACAAGGTCGCGACCTGCCCGCGATGGTACGTGGAGTGATTCACCACGTGGAGGAGTTGGTCCACGAGCGGCTGGCGGAACTCCTCCCTCTTGAGATTCCGGTACGCCAGCGGCCGCGCGAGCCCTTCGTCGGTCAGGCCCAGCAGGAACGCCGCGCGATCCGCTTCGATCTCCGCGAGCTTGCGCGCGAGAGCCGCGGCTTCGCGGAGCGCCTCCCATTCCGGCACGGATTGCGGGCTCTCGCCCCGCCACCGGCGCAGCCAGACCCATTCTGAAGCAGCGATGTGCGCAATGGTATCGCGGATGGACGAGAAGCTGCTGCCGCGCGGCTCCGCGAAGGTCTGCTGATCCAGCTCAGCCGCGGCGGCGAAGATTCGCGCGTTGGCCCATTCGTTGTACGAATACAGCGTTCGGATGTCCGCAACGCGCACGGGTCAGCGCCTCCGCGCTCCGGCCACCATGAGACCGCCGCCGCCGACGATGAGCAGAACTCCGGCCCACGGCGGTATCTCGGCCCTCCTCTTCGTGACGACTTCGACGGGACCGACCGTTACGGTCTCACTGTCCTTGGTGTAGCTGAAGCGCTTTGCCAGCAGCACCACGCCGACCACGATCAGCAGCACGCCCAGCCACGAAATCGGTTTCATGAAGCCTCCCATGGAATGATGATCGAATTCACCGCATCAGCCCGAGAACAGCCGCTGAAAACGCGGGTTTGCGCGGAGCGGTGCGAAATTCGGGTTCAGTCGAACCCTGTTCGGGTAGGTCGTGGATGGAGAGGAAAGCAATCGCTCGAAGATCCGGAGTGCATCCTCAAAGCGACCAAGGGCGACAAGTACGAGGACGCGGTCCCAGAGAATATCTCCTCCGATAAGAGCATCCTTGCTCATCGGCATGAGCGAGACCGCGCGATCGGAATCTGACAGGGCGTCACGCTCATGACCCAGGATGGCATGGGCAATGGCCCGGTCTGAATAAAACTCCGCCTCGTCCGGGCGTTCTCGAAGACGGGCAGAAAAGAGCCGTACCGCGCTATCGGCATGCGCACGGGCGCGAGCGCCGTCACCCCGCTCGCGAAAGAACCAGGCTTTCCGCGTCATCACTGCACCATGCTCACCCATATCCCGCGTCCACTTGAGATCGGACACCGCCTGGGCAATCGCTGGATGGTGGGTGAATGGCCACCCCAGCCCGAGCGCAAGCGCGGTGCGGTCGTCCTTGTCCGGCGCGCGGGCCCAAGCGTCGAAAAATATCTTCACGGCCGCCGCTGCGTCTCCGGTCCGGCCAAAACCCGCCAGAGCCTTTACTACCACCGCATCGGGCTCATCAGGGCTTACGATCAGTGCCCGGTCGGCCAATCGCTCTGCTGCGTCATACTGGCGCAGGTACAGTTGGGTATCTCCTGCGGCCGCGATGTAGCCGGCTGAGCGAGGGTCGAGCTCGATCGCACGCGCCATCGTCGCTACCGATTCCTCGAATTTTCCGCTGCGGCGCAGCACGAACGCCCTGAAGAAAAGAACATCGGCGCTGTTCGGCCGCGCCTTTTCCGCGGCGGCCAGCTCGCGCAGGGCGCGCTCATAGTCCAGGAATCCGTGATAGTAGTAAACGCCGAGCGCTTCATGCCCCTCCGGGAGCCCGGGCTGCAGCTCCAGCGCCCGGTCGGCAGCAGCCTTGGCAAGGCGGAGGCGGTGAGCACTGCGGTCTCCGTAAAACCAGAACAAGTCGGTGTGCGTCAGCGACAGCTTGGCGTGCGCCTGTGCGAAATCCGGGTCGAGCGCGACCGCGCGCTCCAATAGCGATAAGGCTTCGCGGATGGACGGGACGAGACCGGATCGCAGCAGTTCCGTTCCGCGCAGATATAACGAATACGCTTCGACATTTTCCGTAAGCTTCGCGACGAGCGCTTCGCGCTCCGGCTCCAGCAGCGCGACGTTCAACGCGTTGGCTACTTCCGTCGCGACCCGGGACTGGACTTCGAACATGCCGGACAGAACGGTCTGGTAAGCGTCTCCCCACACCTGCGTCGCGTCCGATGCACGCAGCAACGCGGGACTCACACGTACCACTTCCTTTCCAGCGGCGTCGCGGTCCCAGCGCACGGTACCTGTGAGCAGGTACTGCACGCCCAGCTCCTGCGCTATCTGTTGCGGGGACTTGTCGGTTCCCGCATACGATCGCGCGCTGTGTCGCCCTACCACGCGTAGCCCGCGAACCGCCGAGAGACGGTTCGTTATCTCTTCCGTCATCCCGTCGGTGAACTCCTGTCCCTCCTCGCTGCCGCGGTTCTCGAACGGGAGGACGGCAAGCGCCGGCGTCGCGACCGCACCGGCCGTAGCCGCCGATGGTCGTGTAGCCCACCAGGCGGCGAACCCCACTGCCGCGAAAACTACAACACCCGCCGCGAGGGCGGCGGACTTCAGCGGGAACCGCACCGGTACGCTCACGGATCTCTGCGCCGTGGTCGGCGCCATCCCGCCGCTGGGCGTCGTCAGCGCGTCCAGCTCGTGCACCACCTCCGCCGCCGACTGCGGCCTGTCCGCGGGACGCTTCTCCAGGCACCACATCACGAGGTTCGCCAGCATCGGCGGGATCGCGGGCCGGCGGCGCGTGACGTGGTCCGGAGTCTCGGTTACCTGCGCCGCGAGCATGGCCTGCGGCGAGCGGCCCGAGAACGGGATGCTTCCGCTCAGCATCTCATAGGCGAGCACGCCGAGCGCGTAGATGTCCGCGCGGTGGTCGGTGTTGGGGTCCGCCGTCGCCTGCTCCGGCGCCATGTACGCAGGCGTGCCGAGCGCCACTCCGA
>JBPCPS010000201.1:0-5024 GCA_050998915.1 Gemmatimonadaceae bacterium
GCCCTGACCCAGGGCGTGTCGCCCTGGCGGTAGACGAGGTCGATGACCGCGGCTCGTTCCGGGATCCGCTCGACCGCGAGCGGGAATCCTTCGTCGAGGAGTCCGATGGGCGTCGCATTCACCACAATCGTGGCCCCTGCCAGCGCTTCCGCGAGCACTGTCTCAGCCCGCGCGACATCGGGATAACGCGCGCAGAGCTTCCGCGCGCGAACGGGGTCGCGGTTGTATACGCGCGCGGTCGAGTCACGCCATTCACCCACTGCCGTCAAAACGGCGCTCGCGGCCCCGCCCGCGCCGATCACGGCGACCCGCTCACAGCTCGGATCGCAGCCAAGCACTCGGCCCGCCAGCACGTGAAACCCCCCGACGTCGGTGTTGTCGCCTACCAGCTCGCCGTCCTCGGTCCACCAGACGTTCACGGCTTAGGCGAGTCCCGCCGTAGGCGTAAGTCGATCGCAGATGCGGGCGAGCGCTTCCTTATGGGGGATCGTCGCGTTGCCGGCGGCCCCCGAAGCAATCAGCTCCGCGATCGAATGCTCCAATCGCGATGGGGCGACGTCGATCGCTTCGTATGTGAGGTCGAGTCCGGCGCTCGCCAACGCGGCACCATGCAGCACGGGCGACAGAGAGTGCGAAACCGGGTGCCCGAGCAGTACGAGCCGGCTCGGCGCGCTTGGGCGCGTCACTGCGTCAGGGGGGCAGCCCGCGCGTCGCGATCCGCTCGACTACCAAACCAACCAACCGCTCTATGTCATCGGCCGTTGCGCGGTACGCTGCCAGGTGCTGGCCGAACGGATCCGCCACCGCGTTCGCTGACTTGCCTTCCGACGCAAAATCGTCGAGCAGGAAATTCTTGCCCTCGCCACCAAGCTCCGCGACAGCGGCCACGTGCTGGTCGGAGAGGCCGAGGATGAGATCGCTTTCGCGAACGAGCTCCTCGGTCAACCGCTGCGCCTGGTGTGAGCTCAGGTCCAGTCCGCGCTCCATGCCGACGAGTATCGCGCCCTCGGAGGCTCCCGCTCCGTCCCATGCACCCGTGCCGGCGCTGGCAAAGCTCAGGTCCTCGATTCCGCGCGCAGCCGCGCGCTTTCGCGCCGCGGCTTCCGCAATGGGACTTCGGCACGTGTTGCCCGTGCACACGAACAGGACTTTCATGTGCTTTCACAGATCAAGTCAGCGACCACTTCGCGGAGCTCGGAAGAAGCGACTGCGCCGGGCCGTATGACGCGGGGTTGTGCCGTGGTGCAATCCACTACGGTCGAGGGCGCCGAGCTGGAGAGCTGTCCGCCATCGAGAATGCGGAGCTTTCCGCCGGCGGCCGCCTGCGTCCATTGCGCGATGATCTCGCCCGCGGATTGCGCGGGAGGAACGCCCGGGCGGTTCGCGCTGGTGGAGGTGATCGGGTCGCCATAGGCGCGGATTAGCCGGCTGGTCGCGGGATGCGGGGTCCACCGGACCGCGATGCCACCCTCCGGTCCGCGCAATTCGGACGGAACGCGCTTCTCGCCACCCGGCAGGACGAGCGTGAGCGGCCCGGGCCAGAACCTCGCCGCGAGTCTCGATGCCGCCGGATTCAGATGGAGGTCGAGTCGCGCGAGCATGTCGCTGCCCGAGATGAGCAGCAGGAACGGCTTGTTCGGCGGTCTGCCCTTGAACCGAATCAGCTCCTGCACTGACTCATGATCTACCGCACCGCCGAACCCGTACACCGTTTCCGTCGGGTACGCGAGCACCCGCCGCGCGTTGAGATGCTCGATCGTAGCCGGAAGCGAGGCTTCGATCTCGGCATCCGACCAGAACGGAATCGCGCGAACTTCGGCTGTCATTCTTTCAAGGTATGCAGCGCCTCGGCCCGCGCGAAGTCCGCTTCCTCGGTGATCTTCATTGCGCGCTCGCTTCCCGGCACCACGACCACGGGCAGGCCAAGCACCTCGCACAGCCCGGCGTCGTCGGTGGCCTTGGTTCCGTTCGCGCGCGCGTGCGTGTACGCGCGCTCGATCATCGCCCGCGGAAACGCCTGCGGAGTCTGCGCGCGCCAGAGACGGCTGCGATCGACGGTCCGGGAGATCACGCACGAATCAGTCACGCGCTTCAGCGTGTCGGCGACGGGGATCGCCGGCACTGCGCCGTTCCCGCGCCGCGCTTCGGCGATGACACTCTCGATTACCGATGCCGGTACAAGCGGACGCGCGGCGTCGTGTATCACGATGATCCCGCACTCTGGCGGCAGATCCTCGATGCCGTTGGCCACCGAATCAGAGCGCTCCCGTCCGCCGGTGGCGACAAGCAGCCGCTCGACGTCGCACTGAAAGAGCCAGGCGGGGGGATCGCCCGCGTGCTCGCGCGGAAGAACGCAGACAACCATCGCTACGTCGTCCCGGTCGTGAAATGCCTGCACGCTGTGCAGCAGCATCGGCTTTCCGGCGACCCAGCGAAACTGCTTGAGCTCGGTGGAGCCGGTGCGCGCGCCCTTTCCGGCAGCGACGATCACGACTCCGACGTCACGCGTCGCCGGGCTCACGCGAATACCGTCTCGAACAGCTCCTGCACGGTGGCAGCGCCACGCACAGTCACCCCTTTTACGGATCGCTGAGGGACGCCGCGCGTCGCCACGTAGGCGCGAGTAATGCCGAGCTTGGACCCCTCCGCGAGCCTGCGCTCCACCTGCGCCACCGGTCGTATCTCTCCGCCGAGCCCGACCTCGCCGATGAACATCGCGTCGTGCGGAAGCGCGCGGTCGAACACGCTGGAGGCCAGCGCCGTGGCGACCGCCAGATCTCCCGCGGGCTCCTGCATCCTGATTCCGCCGGCGATGTTGAGGAACACGTCCATCTGGGAGAACGAAAGCCCGGCGCGCCGCTCCAGCACCGCTAGCAGAAGCGCGAGCCGTTTGGAGTCGTATCCCGTCGCGACGCGCTGAGGCGTGCCGTATCCGGATTTCGCGGCGAGCCCCTGCACTTCCACCAGCAGCGGTCGCGAGCCTTCCATCAGCGCGGTCACGGCGCTCCCGGACGTTGCACGCGATCTGTCGCCGAGGAACAGCTCAGACGGATTGCCTACGGCGACCAGCCCTTGGCCGCTCATCCTGAACACGCCGATCTCGTCCACGCTGCCAAACCGGTTCTTGGTAGCGCGCAGCACGCGGTGCTCGGCGGTCCCCTCGCCCTCGAAGTACAGCACCGTGTCGACGATGTGCTCGAGCGTTTTGGGCCCCGCGATCCCGCCGGATTTGGTCACGTGTCCGACGACGAGCACCGCGGTTCCGCTGTCCTTGGCGAAGCGCATGAGGCGCGCGGCGCACTCGCGCACCTGCCCCACGCTTCCAGGCGCGCCCTCGAGCTCCTCTGTGTACACGGTCTGAATGGAGTCGACGAACATCACGTCGTACCGTCCCGCGCCCGCTGTGGCGAGGATTGTCTCGAGCGAAGTCTCGTTGAGCAGCTCGACGTCCCCCGCGCCGTCGGTCAACCGGTCGGAGCGCAGCTTCACCTGCAGGGCGGACTCCTCGCCCGACACATACAGCGCCCGCAGCGGACGCGCCTGCAACCGGGCAGCGACCTGCAGCAGCAGCGTGGACTTGCCGATTCCCGGCTCACCGCCCACGAGCACCATCGACCCAGGGACGACCCCGCCGCCGAGCACGAAGTCGAACTCATTGATCCCGGTCCTCCAGCGCGCGCTCTCGGCGCCGCTGACGTCGCGGAGGATTGACGTCCGGCCGGCGGCATGCCCGCTCTTCCGCGCGCGCGCCGGGCTCTTTCCGGTCTTGCGCGCGGCCATCGGCTCTTCCACGAGCGTATTCCACTCGCCGCACACGTCGCAGCGCCCGGCCCACTTGGGATGGTCCGCGCCGCAGCCGGTGCAACGGTGAATGGTGATAGCCTTCGGCAAGTGACTAGCTCCTGACCAGGGAAAGGGGATCCAAGTTTGGAGTGTGGCAGTTCGGAGTCGGGGAGTCAGGAGTCACTGGAGATCTTTTGCAGTTACTCCCCACTCCAAACTCCTAACTGCCACACTCCGAACTTGGATTCCATTGCAATTCTCCAGGAGCCTCACCCAGTCCGAACGATCTCCGGTCCTGTCGTTCTAGCCGAGAAGTTGTCAAACCGAGTGTAAGTCTTGTTGAAGTACAGATTCACCAGTCCCGTCGGCACGTTCCGCTGCTTGCCGACGATGATCTCCGCCCGGCCCTCGAGAGAATTCCCGTCCTTGTCCGTCGCCCCGTCGTACACCTCCTGACGGTAGATGAACATCACCAGATCCGCGTCCTGCTCGATCGCGCCGGACTCACGCAGGTCAGAGAGCTGCGGCCGCTTGCCTTCGCCGGTGCGCTGCTCCGGCGCGCGCGAAAGCTGCGACAGCGCGACCACAGGAACGTTCAGCTCGCGCGCGAGCGCCTTGAGCGACCGCGAGATGTAACTGATCTCCTGTTGCCTGCTCTCCACGTTCGTCGGGCCCTGCATGAGCTGCAGGTAGTCGACAATCACCATCTGCACGTCGCTCTCCATCTTCAATCGTCTCGCTTTTGAGCGAAGCTCGAGGAGAGTGAGCCCGGGGGTGTCATCGATCCATATCGGGGCGTGGCTGAGCAGCCCGGCCGCCCGCCCGAGCCGCACGAACTCCTCGTCGTGCAGCTTGCCCTTTCTCAGCCGCTGTGCGTCGACCCTCCCCTCCGAGGTCAGCAGTCGCTGCACAAGCGATTCCTTGCTCATTTCCATCGAGAATACGCAGATGGGGATGTTGTTGTCGAGCGCCGCGTTCTGGGCGATGTTCAGCGCGAATGCGGTCTTTCCCATTGACGGACGGGCGGCGATGATCACCAGATCGCTCGGCTGGAACCCGGCGGTCAGCTCGTCCAGGTCCTTGAAGCCGCTGCCCACGCCGGTGAGCGTAGCGCCGCTGCTCTGGAGCTTCTCGATCCGCTCCATCGTCGGCCAGAGGAGCTCCTTGATGCGCGTGAATGACTCGCGACCTCGCGAATTGTTGATCTCGAAGATCTTGTGCTCGGCTTCGTCGAGCAGCTC
>JBPCPS010000204.1:0-2650 GCA_050998915.1 Gemmatimonadaceae bacterium
GTAGTATCCGACTTCAGGGCCCGCGACCTGGCCGCCGGTGGCGAGGGCGCGCCGCTGGTAACCTACCTCGATCGCTTGCTGTTTGCGGGTTCCTGCTCGCGGGCAGTGCAGAACCTGGGCGGCATCGGCAATGTCAGCGTGGTCCCGCCTGGCGGCGACCTCACCGGGGTTCGCGCCTTCGACACCGGCCCCGGGTGCGCGGTCATCGACGGCGTCGTGCGGAAGCTGTTCCCGGAGCTGCCGTTTGACCGCGATGGCGCGATTGCGTCGCGCGGCAAGCCCCTGCCGCCCATCGTCGATGCGTTGTTGCGCGATCCGTACTTCAGCGCGCCGCCGCCAAAATCGACCGGGCGCGAGCTGTTCAGCCTGCCGTACATTGACAAGCTCATCGCGGATTGCCGTGCGGAAGGAGCGACCGACGAAGACGTCGTGGCGACGGCCGTCTCATTGACCGCCCGCAGCGTTGGCGATGCTTACCGACGGTTCATGCCCGAGCCGGTCGCAGAGGTGCTCCTTTCCGGGGGCGGGGCAAAAAACCCCGCTCTGGTGGATGCCATCACGTCAGCCGTGTCGCCCACGCGGGTCACGGACTTCAGCGAAGAGTTCTTCGACGGGGAAGCAAAGGAGGCCGTGGCATTCGCGTTGCTTGGATATCTCCACCTGATGCGAATACCAGGGAACGTTCCAACATCCACAGGAGCCCGAGGCAGGCGCGTGCTGGGCAAGCTCACGCCCGCGTGAGCGATGTTCGGCAGCTTCTACTCCCCGCGATCCGGTGGGATGCCAAGGCAGGCTATGAGACGGAGCGGCCGCTCATCGAGCAGGCGCTCGAGCTCGGGGTGGGAGGGTTCGCGCTCTTTGGGGGAGATGCCGCGGAAGTAGCCAAACTGACCACCGAGCTGCGCCAGCGTTCCGCGGTTCCGCTCCTGATCGGATCCGATCTCGAGCGTGGCGCAGGCCAGCAGTTTCGCGGAGCCACGGGGCTGCCGCCGCTTGCGGCGATCGGACACCTCGACGACCTGGAGGCCGTCCGCCGCGCGGCGGTCATCAGCGCGCGAGAAGCGCGCGCCGTGGGAGTGAACTGGATATACGCGCCCGTCGCGGACGTCGATCTCGAGCCCGACAATCCCATTATCGGCACGCGCGCCTTCGGCGCGGACGTCGGCAAAGTCGCACGCGACGTTGCCGCGTGGATCGAAGCCTGCCAGGGCGAGGGAGTGCTCGCGTGCGCCAAACATTTCCCGGGGCACGGAAGGACTATTTCGGACTCGCACGCGACGCTGCCCACGGTGACGCTCGACGCAGACCAGCTTCGGGCGACGGACATGGAGCCGTTCCGGTCCGCGATCGCGGCGAACGTAGCGAGCGTGATGTCCGCGCACATCTCGTATCCGGCGCTGGATCCTTCCGGCGACCCCGCCACGCTGTCGCGTGCGATTCTTGGGGGGATCCTCCGGGAGGAGCTGGGCTTCGAAGGGCTGGTCGTGACGGACGCGATGATCATGGAGGGCGTTCTGGGCGAGGGTGAAGCGCGCGCCGCCGTCCGCGCCCTGCGCGCGGGTTGCGACCTGCTGCTGTATCCGACCGACCTGGGAGCGGTCGCGGCGGCCGTGGAGGATGCGCTCGCGACAGGCGCCCTCGACTCAACGCGGATTCGCGAGTCGCTGAAGAGACGGGCCTCCAGCGCGGAATCCGCCTGGCAGGGTAAGCCGGACGTATCCAAGCTCGGCGAAGATCGGGCATGGGCGGAGGAGCTGGCGGAGCGGGTCATTCATGAAGTACGTGGGACAATCGATGGGCCGCTCACCGCGGTGGAGCTGACCGTGATCGACGACGACATCGGCGGTCCATATCCACCGCCGTCGCGGGCGCCGTTTGCGGCAGAGCTGCGGGCGCGCGGCGCGGCCGTGCGCGAAGCGGGAGCCGCGGCCAAAGCCGGAGACACGGCGGTTATCGCGCTGTTCGGCGACATCAGGTCATGGAAGGGAAGGCCGGGTTACTCCGCCGCGTCGCTCGAGGCGGTGCGCGAGGCCGTTGCGCGCGCGCGCGACAGGAAGCAGGAGACGGTGATCGTGCAGTTCAGCCATCCGAGACTTGCGGCATCCATCGAAGCCGATGCGTCGGTCGTGTGCGCCTGGGGCGGAGAGTCCGCCATGCAGCACGCGGCCGCGCGATGGCTAACCAGAGGTCCAAAATGACAAATCCCCCACCTCCGCCAACGAAAGGGTACTCGATACTCGGCCTGTTCGGACAGCGCAAAATGGCGGCGCTGGCGCTGCTGGGCTTCGCCTCCGGACTGCCGCTTTTCCTGACGGAGCGGACGCTCCAGGCATGGATGACCAAGTCCAACGTCGACCTCACGACGATCGGATTGTTCGCGCTGGTCACGCTGCCGTACACGCTCAAGTTCCTCTGGGCGCCGGTCATGGACAGGTACGTGCCGCCGATGCTCGGACGGCGGCGCGGGTGGCTGCTCATCACGCAAGTGCTGCTGCTGATCTCGATCTTCGCGATGTCGCTGCACGACCCGACGAAGGGGCTTCAGCTTCTCGCGTTCAACGCTGTCATGATCGCTTTCTTCAGCGCGTCGCAGGACATAGTCGGCGATGCGTACCGCACCGACGTCCTGCGGGAGCGGGAAATGGGCGCG
>JBPCPS010000219.1:0-15024 GCA_050998915.1 Gemmatimonadaceae bacterium
GGCAGGCTCGACGCGAACGATTCAGCTGGTACTGCACTACGACGGCTCGGACTATTCCGGCTGGCAGCGACAGCTCGGCGAGCCGACGGTTCAGGGCACACTCGAAGACGCGATAGCGAAGCTGACCCAACGCCCGGTCACGGTGATCGGCGCAGGGCGGACCGACGCCGGCGTGCACGCGCGGGGGCAGGCCGCGGGGGTCAAAGTCCCGCCCAAGTGGGACGCGCCGACGCTCAGGCGTGCCTTGAACGCGACGCTCCCTCAATCGATCTGGGTAGCGGCAGCTCACGAGATGTCGCCTGCATTCCACGCGCGGTACAGCGCGGTCAGCCGCAGGTACTCTTACCGCATCGGATTGGACGACGCCGCACGGTCGCCCTTTCGCCGGCGATATGAGTGGGCATTGGATCGCGCGATCGACGCCGACCTGCTGTCTGCGTCCGCGGAGTCCCTGGTCGGAGAGCACACGTTCCTGGCTTTCGCCGTCAAAGGGACGGCGCCGGCGGACGACGACCATCGTTGCACGGTGCTCACTTCGGCCTGGCGGGCCGATGAGGGCGGGCTGACCTTCGAGATCGAGGCCAACCGCTTTCTGCACCACATGGTTCGATATCTGGTGGGAACGATGGTTCAGGCTGCCACCGGCCGTCGCGCGCCGGACTCCGTCGTGCGGCTCCTCCGGGCTCCCGACAACCGTGATGTTTCGCCGCCTGCGCCGGCGCACGCTTTGTTCCTGGAGCAAGTGCGGTACCCGCGCGATCTTTATTCTATTGCGTGAATTAGATAGATAACTGCCACATAGAACTGCCAAGCTGGTAGCTGCCAGCTTGAAGCTGCGAGCTACGAGCCGGCTCGAAGCTGGAAGCATCTAGCTGGCAGCTACCAGCTTGTCAGTTCTATTTGGCAGTTCCCAGAATTGAGCATCAACCGATCTCTGCCATGCACATCTACGTCCGGAGCGACAACCTCGCCGAGATAAGCACCGCCACGGAGGCGGGGCTTGCCGACGGCATCCTGTACGCGGGCTCAGGCAGCGCGGAGCACGATTCCACGGCACTTTCCGAAATCGTTGCGGAATTCTCGCTGCCGGTCTGCGTTGCCGTCGACGCAATGACCACCTCGGAGATGTACCGGGAAGGACGCGATCTCTCCCGCCTGTCTGACCGGATCATCGTGCAGGTACCGCTGGTGGAGGACGCCGTTCCGGTGATCCGACGGCTGACGGTGGACGGAGTGGACGTTTGCGCGAACTTCATCTTCAACGCCGCGCAAGCTGCGATCGCCGCGCGAGCGGGCGCCGGCAAAGTGCTCGTCTCCGTTCCCGACCTGGACTCACAGGGCCAGTCGGTGGACGAGGTGCTGGGCGACATACGCGCGGTGTTCGACCGGACGCACGCCGAGTGCGACTTGATGGCGTCCGGGCCGAGGAGCGCCGCCGAATTCACGTCCTGCATTCTCGCCGGCGCAGACATCATCTGCATCACGCCGGCGCTGCTCAAGTCATTGATTCTGCATCCGTCTACCGACCGGGCGCTGGACCGGTTTCTGAACGACGCGGGAAAGCGCGGCAAGCACCGGAGCAACGCGTGAGCCGCACCCTGGGTGCGCTGCTCATAACGCTCGCTCTGCTCGGTTGCGAGGGTGCGTCGCCGCGGTCTTCGTCGGCGCAGTCGGCGACAACGGCGGCGAGCCCCACGCAGGTGGAGGCTTCGCGGCGCACAGCCATCACCGCGGCCGTCACGCGTGTTGCCCCCTCGGTTGTGACCGTCCAGACCGAGGCCGTCGAGCGGGTGACGGACTTCTACTTCGGCCGAACCGTCGAGCGTTCGCGTCCCGGGCTGGGATCGGGCTTCATCGTGAACGTGGACGGCACGATCCTCACCAACGCGCACGTCGTGGCTGGCGCATCGCGAATATCCGTAGCGCTTCCCGGCGGGGCCACGTATCCGGCTCGCCTGATCGGCGCGGACGAGACCAACGATCTCGCCGTAATCAAGGTCGACGGGCAGGTACTACCTGTCGCGCCGCTCGGCAGCTCGCGCGACCTGCTGATCGGCGAATGGGCGATCGCAATTGGCAATCCGTTCGGCTTTCTGCTCGGTAACACCGAGCCGAGCGTTACGGCTGGAGTGGTCAGCGGCGTCGGAAGGAACATCGCTGCCGGCGCGGGCGAGGGGGCCGGCGTTTATGTAGACATGATTCAGACCGACGCCTCCATCAACCCGGGCAACTCCGGCGGGCCGCTCATCAACGCGTCGGGCGAAGTGATCGGCGTCAACAGCTCGATCTTCTCTCCGTCGGGCGGGTCGATCGGGCTTGGATTCGCGATTCCGATCGACCGGGCGAAGCGGGTGATGGAGGACCTGCTCGCGCACGGCGTGATCCGGCGGCCCTGGGACGGGATCAACATTCGCGTCGTCCAGCCGGGCACCAACCCTCGCGACATTCTGAGCGCGGGCGTCGTCGTGAGCAGCGTGGTACCGGGCTCGCCCGCGGATCGGGCCGGCGTGCGATCCGGCGACTCCATTCTGCGCGCCGGCGACCGCGCGCTCCGCAATCCCTACGACTGGCAAGCCGCGCGCCTCGACTTCCGCGTGGGTGACGCGGTTCCGCTGGTGATCCGCCGTGGCACCCGCGAGTCGAATGTCACCCTGAGAATCACGGACCTGCCGGAGCTGACGGCCCCGCGCGTCGCGGTGCTGCAGGAAGTCCAGCTCGTCACGCTCTCGCAGCAGATCCGCCAGAGCCGCCGCATCCGGAGCGCCAACGGAGCGCTGGTGGTAAACATCAGCGAGCGCATGTCTTCGGAAATCGGGTTGCTGCAGGACGACGTGCTGCTCCAGATCAACAACGCCCGCATCGGCTCCGCCGAGGACGCCGCTCGCGCGATCAATTATTTCGCCGGGCGCAGCGTGACCGAGGTCTGGTTCGAGCGCAACGGCCAGCTGGGGCACACATACTTCAGGGTGCGATGACCGATCACGACCGGTATTCCTCGCCGCTGGCCGACCGATATGCGTCGGCTGCCATGCTCGAGCTCTGGTCACCCCGCACCCGATACGGACTGTGGCGGCGGCTTTGGCTGGCTCTCGCCGAGTCGGAGCAGGAGCTGGGAGTCGCCATTCCGCCCGAGGCCATCGCGCAGATGCGCGAGCGGCTCGACGACATCGACTTCTACGCGGTCGCCGCCTACGAAAAGCGCTTTCGCCACGACGTAGTCGCGCACATCCATGCTTTCGGCGACGCCGCGCCCGCCGCCAAGCCGTTCATCCACCTCGGAGCGACCAGCGCATACGTCACCGACAACGCCGATCTGATTCTGATGCGCCGCGGCCTGGACCTGCTCCGCGGCAAGATCCTGCAGATCATGCGCTCGCTCGCGGCATTCGCCCGTGAGTGGCGTGAAGAGCCGACGCTCGGCTACACACACTTGCAGCCGGCGCAGCTTACGACCTTGGGCAAGCGCGCCACACTCTGGCTGCAGGACCTCGCGCTCGACCTCGCAGACCTCGATCACCGGCGCGCGATGCTCCCATTCCGCGGGGTGAAAGGAACGACCGGCACGCAGGCATCCTTTCTCGAGATCTTCGAGGGCGACCACAAGAAGGTGCGCGCGCTGGAGCGGCGCGTTACGGCGCGGATGGACTTCCCGTCAGCCCTCGGCGTGACGGGGCAGACCTACACGCGCAAGCTCGACGCCTGGGTGCTGGGCGTCGTTTCCGGGATCGCATCCAGCGCCTCGAAGTTCAGCGGCGACATCCGCATGCTGCAGACTTTCGGCGAGCTGGAGGAGCCTTTCGAGCAGGACCAGGTCGGCTCGTCCGCGATGGCGTACAAGCGGAACCCGATGCGCGCGGAGCGGATCGCTTCGCTCGCGCGGTTCGTGATCTCGCTCGAAGCGAACGCGCATCAGACGCACAGCGTGCAGTTCCTGGAGCGGACGCTGGACGACAGCGCCAACCGGCGCATCGTGATTCCCGAGGCGTTTCTGGCGACGGACGCGATCCTGCTGTTGATGGGGAACATCGTAACGGGGATGGAGATCTACCCGCGCCAGATCCGCCGGCGCATCGAGCGCGAGCTGCCGTTCATGGCCACGGAGGAGTTGATCGTGCGCGCGGTGCGAGCCGGCCGCGACAGGCAGGTCGCGCACGAGGTCATCCGCCGGCACAGCCTCGCCGCCGCGCGCGCCATGAAGGAAGGTGCCGCCACCAACGACATGCTCGACCGGCTCGCCGCCGATCCGGAGTACGGCGTGCCGCTGGACGACCTGCGCGGAGCGCTTGCGCCGGAACGTTTCGTCGGCCGGGCCCCGCAGCAGGTGGACGAATTTCTCGCCGAAGTCGTCGAGCCCCTGCTCGCCGGCGCGACACCAGCCCATACCACGGACGAAATCCGCGTTTGAAGCGGCCCCTGCTCGAGTCCCGGCTGCCCCTCCCGCTAGTCAGAAAGGGGAAGGTCCGGGACGTGTACGACGCGGGGCCGGACACGCTCCTCCTCGTCGCGACCGACCGGGTCAGCGCGTTCGACGTGGTGATGGGCGAGGGAGTGCCGCACAAGGGCGCGGTCCTCACGCAGCTCACCGCGTGGTGGCTCCGCCGGCTGGAAGGCGAGGTGCCGCACCACATGCTCAGCGCCGATATCGACGAGATCACCGAAGCCCTGCCAGGTCTGGCGCCGCAGCGCGAGATCCTCGCGGGGCGCGCGATGCTGTCGAGGCGGGCGTCGGTGTTCCCAATCGAATGCGTAATCCGCGGCTATCTCGCGGGCTCGGCGTGGAAGGAGTACCGGTCCCACTCCACCCTCGCGGGTGAGCCGCTCCCGCCGTCACTCCGCGAGAGCTCCATGCTGAGCCCGCCGCTCTTCAGCCCTGCCACCAAGGCGGAGACCGGCCACGACGA
This sequence comes from Gemmatimonadaceae bacterium, assembly GCA_050998915.1. Lineage (GTDB taxonomy): Bacteria > Gemmatimonadota > Gemmatimonadetes > Gemmatimonadales > Gemmatimonadaceae > JACDCY01. Next base: position 4,902 of record JBPCPS010000219.1, read on the forward strand.
GAACATCACGCGCGAGCGGGCCGGAAAGATCGTCGGAGCCGGGCGCATCGCCGAGCTGGAGCGGCTCACCCGCGCGGTGTACGAGCGCGGCAGCGCGCATGCCAAGTCGCGCGGAATCATCATCGCGGATACCAAGCTCGAGTTCGGGGAGGTCGATGGGCGGGTTATATTAGTCGACGAGGTGCTCACCCCCGACAGCTCGCGTTTTTGGCCCGAGGACCGATACGAGGAAGGCGTTGCGCCGCCCAGTCTCGACAAGCAGCCGCTGCGCGATCATCTGGAACGGGAAAAGAATGCCGGCCGCTGGAACGGCGATGCGCCGCCTCCTCCTCTTCCAACCGACGTGATTGATTCGATGAGCCGGCGATATCTCGAGATATACCAGCGCCTGACCGGCGTCTCCCTCCCGCTCGCCGACTGATGAGCTTCGCGCGCGAAGGACTCGTCTTCATTGGTATCGCCTCGGCGCTCGCGGCGACGGCGTACGCCTTCGCTCTGGCGCGGAGATCGTGGACGCTCTGGCTGCTCGCGTTCGTGCTCACCGTGCTCGCACTCTGGGTGGCGTATTTTTTCCGCGATCCCGAGCGGACCGGCGAGCGCGGCGAGACGATCGTGGTCTCACCTGCCGACGGAAAGATCGTGATGATCACCGAGGTGCAGGAACCGGCGTTCATCGGCGGCACGGCCATCCGGATCTCCGTGTTCATGAACGTCTTCAACGTGCACGTGAACCGGTATCCGGTGGACGGGACCGTCCGGTACGTTCACTACAACCCGGGCAGGTTCCTCAACGCGGCCACCGAGAAGTCGAGCCTGGAGAACGAGCAGATGTCCGTCGGGCTCGAAACGAAGAGCGGCCGCGTCCTCGTGCGGCAGATCGCCGGTCTGATCGCGCGCCGGATCGTGACATACAGCAAGGAAGGCCAGCAGGTAAAGCAGGGTGACCGCATGGGCATCATCCGCTTCGGCTCCCGCGTGGACGTCTTCATCCCACCCGGCTCCAGGGTGCGCGTCAAGGTCGGCGAGAGCAGCAACGCCGGCGTTACCGTGCTCGCGGACCTGCCCGCTCGATGATCGACGACGAGACGCACGGCCAGCGCCGCGTGCGCCGCGCGGTCGTCGTGCTGCCGAACGGATTCACGCTGGTCAATCTGTTCTTCGGGATCTTCGCGATAGTCGCGGCGTCGCGCGGGGAGTTCAGCACGGCCGGGCTGTACATCGTCTTCGGCGGGATCGCGGACGCTCTCGACGGCCGCGTGGCGCGCGCGACACGGACGGGCTCGCGCTTCGGCTCGGAGCTGGACTCGCTGGTCGACGCGATCTCGTTCGGCCTCGCCCCAGCGCTGATCATGTACTTCGCGGTCCTCAACCGCGACGGCTGGGACTGGATCTTCGTATTTCTGTACGTCTCGTGTGCCGTGATCCGCCTCGCCCGCTTCAACGTAGAGCAGGCCGGCCGCGCGAAGAAATACTTTCACGGCCTGCCGAGCCCCGCGGCCGGGCTCACGCTCGCGACTTACTACTGGTTCAGCCAGACCGATCTCTACGGCAACACCATGATCGGCGATCTGCCGTGGGACATGGTGTTGCGCTACCTGATGCTCATGCTCGCGTTCCTCATGATCAGCAACGTCTCGTACCCCGCCGTGCCGACCATCGGCTACCGGAAGCCGAGCGAGATCATCGGATCTTTGGTGGTCGCGTCCACGTTCTTCGGCGTGCTGTTCCTGCCGAAGGAATTCTTCTTCCCCGCTCTCATTCTGTACGTGCTGTACGGGCTGGTGAAGACGGTCGTGTATGGCCTGATCGACCGCCGGCCAAGCGGCGACGCTCCCGTCATCAGCGACGACGACGACGAAGAAGATTTGGAGGAGCCGCTTACCCGCGAGCTGCTGGAGCCCGAGCTGGCCGCCGCGCAGCGCAAGCGCCGCCGGCGGCGGCGACATGGTCGCGGCGGTGGCCAGCGACCTTTTTCTTCGGGGCCGGAGTGAAGCGGCACCGCGTGTACCGGATCGCCGTGCAGATCGTGCCTCGCGCTGGGCTGCTCGATCCGCAGGGGAATACCATCACCGCCGCGCTTCATTCGCTCGGCTTCAAGCACGTCCGCTCGGTGCACGTCGGGCGGCACATCGTGGTTGAGACGGAGGCCCCCGACGCGCTCGAGGCGGAGACCTCGGTGCAGGAGATGTGTGAGAAGCTGCTGGCCAATCCGGTGACGGAGGATTTCGAGATCACTTCGGCGGTGCCGGTGTGAGCTGGCAGCCAGCAGCTGGCAGCGAGCAGCTAGAAGCGAGGATTTCGTGAAGTTCGGCATCGTCACGTTCCCGGGCTCCAACTGCGACTACGACGCGTATCGCGCCGTGGTGGACCAGCTCGGCGCCGAGGCGACGTATCTCTGGCACAAGACCGAGGACCTGGAGGGCGTGGACGTCGTGGTGCTCCCGGGCGGATTCAGCTACGGCGATTACCTGCGGGCGGGCGCGATCGCGCGGTTCAGCCCCATCATGCGGGAAGTCGTGGCGCACGCCGGCCGGGGCGGACCGGTATTGGCCATCTGCAACGGCTTTCAGATCGCGTGCGAGGCGGGACTGCTTCCGGGCGCGCTCGTGCGCAACGCCGGGATGCGCTTCGTGTCCGAAGCCGTGCACCTCCGCGTAGAGAGCGAGGGCACCATGTTCACCTCGCAATACGAGAAGGGCGCCGTGCTGCGCATCCCGATCGCGCACGGCGAGGGGCGGTACGTCGCCGACGCGGGGACACTCGGGCGCCTGGAAGACAGCGACCACATCGTATTCCGCTACTGCGATCCGGCGGGCGCTGTCACCGACGAAGCAAACCCCAATGGGTCGATGCGGGGGATCGCCGGCATCGTGAGCGACGAAGGCAACGTCCTCGGCATGATGCCGCACCCCGAGCGCGCGGTGGATCCTCTGCTCGGCGCGCCCGACGGATTGCTGCTGTTCGAGTCGCTGCTCGCGAGGACCGCCGTGTGAGCAAGGTCGCTCCGCGCGCCGGCGACCCGCGCATCACCGCCGCGCTCGTCGCGGAGCACGGCCTCAATGAAGACGAGTTCCAGCGGCTCGTGCATATGCTCGGCCGTGAGCCGACGTTTACCGAGCTCGGCATCATCAGCGCACTCTGGAGCGAGCACTGCTCCTACAAGCATTCCCGCCTGCTGCTCAAGACGCTGCCGACGGATGGCCCGCAGGTTCTGCAGGGTCCAGGGGAGAACGCGGGCGTCGTGTCGGTCGGCGACGGGCTGGCCGTCGCGTTCAAGATCGAGTCGCACAACCATCCCTCCGCAGTCGAGCCGTACCAAGGCGCCGCCACCGGCGTCGGCGGAATCCTGCGGGACGTGTTTACCATGGGCGCGCGGCCGATCGCGATGCTCAACTCTCTGCGGTTCGGCGCGCTCGACAGCGCCCGCGTGCGGTACCTGTTCGCCGGCGTGGTGAAAGGGATCGGCGACTACGGTAACTGCGTCGGGATCCCGACCGTCGCCGGCGAGATCGTGTTCGACGACGCGTACGAGACCAACCCGCTGGTCAACGCCATGTGCGTGGGCGTGATGAAGGAGAGCGAGCTGATCACCGCCAAGGCTGAGGGGATCGGCAATCCGATCATCGCCGTCGGCGCCCGTACGGGGCGGGACGGGATCCATGGAGCGTCGTTCGCGTCGGAGGACCTTTCGGAGGCGAGCGACGCCAAGCGCCCGCGCGTTCAGGTGGGCGACCCCTTCACGGAGAAGCTCCTGCTGGAGGCGAGCCTCGAGCTCATCCGCAGCGGCCACATTGTCGCGATCCAGGACATGGGCGCGGCCGGGCTCACGTCGTCCTCCGCGGAGATGGCCGAGCGCGGCGAGGTGGGCGTGACGATCGACGTGAGCAAGGTGCCGGTACGCGAGTCCGGCATGACGCCGTACGAGATCCTGTTGAGTGAGTCGCAGGAGCGCATGCTCGTAGTCGCGAAGCGCGGGCACGAGAATGCCGTCGCCGAGATACTGCAGCGGTGGGACCTGACGGCGGCCGTGATAGGCGAGGTGATCTCCGACCCTGTATACCGTGTTACCGAGGGTGATACCATAGTGGCGGAGTTCCCCGGGTCACGCCTGGTGACGGACTGCCCGCGCTACTCGCCGGACGCGCGAGAGAGCGAAGAGATCGTTCGCCTGCGCGGAATGGACGTCGCGAGCATCCCGGAACTTTCAGAGGAGAAGGATCCGGTGTGGACGCTGGAGCGGATGCTCTCCTCCCCGACGATCGCGAGCAAGGCCTGGGCATACCGGCAGTACGACTCCACGGTACGCACCAACACCGTGATCGGGCCCGGCGGGGACGCCGCGGTGCTGCGCCTGCGCGGCTCGAACCGCGCCATCGCCGTCAAGACCGACTGCAACGGACGGTACGTGTACCTGTCGCCGCGAAACGGCGCGCGGATCGCGGTGTGCGAGGCCGCGCGCAACGTGGCGTGCACGGGCGCGCGCCCGCTCGCCATCACCAACTGCCTGAACTTCGGCAATCCCAAACGACCGGAGAACTTTTTCCAGCTGAGCGAGGCCATCGCCGGTATCGGTGAAGCGTGCCGGGCGCTGGACACGCCGGTGACGGGCGGCAACGTGTCGCTGTACAACGAGAGCCCGTCCGGCGCGGTGTACCCCACGCCGGTCATAGGAATGCTCGGCCTGATCGACGACCTTGCGCACGTCACGCGATCGACCTGGTCCGTGGACGACGACGTGATCGTCCTGCTCGGCGAGATGCTCGGGGGCCTCGGCGCCAGCGAATACCTCGCGCGGGTGCACGGCGTCGTCGCGGGAACGCCGCCCGAGTGCGACCCCGCGGTCGAGCGCGACGTGATCGAATGCCTGCTCGAATGCATCCGTGAAGGGCACGTGCACTCAGCGCATGATTGCAGCGACGGGGGAGTAGCCGTCGCACTGGCGGAGTGCGCGATCGCTGACAGGTCGCGCATGGTCGGCGCGGAGATCGATCTGTCGGCCTGGGACGGCATCCCGCTGCGGGAGCTGCTGTACAGCGAGGCGCAGGGCCGGATCATAGTGACTGTGCCGGAGACTTCGCTCGGCCGCGTGGCGCAGATAGCGGTGGGCCACTTGATTCCGCCGATGATGCTCGGTCGCGTTAGAACGGGCTCGCGGGAGCTGCGGATAGATGCCGGGCCAGGAAGGACGTTCGTGGCTCCGCTCGAGCAGCTCGCAGCCGCATACCACGATGCAATCCCGGCGATCATGGAAGGGAGCGTCGAGAGCGCCGCGGTGCTGGAGCAGGCCGCCGTGACCACGGTCTAGACGAGCATGTGCGGCGTCTTCGGCGTTCGCGGACATTCCGACGCGGCCTCACTGACTCACCTGGGGCTGTACTCGCTGCAGCATCGCGGGCAGGAATCCGCGGGGATCGTCGCGGTCGGGGATGACGGAACCGCACGCAACGTGCGGGCGATGGGACTGGTCGCCGACAAGTTCAGCCCCGAACGGATCGCCGAGCTAACGGGATCGACGGCGATCGGGCACACCCGCTACAGCACTACGGGATCGTCCACGATCGAGAACGCGCAGCCGGTGCTCGCACGATTCCGGGACGGGCACATCGCGCTCGCGCACAACGGCAACCTCATCAACTCCAGCGAGCTGCGATTCGAGCTGGAGGATCAGGGCTCGATCTTCGCTTCGACGATGGATTCCGAGGTAATCGTGCACCGGATGGCCCGGTCGCGCTCGGCGGCGCCGGAAGCCAAGCTCGCGGACGCGCTGCGCGGAGTGGAAGGCGCTTACTCGGCGGTCGTGCTCGCAGGCGACACGTTGCTGGCCGCGCGCGATCCCCGCGGCTGGCGCCCGCTGGTGATGGGCCGGCTCAATGGCGCGGTGATCTTCGCGTCGGAAACGTGCGCGCTCGACATCGTTGGCGCGGCGTTCGAGCGGGAGATCGAGCCGGGTGAGATCGTCGCAGTGGACGGAAGCGGGATCCGGTCTTCGCATCCCCTGCCCTCTGCCGAATCGCGCAAGTGCGTGTTCGAGTTCGTTTACTTCGCCAGGCCCGACAGCCGGATCTTCGGCGGCTCCGTGGACAGGGCCCGCCGCGAGCTTGGCCGACAGCTTGCCAGAGAAGCACCCGCGCCGGGCGCCGACCTCGTGTTCAGCGTCCCGGACTCTTCCAATTCCGCCGCGCTGGGCTACGCGGAGGAGTCGGGGTTGCAACTGGAGCTGGCCCTGATACGCAATCACTACGTGGGCCGGACGTTCCTCCAGCCCACGCAGGCCGGGCGGGACGCGAAGGTGAAGGTCAAGTACAACGCCGTGCGCGAGGTGCTGGATGGAAAGAGCGTCGTGATGGTGGACGATTCGATCGTGCGCGGTACCACGACGCGCGGGCTCGTCGCGATGGTGCGCGGGGCCGGCGCGCGCGAGGTGCACCTCCGGGTGAGCTCCCCTCCGATCACCGGGCCGTGCTATTACGGGATCGATACGCCGACGCGCGAGGAGCTGATCGCGGCGAACTTTACGGTCGATGAGATCGGGGCGAAGCTGGGGGTCGATACACTTGGGTACCTGTCGCTGGATGGGATGCTGGGTGCGGTACCGAAGGGACCGACGGGATTCTGCCATGCGTGCTTTTCCGGCGACTACCCGACTCCGCCTCCCAGCGACCCCGTCAAGCTGAGACTGGGGAGATGAAGGAACTGCGCTGCGTGCTGCCGTGACCCAGTCGGTTTTCTTCTTCGGCGATGGCAAAGCCGAGGGCACGAAGGAGATGAAATCCGTCCTCGGCGGCAAGGGCGCGAGTCTCGCCGAGATGACCAACCTCGGCGCTCCCGTCCCGCCGGGGTTTACCATCGCCTGCGCCGAATGCATCTCGTACCTGCGGGACGGAAAGTACGGCGGCAGGCTCCGCGCTGAGGTCGAGGGCAATCTCGCGCGTCTCGAGAAATGCACCGGCAAGAAGCTCGGCGACGCGAAGAATCCGTTGCTCGTCAGCGTCAGGTCGGGCGCGCCGTTCTCCATGCCGGGGATGATGGAGACGATTCTCAACCTCGGGCTCAACGATCGCACCGTCGTCGGCCTCGAGCGCGCGAGCGCCAATTCGCGGTTCGCGTACGATTCGTACCGGCGCTTCATCCAGATGTACTCGGACGTCGTGCTCGGCGTGTCGAGTCAGAAGTTCGAGCAGCTGCTCTCCGCGAAAAAGCTGACCGAGGGAGTCGAGGACGACACCGAGCTCGACGAAGACGCGCTGCGTAACCTAGTCGAGGAATACAAGCAGCTGGTGAAGCACGTCACCGGCGCGCCCTTCCCCACCGACCCGGTCGTACAGCTGTGGGGCGCGATCGAAGCGGTGTGGCGGTCGTGGACGCTCAAGAAGGCACGCGACTACCGCAAGGTGAACCGGATCTCCGAAGACCTCGGCACCGCCGTGAACGTCGTGTCGATGGTGTTCGGCAACCTCGGCGAGGATTCGGGGACCGGCGTTGCGTTCACGCGAGATCCATCCACGGGCGAGCGGAAGTTTTACGGCGAGTTCCTGGTCAACGCCCAGGGGGAGGACGTCGTCGCCGGCACGCGCACGCCCCTCGCGATCGACCAGATGGCCCAGCGGCTGCCGGGAGCGTACAAGGAGTTGCTGGCCGTTCAGGACCGGCTGGAGCGGCACTACAAGGACATGCAGGACCTGGAGTTCACAGTCGAGCGCGGCAAGCTATACCTGTTGCAGACTCGCGGCGGCAAGCGGACTGCCGCCGCGGCCGTGCGGATCGCGAGCGAGATGGTGTCGGAGGGGTTGATCAACAAGACCGAAGCGGTCGCGCGCGTTCCCGCCGCGGAGCTGGACCAGCTGCTGCATCCGATCATCGACCCGTCGGTCAACGCCAAGCCGCTGTGCATCGGACTTCCCGCAAGCCCGGGCGCGGCATCGGGGATCGCGGTGTTCGATCCCGACAGCGCGGAAGACCGGTACGCCGCGGGCGAGGCGGTGATCCTCGTGCGTGAAGAGACGACTCCGGAGGATTTCCACGGGATCGTCGCTGCGCGCGCGGTGCTGACTTCGCGCGGCGGGATGACGAGCCACGCGGCCGTGGTCGCGCGCGGCATGGGCAAGTGCGCGATCGTCGGCTGCAAGGAGATCGAGGTGGATCTCGACCACCGCCGCTTCTCCGTCAACGGTACGCAAGTGGAAGAAGGAGACTGGCTGACGCTGGACGGCGGGACCGGTCGCGTGTTCGTCGGGAATCTTCCGACCGTCCCGAGCGAGATCGTGCGCGTGACGAACGGCACGCTCCAGGCGGCCGATGCCCCGCTGTACCAATCCTACCACCAGCTGCTCGGCTGGGCCGACGAGGTGCGCCGCCTCAAGGTGAGAGCCAACGCCGATACACCCAAGGACGCGCGCACCGCCCGCGGCTTTGGCGCCGAGGGCATCGGCTTGTGCCGTACCGAGCACATGTTCTTCGAAGGCGACCGGATCCAGGCGATGCGCGAGATGATTGTGGCGCGCGACGAGTCCGGACGTCGACGCGCGCTCGCCAAGCTGCTGCCGATGCAGCGTGCTGACTTCGAGGGAATCTTCGAGGCGATGCACGGGTACCCGGTGACGATCCGGCTGCTCGATCCGCCGCTACACGAGTTCCTGCCGCACGGTGGAGAGGAGAGCAAGCTGCTCGCGCGCACACTCGGCATTCCGCGCGCGGAGCTGTCGCGCATCATCGAGGACCTGCGTGAAACCAACCCGATGCTCGGCCACCGCGGCTGCCGGCTTGGAATCTCCTTCCCCGAGATCACCGAGATGCAGGGGCGCGCGATCTTCGAGGCCGCGGTGCGCGCGTCACGCCGCGGGATCGACGTGCGACCTGAGATAATGATACCGCTCGTCTCCACCGCCGCGGAGTTCGAGCATCAGCGCGCGATCCTCAAGGAGGCGGCGGCGCAGGTGCTCGGCGCGATGGGCGAGCGAATCGAGTACCTGATCGGGACGATGATCGAGCTGCCGCGTGCCGCGCTGACCGCCGGCGAGATCGCCAAGGGCGCCGAGTTCTTCTCATTCGGCACGAATGATCTGACACAGACCACGTACGGGCTGAGCCGCGACGACGCCGGCCGCTTTCTGCCGTCGTACGTGGAGGCAGGTGTGTTTCCGGAGGATCCGTTCCAGGTGCTCGATCCCGACGGAGTCGGCCGCCTCATTCGCATCGCGGTCGAGGAAGGGCGCGCGACGCGGCCGAAGATCAAGCTCGGCATCTGCGGCGAGCACGGTGGCGAGCCGCGGTCGGTGGCGTTCTGTCATCAGATCGGCCTCGACTACGTGTCCTGCTCGCCCTACAGAGTGCCGATCGCGCGGCTCGCGGCCGCGCATGCAGCGCTCGCGGAGAAGGTAGAGGACACGAAGTGATCGGCAAAGTGTTGCGGTGGGGGGTAACGCTGGCGATTCTGGCGTTGCTCGTCCTCTTCGCGCGTACCGTGGACTGGACCGCTGCGTGGATCGCGATGCGCGGCGCTTCCATTCCCTTGCTGCTGCTCGCGTTCGCGGCGAACACGGTGTCGGTCCTGCTGCGCATCGTGCGTTGGTGGCTGTTCCTGCGGCCCGCCGGCGCTCCCTCGCTCGGCATGGCGATGAAGGCCGGGATCGCCGGCGTGGGTCTCAACAACGTGCTGCTCGCGAACGGAGGCGAAGCCGCGCGCGTCGTGTTCGTGTCGAGCGCGTCCGGAGTGCCGAGCGCGACCGTGCTGGCGACGATCGCGCTGGAGCGGATGTTCGATATCGTCGGGTTCATCGTGATGGTCGTCGCGGGCACGCTGATCTTCCCGCTGCCGCCGGAGATGGAGGGCTATCGCGTGCCGGCGATGATCGTGCTCGTGCTCGTGCTGGGCGGGCTGGGCTTGCTCGTGTACTCGACGCGCAAGATGACGCCGGCCACGCTGGCGCACCGGCCCGTCGAGATCACGCCCCCGGTCGGGATCATCGCCAAGGTCGGTTCGTTCTTCAAGTGGTTCGCCGCGAGCATGGGCGCGCTGGCGAATGGCCCGCGGTTCGCCGGCGCGCTGACCCTGTCGTTGCTGGCGTGGGTCTTTCAGATCGTGACGTTCGCGCTGTGCGCGAAGGCAGCGGGCGTCGAGGTGCCG
>JBPCPS010000139.1:0-12878 GCA_050998915.1 Gemmatimonadaceae bacterium
CGATGATCGTTTGGCGAGGGGTAGTTAAAACGGAAAACGCCCAACGGCGAACGCGCTACGCGTTGTTTACTCCAACGTACAACGCACAACCTTCTACGCGTACCGCTCCCCTCAACGCCAAACGCCAAACCTCACTTCCCGATTCGGCGAAGCTCGACCATCAAACACCTATCCTGCACCACGTCTATCCCCGCCTTCGCCAACCGCTCGGCCGCCTCATCATTCCTGATCCCCATCTGGAACCATACCGCCTTCGGCTTCTTCGCGATAATGTCGTCCACGTGCGGGGGAATATCCGCTGGCCGGCGAAATACGTTGACGATGTCCACCTCGCCCGGCACGTCCGCGATCTTGCGGTAAACCTTCTGCCCTAGAATTTCTTCCGCGTCCGGGTAGTACACCGGCACCGGAATGATCTCGTACCCCGCGGCCATCGCGTACGCGGGCACGTACCGCCCCGGCTTGTTGGGCTCGACTTTCATCCCGAGCACCGCGATGCGCCTGGAGGAAGTGAGCAGCTGCTCCACCTGCGCGTCCGATTCGAGGAGTCGCTCCTTCCACGCTGTTTCGTTTTCAGTCATGGCGACTTGTCTGGCAGGATGTGCGCCATAGCCAAATCCAGGTACCAGGGACTGCATGCCGGGATACTGGCCCGCTATCGCTGCCTCGAGTCTTCGCTGATACCTGATACCTGATACCTGATACCTGATACCTGATCTTCGTCCGGGAATTATCTTGCATCATTACCTACATAGTCGGAGAATAGCTCAATGCGGTTGCTCGTTCTCGGTGCCGGACTTCAGGGCTCGGCGTGTGCTTATGACCTGCTGCAGAACCCTGATGTCTCGCAGGTCCGCCTGGCCGACATCAGCATCGATCACGTGCGCGACTTCCTCGGCCCCTACTCTGGCAAGCGGCTGATCCCGACCCCGCTCGACGTGCGCAACACCGAAGCCGTGCGCGCGCTGATGACCGAATCAGACGCGGTGATGAGCGCGATCCCGTACTACTTCAACTTCGAGCTCGCGAAACACGCGGTCGAATGCAAGGCGCACTTCTGCGACCTCGGCGGCAACACGCCGATCGTCTTCCAGCAGAAGGAGCTCGACGGCCAGGCGAAGCAAAACAACGTGAGCGTCATCCCCGACTGCGGACTCGCGCCGGGAATGGTGAACATCCTCGCCCAGCACGGCATCGAGCAGCTCGACCGGACGAGCAAGGTGACCATCTACGTCGGCGGGCTGCCGCAGAACCCCGAGCCGCCGCTCAACTACATGGTCGTGTACTCTCTCGAGGGAACGCTCGACTACTACACCAGCCTGTCGTGGATTTTGCGCGACGGGAAGCGCGTGCAGGTGAAGGCGCTGTCCGAGCGCGAGCCGGTCGATTTTCCCGCCCCGGTCGGACGACTCGAGGCGTTCCACACCGCGGGCGAGCTGTCCACGATGGCGTCTCGCTACGCGGGCAAGATCCAGAACATGGAGTACAAGACGCTGCGGTACCCCGGGCACGCCGAGATCATGGAGACGATCCGCGACATCGGGCTGCTCGACCTCGAGCCGATCGACGTGAAGGGAGTGCGCGTCGCCCCGCGCGACGTCGCGGTGGCCGCGATGTCACCGAAGCTCACCAAGCCGGGCGCGCATGACTTGGTCGCGCTCCGGATCGTGGTCGAAGGGACCCAGGGCGGCAAGCCGGCGAAGCGGACGTACGAGATGGTGGACCGGTACGACGAGAAGCTGGGGATCAGCGCGATGATGCGGACGACAGGCTATTCGTTATCGATCACCGGGCAGATGCAGGCACGCGGGGAGATTCCGGCGGGCGTGCACACTCCCGATGAAGCGGTACCGGGCGATCGCTATATCGCGGAGCTGGGCAAGCGGGGAATCGTTATCAATCAGACCAGCTGAAAAACAGGTTCGCCGGGTCATCGAACAAATCTGGCTATCGTTTCCCCCATCGCATCGATGCTCGCTCTCGCGTTCCATCTGTCGGCGCCATTGTAGATGAACGAGAACGCAACCACTTCCCCGTTTTCTGACGTGACGTAGCCCGCCAGCGCCAGCACGTTGTTCGTCGTTCCCGTCTTGGCGTGCAGGTTTCCGTCCGCCGACCCCTGCCGCATCCGGCGCCGCAGCAGCTCCGACTGTCCCGCCACCGGCAGCGAAGCATGAAACGCCGGTCCCCATGGCGCCGCGTGCGCATAGCCGAGCAGCTCGGCCATCTGGTGGCCGGTGACGCGGTCGAGCGTGGACAGCCCGCTCCCATCCGCGACCGCGAGCTGCGACGGATCGGTTTTCATCTTGTCGCTGAAGAATCCGCGCAGCAGCGACTCGGCGGCCGGCGCGGAGCCCTGGCCTTCGCGGCCTGGTCCCCGCACCGCGTTCCGCAGCAGCAGCTCGGCGAACAGGTTGATGCTCTCGCGATTCATGATCGCGACCAGCTGCTCGAGCGGCGGCGAGAGCAGTGAGCTGATCTTGGAGGCGTTGGATGGAGTTTTTCCGAGCTGCGCGCCGCCCTGCACCTGCACGCCCGCGGCGCGCAGCGCGGCGTGGAACGCGCCGGTGGTGAAGGCCGGCGGATTGTTGACCACGAGCCCGAACCTGCGCACCGGCGAGCGCACGCCGATCCTGCCGCTCACCTGGATGTTGCCGTCGCTGGTATAGCTGGCGCGCACCGCGGCTCCGCCGCCCGCGATCGTCCGCACGCTGCCGCGGATCGCAACCGTCGTACTCGCCGGCTCCAGAGTGACGACCGCGTTCGCCCGCGATCGCGCGGACGGGTCCACCGTCACCCACAGCACGTTCTCGCCGAGCGACAGCGCCGACACGCGCGCCGCGTACGACGATCCCTTGTAGCGGTCCAGCCAGCCCTCGGGGTAGAGCACGTTGTCGAACGCCGTGGCGTCGCCGATCACCGCGCCGGTTACGCGCTTGATTCCGGCGGCCGCGACCGCTCGCGCGAGCTTGTCCACGGGCTCCGAGTACTTGCCAGGGTGGAATCGCCGGGAGAACGCAGGATCGCCGTCGCCACGGATGTAGATATTCCCGTCGAGCGTCCCGCTCGCGTCCACGTCGCCGTCGCGCAGCACGTCGGTGGAGAAGCGATAATTGGGGCCGAGGCGATCGAGCGCGACCGCGGCGGTGAGCAGCTTCATCGTGGAGGCGGGAAGCACGGGGACTCCAGCGTTCGCCTCGAACAGCGTGTCGCCGCGCGTGAGCGAGAGCACGGTCGCGCTCCAGGTGCCCGAGCGCGTGCGCGACGTCATGATGGTGCCGAGGTCCTGCCGTAATGCCACCGCGCTCCGCGGGCTCGTGGCCGCGGGCGGTGGCGGCGGTGGGGGAGTGCGGCGGCGGCGTCTCTGGGCAGCGCGTCTCTGCGCCGCGCGACGCTGCGCCGCTCTCCGCTGGGCCGCCGTCTGGCGGCGTGCCTGGAACTCGACCGCGTCCCGGCCGTGGACCGACGACGGCTCGGCGGCCGGCGCGGCCGGAAGCTCGATCGCACCGAGCGCGAGGAAGATCGCCACGGCGCTCGCGACGAGCAGGACAAATCGCGCGTACACGCGCGGCGGAGACTTCAAATCTTTCACGAGTGCTGATTTCGGGGGAATGTCAGAAGGACTGTTGTGGCTGCCGCAGTGCAACCTCCTTGCCGTAATGCGATACCGCGCCGAGGGCAGGATCGTTCCGCGCGCGATCAGCCGGGACTGAGGAGCTTTACGGTCGGAAAGTACGACCGGTACAGGGTGGGATCGCGCGTAAGGAGCCTGAAGCCGGCCACCGCGGCGTGCGCGCCGATATAGAAGTCGGGCATCGGGGACCGCTTCACTCCCGCCCCGCGACGGTAGATCCGGTACGCCTTGCCGGCGAGAAAGGCTGCCGGCCACGGGAGGTCGTCCCTGCGAAATTGATCAGCCGGGAGCTTGAAGTCGAGCTCCTCGATCGCCGAAAAATGAACCGATACTTCAGCGTAGATGATCGGATTGATCACCGCCACGGAATCATCAATCGCGTTCCGCACCGCGGTGGACGACCAATCAAACCACTTCGCATCCTGCGTGAAGATGTCGAGGAGAATGTTAGTGTCAATCAGAACCGCATCGCCGATCATCGTCCGCGTGTCAGCGCCATGATTTCGTCGGTCGTCATTCCGCTGTCTCCGCTGCCGCGCATGTGTTCTATCAGCTTCTGCCCGCGGGTCTGACCTCCTTTGACCCGCTGTATCACCGCTTCATTCCCGCGGATCTTGAACTGGACCTCGGTGTTCGGCAGAAAGCCGAGTCGCTGGCGCACTTCGATCGGGATCGTGACCTGACCCTTGCTGGTAATCCGCATTCCTCCGCCCGGTAAGAGTATTACTGGTAAGAGTAATACCAGACGGGGCGGGCAGCAAGGTTTCCCTCCTTCTGGTGCGGCCCTTGCGCTGAGGTCGAGCCGACCCCCGGCGGAGTGCCGATCCCGGTGACGAATGCAGAGCTGGCGAGTCGTCATGCCGAAATGAGCTCCGCCGCGCGCACGAGCTCGCCCGTGCGCTTCGTGGACGATCGTCACGGTTGTCCTGGACCCTCTGGTGCGCGGCTCTCTTCATACCATACTTTCTACGCCTTCAACCGCGATAACCATGTCCAACTTGCGTCAGTCCGTCGCCGCCGTCGCTCTGCTCACGTGCATGGCGCCCGCGGTCCTGCAGTCGCAGCAGCCTTCGTCCACGAGGCCCGCCGAGCGGGCGCGGAAAAAAGAAGCGGTGAAGATCGAGCCGTGGATCGCGGTCGAGGGCGAATACGACAACAACACCTTTTTGTTGACGCCGGCGCGGAAGCGCGCGGTCAATGATCCATCCCCGGCCGATCTGGCGAGCGGACGCTTCACCGGGATGGAGAGCGCCGACGACCTGATCGTGCAGGCTCGCGCGGGAGTCGGGATCGAGCTGAACGGCCTCGGTGGCCGGGCGCTGACTCTCTCGCCGGCGGTGCGCTACGACCATTACACGAAGAACGGCGAGCGCAGCCACCTGACCGCGACCGTGGCGCTGGCGCAGGCGCTCGCGCGTGGGATGCGCACGCGGCTCGAAGCAGCGTACACTCCGTCGTATTTCCCCAAGAGCTATCTGCTGGACGCCGTGGATGCGAACGGCGATCGCAGCATCGCGCCGGAAGAACGCAGGTACGCTCCAGCCGAATACTCGGAGCTGGACGCGGAGCTGGCGCACCGGCTGCGGCTGCACAAATCCACCAGGCGCTCGCCGCGGGAGCTGGATCTCGATCTCGGCGCGGGATACTACACCCGCTCGTACGACGCGCCGTTTGCGAGCCGGGACCTGAGCGGGCCGACGTTCCGCGCTACGCTGGGCATCGCTCCGGGGCGGCGCGCGGATTTCACGCTGGGATATGACCTCGAACTGCTGTCGGCGGACGCAGGGCAGGAGGTGCTCATTCTGAACGAAGCCGCCGCGGGAAGGGATCTGAACGCCAACGGCAACGCCACCGACCTCGCCGTCCGCACGGTGCAGCTGGTGGATCGCTCCCGGCGCGAGCACGAGCTGAGCGCCGGCGCGCGGTTCGACATCGCGCGGCGTACGGATCTGCGTGTGGGTTACGGCCTTCGCTTCCGCGACTATTCCTCGGAGCAGCCGCTGGACCTCGGACACCGCGACCGCCGCGACACCAGGCACGAGCTGCGCGGCGAATTCTCGACCCGCATCGCGCGGGGCGTGCGATTCAACACGGGCGCGCGCTTCGCGCGGCAGACTACGAACCGCCTGTTCGATCCGGACCAGACCGACGAGGCCGACGATTACACGCGGCTCCGCGGCTTCGCCGGCGTGCGGCTGGAGTTCTGAGATTGGCGAAGCCGAAAGCACGAATCGTCTTCGCGGGGTACGCACCCGTCCACTTCGTCTGCTTCCAGCCGATCTACGAGCGACTGCGCCGGTCACGCGACATCGAGGTCTTCGTCTCCGGCGGTCGCGAGGCCGCGGAGGGCCGGCCCGCGCTCACGGCGTCGCAGATGTACAAGCCGTTCAGGATACCGCCGTCACGCGTGATCGGGCTCAACCAGATGCGCGCGCGCGACTTCGACATGGTGTTCTGCGCGCACGTGTCGGGCTACTTCCCGCGCAACGACAAAGAGCGCGTACAGCTCTTTCACGGCGTCTCCTTTCGCAACATGGCGGTGCGCCGCGACGTGCTGGTGTACGACCACCTATTCATCGTCGGGCCGTACATGAAGCGGCTGTTCACCGGGCAGCAGATGCTGCGTGACACGGATCCGCGGCTGGTGCCGATCGGCTTCCCCAAGCTGGACCGGCTGGTGGACGGCTCGCTCGACCGGCGCGCGCTGCTGCGCCGGGTGCGTCTCAGCGGCCGCCGGCCGATCCTGCTGTACGCGCCGACGGGTCAGGCCGGAAACTCGCTCGAGCACACCGGCGAAGCGATGCTGCAACGGCTGAAGAAGACCGGCAAGTACGACATCCTGATCAAGCTGCACGATCATCCCCGTGACCGGGGGGTGGACTGGCCCGCGCGGCTCAAGCCGCTGCTCGACGATCACACGAAGCTCGTCAGGGATTTCGACGTCGTGCCGTATCTGTATCTGGCCGATCTGCTGATCACCGACGCGTCGTCAGTGTCCAACGAGTACTCGCTGCTCGACCGGCCGATGGTTTTTCTCGACGTGCCGCAGCTCCTCGCCAACATGCGCAAGAAGGGAGTCGCGCTCGACCTCGAGACGTGGGGGCGAAAGGGCGGGGCCACGGTGCAATGGCCGGACGAAGCGGTCGAAGCGGTGGCCTCGGCGCTCGCGCACCCGCGCAGAGACGGCGCGATCAGACGCGCCATGGCGCGCGACCTGTTCTACAATCCCGGCCGCAGCACCGACGCGGCCGTTGCCTGGATCACGCGGCGGCTGGAGGAAATCCGCACGTAGTGGCCACCCGCGCGGGGGTCGGCCTCAAGGAGATCGCGCGGCTGCTGCGGCCGTACGCGGGGGACGAGCGACCCGCGTTGATCACCGGCGTAATGCTGGCACTCGTGGTCGTGGCGCTGCAGGTGCTGCGACCCTGGCCCATCAAGTGGATCCTCGATCACCTCGGCGGCGCGCCCGTCGCGGACTTCGTCGCGCCGCTGTTCACCGGATCGGACGTGAAGGGTGTCGCGCTGCTCAGCCTCGCGTTCGTGCTGATCTCGCTCGCCGGCGCCGCCGCGGAGTACGCCCAGATCCTCACGGTTAACGGCGCGGGGAACCGGATACTGTTCCGTTTTCGCGCGGCGCTGTACCAGCACATCCTCCGGCAGCCGCTCGAGTTCCACGAGTCGCACGACGTGGGCGAGCTGCTCACCCGCGTAGTGTACGACACGTCGCGTCTCAGGCGCGGCGTCAACGGCATGCTCGTCAGGATCGTGCAGCCGCTGGCGCTGTTCGTCGCAACCATCGTGGTGCTGCTCTGGATAGATCCGGCCCTCGCGGGGATCATGGGGGTCGCCGGGCTCGTGGCGCTCATCATGATGCGGCGCCGCGGCCGCCGCATCGCGTCGGCGTCGCGCAAGCAGCGGAAGAAGGAGGGACGGCTCGCCACGCTCGTCGCCAACGAGCTGCTGGCGGTGCGCGAGCTGCAGACGTTCGGCGGGGATTCGAGCGGTGCTGCCGACCGGTTCGAGGGGCGCAACAGCAAGAGCCTGAAGCAGGAGCAGAAAGTGCGGCGGCTGGCCGCGGGCCTCACACTGCGCGTGGACGTCGCGCTGGCGATCGCCGTGGCGCTGGCGATGGCGCTCGGCGCCGACGCCGTCATCGCCGGGAGCATCACTCCCGGCGATCTTGTGCTCTTCTTCTCCTACGCGCTCGCGCTCCGCGCTCCCTTCACCGATTTCTCGTACCAGACCGCGCGGCTCGGCAGGACGTACGCGTGCGCCGAGCGACTGGCGCGAATCGCGGACCGGAAGGGGACGACCGACGGCGCGGGCGCGCTGCCGGCGCCGGCGTTCAAGGGCGCGATCACGCTGGAAAATGTCAGCGTCAAATCACCCTCGCGCACGCGCACGGGGCGGAAGTGGGCGCTCAATGGAGTGAGCTTTGCCGTGGAGCCCGGCACGCGCGTCGCGGTCGTGGGCGCCAACGGATCGGGAAAATCCACGCTGTTGCGCGCCGTGCTTCGTCTGGCGGAGCCGGACCGGGGCCGCGTGCTGATCGACGGTGCCGACATCAGCGGGCTCACGGCGGACTCGATGCGGGCGCAGATGAGCGTGGTGTTTCAGGACAGCGTCCTGTCGGGGCTGACCGTGCGTGAGAACATCACGCTCGGATTGCCGGACGCGAGCGATGAAGCCGTGAAGGCGGCGGTAGCGCAGGCCGGCGCGTCGAAGCTGGTCGCGCGGCTACCGCGCGGCTACGACACGCCGGTGCGGCGCGGCGGCCGTCTTTTTTCTGGCGGAGAGCGCCAACGGCTCGCTCTCGCACGGGCGATATTGCGCGATGGACGCATCTGGCTGCTGGACGAACCCACGGCGGGGCTCGACACGCGCGGCGTGACGGAGCTCGCCGAGGTTCTCTTCGCCGAAACCGAGGGTCGCACGGTGATCTGGGTGACGCACGACCCGTCCATTCTTTCGCGGATGGACCGGGTCATCGAGCTGGGGGCGGGGCGGGTGATCTCCGACAGCCGCGCGACCGGCGGAGATACCGCGGTCCCGAGTGGGGCGAGGTCCTGACGTGCAGGGCGTGATCCTCGCCGCCGGCGTCGGCAGCCGGCTTACCGCGCTGAGCGGCGGCACGCCCAAGTGCCTGGTCGAGATCGGCGGCCGTCCGCTCATCATGCACCAGCTCGAGATGCTGGCGGACCACGGCATCGGCCCGACGATCGTCGTCACCGGCTATCGCGCGGACGAAGTGAAGACCGTGATCGGCGAGCGCGCGCAGATCGTCGTCAACGAGCGGTACGCCGAGACCAATAGCCTGTACTCGCTCTGGCTCGCGCGCGATCTGATACAGGGTCCATTCGTGCTGCTCAACTCCGATCTGTTCTTCGATCCCACGATCCTGAACAAGCTGCTGCGCGAGAGCGGGAGCGCGCTGGCGTACGATTCGACGTCGTCGCGGGGGCGCGAGCAGACCAAGGTCGCGTTGCGGAAGGGGCGCGTATCGGATCTGGGGAAAGACGTTCCGCCGAGCCTGGCGCGCGGCGAGAGTCTCGGCCTGCTGAAGTTCGACGACGACGGCGCGCGGGCGATGCTGGAGGCGGCCGACCATCTGATGACTGCCGGGCACGAGGACGCGTGGGTGATCGAAGGTACACGCTCCGTGGTGAGCCAGCACGGGGTCACGGGCGTGAACATCGCGGGGCTGCCGTGGGCGGAGATCGATTTTCCGTACGACCTCGATGTGGCGCGGCGCGAAGTGTGGCCCGCCATCTACAAGCGGCGCTGGCGGAAGCGCGTGTACTGGGACCGCGTGCGGTGGCTGGCGTTGGCGGCGGCCGCGATGATGCTTGGCGTGATTGGCTGGCAGGCGAACACGCGCGTCGGACCCGGGAGCGTGGATTGGGAGACTATCGCCGTCGAGGGCGATTCGGTGGTGCCGGTGCGCACCAAGGGGCCGGCGAGCAAGCCGCAGCGGTGGGCAATGGTGCCGCTGGGAAAGGTGGCGCGCGGTACCGCGACGGCGACGCGCGTGTCGGTTGAAACCAGGCTGGTGCTGTCGGACGGGGTGCGGGGCGAGTACCGCTACGTGATCGCGATCACCGTGGATGGCGAGCCCGTGACGTGGAAGTCGCACAGCACGAAGCTGGATACCGCCGCGATCTCGCCCGTCGGGCGGATCGGCAAGCGCGAGCGAACCAAGCTGGATCTATCGCCCGGCGCGCACGAGGTGGGCGTGCGGTTGCTGGACGGACACGGGGAGCGGGTACTCGTGCGGCTGAGGGAGCGCGAGGAGATGGACGAGGAGCCGTAGAGAGGCGGCTGTTGGCTGTTGGCTGTTGGCTGTTGGCTGTTGGCTGTTGGCTGTTGGCTGTTGGCTTTTAGCCGGCTGCGGTAAGCAATTGGCTTCGGAGCCGGACCAAAAAACACCGCGCTTGGTCAGATCCTCGTTACCCGCAATACTCGCGACTTCGACGCGCGCGATCCGGCGATTCGCGTCCCGTACCGGCTCTAGGCGGCAGCTATGGCCTAGCCACCTCGCTGGTGCAGTGCGCGCAGCGCGTGGCCGCGGTGTCGATGCTCATGCGGCAGAACGCGCAGGTCTTCGTGGCCGGCGCTTCCGGATCCGGCTTGATGAAGATCTTGGCAACGCGCCAGGCCACGAATCCGATGATGATGAAGTTGAGCAGCACGCTGGCGAAGTCGCCCACGCCGAATTGCACTGATCCCACGTTCCATGTGGCGGTCCGCCAGTCGCCCCCGGGAATGAACACCGCCACGATCGGCATGATGAAGTCGTCCACGAATGCGGTGACGAGTTTGCCGAGTGCGGCGCCGATGACAACCGCGATGGCCAGCGCGATGACGTTCTGTTTCAGGAGAAACGCCTTGAATTCAGTCCACATGGATGGGCGGTTGAGGGTTGATCAGTCAGCCCCTGTGGGGCCGTTTGGAAGCCGCGGGCCGTTCAACAACGTCAAAAATGTCGCGCGCCAGGAACACTCGACCAGAGGCGCGGCGGGCAAGCGGGCGAAGGATGCCGGCGTCTTCCAGCTTTCTTACAGTTCGGCGAGCCGTAGGGTTCGAGACCTGCAAGAGTTCCTGGGCGTGGGACACTACCAGGTAAGGATTCGTGAAGAGGCTGTCCACTACGACTAACGCGCGGGCATCGTTCTTTACTCGTGCTCTGTAGGTTTCCCTCAGGTCCACCAGGGCTCCCGCCTGCACGATAGCATCCTTCGAAACTATGGTTATTCCATCCAGAAAATAAAGCAACCAATCCCGGATTGCGCCGTTGGTTCGAATGCCCTGAAGATACTCGTAGTATTTTGTCTTGGTCCTTTCGATGTAGGCGGACAGATAAAGCAGGGGGACGGGAAGTCTGCCGCGTTCCTTCAGAAAAAGGGGAATGAGCAGTCGCCCGATCCTTCCGTTCCCATCCAGGAAGGGGTGGATCGACTCGAAGTGCTCGTGCATGATCGCGCACTGAATGAGGTCAGGCAACTTGCCACGCAGGTGGAGAAATTTTTCCCAGCTATCCAAAGAGTTCTCTACTTCCTGTGGTGGAGGCGGAACGTATACCGCGCTTCGCACGTCGGAATCCGAAGGTCCGAGCCAGTTTTGCGTTGTTCTGAATTTGCCGGGTGCCTTGTCTTGTCCCCGTACTCCCGCCATCAGGCGTTTGTGTAACTCTCGGACAAGTCTTTTCGAGAGGGGGAGCGTTCCCAAGCGTTCCATGCCATGTTCGAGTGCGTCAACATAGTTGAGCACTTCCTGCACGTCGTCACGAACCCCCGTTGACCGGGGAACGCCAGCTTCTTCTTCCAAGACATCTGCCAAGCTGGCCACAGTTCCTTCGATGCGTGACGAGAGCAAAGCCTCGCGCCGCATATAGGGGGCGATCAGCAGATGCGGATTGGGAATCTGCCTTCCCAGGCCAGCCAACTCGCTTAGGGCCGTATCCGCCGATGATAGCGCCAGAACTAGGTCATCATCGTACTCTATGGTAGTGATTGGATCGGACGGTACGAACGCCCAAGCGCCATTCAGCGTTTTGACCAGCCTACCCGATTTTGCGTTCTTGAAGGCCGCTGGGTCCAAACGATGCCCCCCCGGTAACGTTTGAACAAAAGTCACTAATTCTGTTCAAACGTGCAAGGCGTTTGAAAAGAATTAGTAAATGGCTGACCTGGACCGTTTATCCAGCTTGGGGTGTTTGGAGATGCCGCCGCCGCTACACTTTTAGAAAGATTCTGCGCCGGTAGAGCACCCACAGAATTCCGAGCCATATGAGCACGAAAGTGACCGCAAACGCCAGCGACGCCAGCTGGTCCGGCAGCCAACTCGCATACGCGGAATCGTACACGCACCGTTGGAGCGCGACCGTCTTTCCATTGCACGGCACCTTGATCACCGAATAAATCAACCGCGCCATCGCCCCCGATCCCCAGAAGGCCACGATCGGATTGACGCCGTAGATGACGAACGGTTTGGTCCACCCGGTCACGCGGTGCAGGTCAATGATCCACATGCAGGTCGCGAGCGTGGCGCACGCCATTCCGGCGGTAAACACGACGTACGAGCTGGTCCACAGCGCCTTATTGATTGGGAACGACCAGTTCCACATCAGCCCCGCGACCATCGCGATCGAGCCGGCGGCGAACAGTCCGGCGATTCTGTCCGGCAGCGGCTCCTTGCCGTTGATCCACCGGCCGGCGATGACGCCGAGCATGACCGTGCCGATTGCGGGGATCGTGGAGAGGAGCCCTTCGGGGTCCCACGTGCGCGATCCCACCCAGAGATGTCCTTCCATCAGGAATCGATCGACCCACGCCGCGAGGTTTTGGTCCTTGGTGTCGAGGTACAGTCCGCCGAGCCCGTACTGGCCGGGCACGGGGACGAGGGTCAGCAGCACCTGGTAACCGATGAGCAGCGCGCCCGCGATGACGATCTGCTGCTTGAGATTCGTGCGGAACGCGAGCAGCGCGCCGAACATGTACGCGAGTCCGATGCGCTGGAGGACGCCGGTGTAGCGGAGCTGGGTGAACCGCTCGATCTTCTCGTACGGGAACATGTTGAGCAGGAGTCCGAGCGCGATGATGATGAGTCCGCGCTTGACGATCTGCCTGACGAGCTCGCCGTCGGTGGCGGGGGGGGGGGGGGGGGGGGGGGGGGGGAGGAAGGGGGGGGGGGAGGGGGGGGGGGGGGAGGAAGGAGGGGGGGGGGGGGGGGGTGTCGGCCCGCGTCA
>JBPCPS010000223.1:0-6987 GCA_050998915.1 Gemmatimonadaceae bacterium
CTATTATTCCATGCCGTTCATCGCGGGCGAGTCACTGCGCACGCGTATCGCGAGCGGCGGCGCGCTGCCCGTGCTCGATGCGGTGGTGATCTGGCGCGATGTGCTCGACGCGCTGGCCCATGCACACGCCCTCGGCGTCGTACACCGCGACATAAAGCCAGGGAATATCCTGCTGAGCGGACGTAACGCGCTCGTCACCGACTTCGGCATTGCGCACGCGCTCGAGGCCGCCGCCGGCGAAGCGGAAAAAGCGACGGGGGGGCTCGTGATCGGAACGCCCGCCTATATGGCGCCGGAGCAGCTTACGGGTGGGGCGGACCACCGTGCCGACCTGTACTCCGCGGGACTCGTGCTCCACGAGATGCTCGAGGGGCGCCCGCCGTTCCCACCTGGCACGCCGCGAGAGATGGTTCTGGCCCGGCTCGAGGCCGAAGCGCCGCCGCTCACCCGGGACGACTGCCCACCGAAGCTCGCCGCCCTGCTGCGACGCTGCTTGGCCCCGAACCCGGCGGACCGCCCCTCAAGCGCGGACGAAGTGATCGCGGCACTCGATGCGATCCCACGGGAGCCCGAACGCGTGCGCCGACGTGCACCGCGCGCGTATGCGCTCTTGCTTTTGCTAGTGCTCATGGCCGCAGCTGTGTTCGCGGTTGCACGGGAGCGTGCCGGGCCGGCAGCTTCGCCGGAGAAAGCCGTGCCGACCATTGCCGTGATGCCGCTCGCCACTGCGGCTGGTGCTGCCGGCGACGCCGCGCTCGCAAGCGGACTGACTGAAGAGTTGATCTCGGTGCTCGGCCGCGTAGGCAGCCTGCGCGTCATCGGCAGCAGGTCCGTGTCAACGCTTCTCGACCGGCGGCTCTCCCTGCGGCAGATCGCGGATAGCCTGCGCGTTTCGCACCTGTTCGATGGCTCGCTGCAGAAGGCGGGGAACCGGGTGCGGATGGAGATCCGCTTGATCGATGCGCGCGACGGATCCGTGCGCTGGTCAGAAACCTACAACCGCGAGATGGGCGAAATGATCGCGGCGCACGAGGATATCGCACGCGCCGTCGCGGGCGAGCTGCAAGTGCTGTTCGCGCCGGTCGGTCGTGCCGTCCGGGACTCCTACAAGCCGGACATGGCCGCTTACGAACTGTACCTGCGCGGCCGGAATCCGGCGATGCTTCGCGGGGAGCAGAATCGGCGGGAGGGGATCGATTATCTCGAGCGCGCGATCGCGGCGGACTCCGGCTTCGCCGCGGCGTGGGCGGCGCTCGTGCCGCTCTACTTGAACCTCGCGTTTACGGACTCCGATTACCACACCTGGCTTCAGCGTGCCGAGGGCGCTGCTCGCCGTGCCGTCCAGCTCGACGACTCTCTCGCCGACAGCCATTCCGCGCTCGGATGGGCACTCCAGATGAAGCGCGACTGGCCCGCGGCGGAAGCGTCGCTGAACCGGGCCATCGCGCTCGATCCCTCCGTCAGCCACGGCTATGAGCGACTCGCACGGCTCTACATGGAGACCCGCCGGCCTGCCGAGCAGCTCGCCGCATCGCGCCGTGGGCTCGACGCCGATCCCTACTCGTACCTCGCCGTCGTGGAAATGGCGCTCGCGCTCAACACGAACGGACGCTGCAATGAGGCGATCGAGCTGTTGCGCCCGCTGAAGTCATTGACGCCGCCCGCGGGAGTCGTGGACGTGATCATGGGGCAGTGCTACATCACGCTCGGTATGTGGCCCGAGGCGCTCGCGGAGCTGCGGTGGAGCGTCGAGCGGACGCAAGCGCGTGCCGGCCTCGCGTTTCTGGGCTACGCGCTCGCGCGGTCCGGCGACAGCGCCCAGGCGCGTGAGATCCTCGAGGACCTGCTCACTGGCCGTCGCCGCAGCGATGGCGCGTTCGGTATCGCGGTCGTGTACGCCGGGCTGCGCGACTATGACAAGGCGTTCCCCTGGCTCGAGCGCTCGATCGAGGAGAACACGTGGCGCCACTACATCTTCACTCCGATGTTCGCCGAGCTGCACCGCGACCCGCGTTTCGCTAGGCTGCCTCTGCTCGGCGGCCGCTGACCCGCAGCCCTTATCGCGGCCGCCACGACGGCGACTGCCCCGAGGTCACGGGCGTCGACGGGCCTCCGCTCGCGGGGATCGTCATGATGCCACCGGATCCCCCGTAAGCGATGCGAGTTCCGTCCGGCGACCACGCCGGGAAACGGGCCATCGCGTGCGTGGTCGGACCGAGTGCAGGGCCGGTGAGCTGGGTCCGGCCCGTGCCATCTGCGCGGATCACGGAAATATCCCAGTTCTGCGAGAAGGCGATGCGCGTGCCGTCCGGAGCCCAGCTGGGGCCTGTCGTAAAGAGCCATGTGAGCGGCGTGATCTCGGTCAGACCGCTGCCGTCGAGGTTCACGAGCCGCAGTGAATAGTAGTCGTCACTGCCGATCAGAATTCCATGGATGAATGCGATGCGGCTGCCGTCGGGCGACCAGGCGGGCTCGAAGCCTGATGCTGCCACCTGCCGCATCACGCTCCCTTCGCTCAGCTCCTGCACGTAGATCCCGCCGCCACCAGAGAAGGCAAGGGCGTCGCCCTGCGGCGACCAGGTCGGCGAACGGAATCCGGGCCCGGTCACCCGCCTCACGCCGGTGCCATCCGAATTCATTACGTAGACGCTCCATCGCGGTTCGTCGCCGAGGATGTAGCGTGCGAATGCGATGCGTTCACCATCCGGTGACCATGCCGGATCGTAGCTCTCGCCGTTATTCGTGAGCTGCCGCGTGGCGCCCGTGGCTACGTCGATCACCATGATGTTGCCATTCAACACATAGGCCAGCTCGAAGTTGCACTGGGTGAGCGCGCAGGCCCGGGCTGTGAATTGCGCGATTACGTCCTCGCCCTTCTGCGCTCGTACGCGCTGCCAGCCCGCGGTTGTTCCCAGAGTCCACCTCGACTCCGCGATTCCATCCGAACCCGTAGTCGCCGCGAGCGGCTCGAGCGATCCGCCGCCATCGACCACCGCGAATGTGACTTCTGCGCCGGTCACGACGTTTCCGTAGCGGTCGGTCGCCTTGACCCGGAGTGCCTCCGTTAGCGGCATACCGCCCGCGGCCCACTGATAGTTGCCACCGACGACGGTGAGGGTGGTGATCGGGCCCGGCTGCGCGTCGGCATGGAATACCAGGGACTGTTCGGCCGCACGGGCGGTGAGCTCCTGCGGCCCAGCGCCCGGCCCGAGCCGCCAGCTGCCTGGAGTCGCCCGGCCAGCGGCATCCGTCATCACGGTGGCGCTGCCAACAGAGCCGCTGCCGCTGGCCACAAATGAGACCGGGATGCCCTTCGCGGGAAGCCCGTCCGCCCGCGCGACGCGGACGACCGGGGCCACAGCGAGCTCCTCGCCGACGAGACCCGTGGCGCTCACGGGCGTTACTGGCTCGAGCTTCAGCACGGCGGGCGGCGCAGGCTCCTGAGGCAGCGTGCCGTCACACGAGGTCAGCGCGAGCATTGCGACGAGCAGTCCAATGGGGATCCGGGTAGCGCGCATGCCGTATACTCCTGAGCATCCGAGGGAATCCTATCCTATAGATAGAAAAACACACCGTCAGGAGCCCGCAGGGGCCACGGTTAGAAGGGGTACCTCAGGGTGCGCTGCAGGTGGAAGGCGGATTCGGTGCGCGGATTGTCTGCCACATTGGCCGCTGCGCGGGAATGGACAGCTAGGACTGCGCCGTCCAAGTCCGCGTGAATGGCGGTCGGATCGAGGCGTGTGCGGGGAACCCGTTGCCTCGCGCGCAGTCCGATTCCGCTCGAAGGCTAGACATTGAATCTGAACAGCATCACGTCGCCGTCCTGAACGACGTATTCGGGACCGGCGACTGCAACGCCGCGAAGCCGGTCCCGCTCCTAGTTGGACGGCGGAGGCGCCTGCCCCCGACCACGATAGAGCGCGGTCCCCAGGACGCCGCACCAGAGAAAAAACGTCGCGAGCAGCAGGCGTTGCCACAGTCCAGTCAGTGCGCGCGTGTCGAGAGATGTCACAAGTGCCGTCATGAACACGGCTGCACATGCGCTCGTGAGCAGCGAGTACTTCGCGAAGCGCCGCCACGCAGCAATCCGGCCGAATGCAATCCCAAAGATGCCGGTGGCGACGATGAGACTGATGTTGGTGATATGGCCGATGCTATTGTGAATCTGGTTCTCGATCGTGCCGCCGGGAAACGGACACCCCGGGTCGCAAGGAAACGCGCCTGATGCGACCAGGCTGAGGCCGAAGGCAGTGACCAGCCCACTACCGAGCACTACGAGAGGCCTTCGCGGCAAACTGAGAGCCAATGCCACGGCGAAGAGGACGAAGAGCAATCCACCTCCGATAAACCCGCCGTAGTTCATGAGCGCCGCGTGCGGCGATCCAGACGCTCCGAGCTCGCTGATGAAGCTCGTGAGGTGGCTGTAGTTCGATCGAAGCATGGCGGCCGCTATGACTACGGACGCGAATACTGCCGGGCCTGCCATCCCTCCGAAACCCAATAGCCGCTTGAAGATCATCGTCGCGGCGTCGAAAGACCCGTTTCACTGTCCCACGGGGCGGAAACGCCGGGCGGCGCCAGGATGCCGAGCGTGAGGTGAGCGTGACCTTGCGCGTTAAAAGAAGAAGACGGTCCCGCCGCCGCTGCTTCCCCCGAAACGGGAGTTCACAATATTGCTGTAGATGGAGCCGAACGAATAGTTCAGGCCGACAGAGGCAAAGTACCGATAGGAGGTCGCCAACTGACGCCGGCGCAGCAGGACCTCTTCGTCGGAGAGCTGCCCACCGGCAATATGCAGCTGGTCCCTGATCAGGGATGCATTCCCCGAGAGGCTGACGGACAGGCCCTTGATGAGTCTCCAATCCAGGTTGGTGAAAAATACGAGCCGGTTCTTGGTGAAATCATGCATGTATGCGGCTGCTTCGAAGGACGCGTTGACCGATCCCCAGGGCTGCTTTACGTCGTAGGAAGCGATCAACGCCTGGTCTCCGCGCGTCTCCTCTATCTGGTTGTAGATGGTCGTGTCCTCGTACCGGAAGTGATTGACCCCCGCGGAGTACTGGACCGTGAACTGCCGGCGCGTGGATTCCGAGTACGGGAAGAAGTTGTATTCGATTGCCGGCGCCAAGCGCGCCGCCAGTTCCTGGTTGAGGAATGTGGACGACGAAACCGAAGAGCGCTGTCCGGCGGACCATTGGGGGCCGAGGCTCTTGACGATCAGACTGGTTGCGCCATAGCCTCTACTGTAATTGTTGAATTTGCGCCCGTCCGTAAACGTGAACTTGCTCTCATTGTAATTCAGGTTGACGCCGAAGTTCGTCTTCCAGGCGTTCGAGATTCTGTTGGCGGAAACGCTGCTCGACATGTTGGCGAATTTGGTCGTTTTCTCGCCATTGAAAAACCCGCGCGCCGACGTGCGGAACACCCACAGGTTCCATGGGTCGCGGGCCGGACGCGCCGCAGCCACTGACCCATCGGTCCGGGCCGTAATGGTCAGCGTCTGCGCGATCGCGGACCGGGCGGCGTACCTGACGAGGCCGAGCTTGAGCAGTCCGGCGATGCCACGACGCGTCACGTCGGACGATTCCGCCACCCGTGCGGAATACGACAGCGTATCCTGTTTGCCGCTGTATTCGCGCAAGCCCATGAAGTTGGCCGTGTACTGCCGCCCCCCCGACCCTGTCCGCTGTGAAGTCACCAGTACGTGCACGTCCGCCACCGCCCGGTCCCGAACGTGATCGCCCCATACGATTTCGCTTCTCAGGAAATCATCGTCGCATTCGTCGCAGTCAATGAAGACACGCGGCTTGCCGGTCGCGAGGCTGTCCTGGAGAGCGCCAGACTCCTGCGCATCGACGCTCACCTGCGCCAATGCCAGGCACAGGAACAGTGCGTACAAGGGAAATCGGTTCATGACTGCATGTGTCCGGTCGCGCACGTTGCTCAATGTGCTTGTTTTGTAGCGTTACGGCCCACGCCGGTCAGACGTTGAAGCGAAACAGCATCACGTCGCCGTCCTGGACGACGTATTCCTTTCCTTCGGCGCGCACGAGACCCTTGTCCCGCGCCTCCTTGAGCCCACCGCTGGAGAGGAAATCAGCCAGGCTCACGGTTTCGGCGCGGATGAATCCACGCTCGAAATCAGTGTGAATCACGCCCGCGGCCTTCGGTGCCGTGTCGCCGCGATGGATGGTCCAGGCCCGGACCTCCTGCTCGCCGGCGGTAAAGTACGTTTGGAGGCCAAGGAGCTCGTAGCTGGCCTGGATGAGACGGTCCAAGCCCGCTGAGTGCAGACCAAGCGACTGGAGGAACTCCGCGCGATCTTCCGGGGCGAGCTGAGCGAGCTCGGCCTCGATGCGCGCAGAAAAGGGGACGACCTGCGCGTGCTCGCCGCTCTTCAGGATCGCCTGGCGCAACGCTTTCAGGTGCGGTCCTTCGTCGCCGGACAGCTCGTGGTCGGTGACGTTGGCGGCGTACAGCACCGGCTTCGCCGTAAGCAGGCTGAGCGGGGCGAGCATCGCTCGCTCTTCTGCGGAGAGATTCGCCTCCCATAGCCCGCGGCCGTCCTTCAGGAAATCAAAAGCACGCTTGAGGACCGGCAGCTCCGCGACCGCCTCTTTCTCTCCGGATTTGGCGGAGCGCGCCGTGCGATCCAGCCGCTTCTCGACGGTGCCCAGGTCAGCGAGCGCCAGCTCGAACTCGATGACTTCACGGTCGCGGACGGGATCCACGGATCCCATGACGTGCGTGACGTCTTCGTCTTCGAAGCAGCGGACGACGTGCACGATGGCGTCGGTCTCGCCGATGTTCGCTATGAACTTGTTGCCAATCCCTTCTCCTTCGGCCGCTCCTCTCACCAAGCCCGCTGTGTCCACGAACTGAACTGCTGCGGGTACGGTTCGCTTCGGCTTGACGATCTCAGTGAGCTGCTGGAGCCGCGTATCGGGGACTTCGACCATCCCGACGTTCGGCTCGACGGTGCAGAAC
>JBPCPS010000004.1:0-3094 GCA_050998915.1 Gemmatimonadaceae bacterium
GCATACCCGTCAGCCTCCGATACGAACCAGATCCGGCGCCCCTCGTCGTACCACCCCACACAGTCGGAGCAGGGACCTCCGACCCAGGCGCTGTCGCGCAACACGTCCACCGCTCGCACGGTGCCCGACGCGTCAATCGTCTGAATGATTCGCGTCTTGTTGTCGAAGCTTCTCGAGAAGAACAGCCCTTGCGTACCGGGCCTGTTCCATCCGATATCGCGCGTAAAGCCGAGCGTGGTATCGCCGGCGAAGACCTTCAACCAGCTGACGCGGCCGGACGGGAGCGAGATGAGTCCCACCCGCGAGCGGCCCTGCGTGTCGCCAACCTTGGTGCGCGGGCGCAGCTCTTCCGTATATCCGGACTCGGTCACGTACTGCGGCACGCCGGCAATGCGCGCGCCCTCGGGCTGCGATGTCAGGACCACGATCAGAGCGTCGGCCCTCGGCGAGACCGACATCGAGCTGATGCGCTCGGTTCTTCCCAGGAAGATCGGCTGCAACCGGCGCGACGCGGTCGAAACGGAGTCTGCGCGCCGGATGCTGTCGGCGCGCGCACGGTCGCGGATGGCCTCGAACAGCTCCCGCTGCTGCGTCTCGAGAAACCCGCGCTGCGTTACCGCTCTCGCGGAATCAGCCCGTCGGGCGGAATCCGCCGGCCCGCCGAAGCGGATGTCGGTATGCTGCCGGAGCGAGCCGCCGCCCGCGTCCACCGAGAACACGTTGTTCTCCCGCACGAAGAATATTCTCGTCCCGTCCGCGCTGAATCGGGGATCACCCTCTCGCACGACAGTCTCAGTGAGTCGCCGGACGTTGCCCGTCGCTTCATCGATGACGAAGATGTCGCCTTGATACTCCACCACCCTCCGGTCCCGTCTTGCGGAGAGCGTCCCCAATTCAAGGAGAGGACCCACGGTATCGAGCTGCGCTTGAGGGACACGCTCAGGCTTCGAGCCGGGCACTGCGCGCACACGGTACGACTTCGGCGTCTCGCGCCAGTCGGCGCCCGGCTCCGCCCAACGGAAATAGATCCAGCGGCCGTCTGCCGACCACGCCACGTCCTGCGGCTGGCGGCCGTACAGCTCGGGCCCGCGCATGATGTTCGCGATGGTGAAGTCGAAGGGCTTGGTGGTGGTGCTCGGGGGGAGCGGCGGGGGGCTGGGGAGCGGCACCTGTGCGAACAGCGGGGAGGCGAGGAGAACCGCGAGGCAGGCGAATCGAAGCATTGGAGTGGTGGACTGAGGAATCAGGTAAGAACGCAGCACACAGCACGCAGCGTAGTTACTCATGCGGCCTTATCGAAAGGTACTTCCGTGGTCACCGCAATCTTCCGGCCGCTCAGCACTTTCCACCATTCATGCGCCGAGGCGATGATCACCACGATCACCGCGGTCATGAATGCCCCTGCTACGGCCGCGTTGAGGTAATCGTTGAACACCATGCTCCGCGCCGCGCCCATACTGGTCACGCCGGCCGGGAGCGTCCCCGCCGCGATCTGCTCCGACAGCAGCCGGGCGTGCGACAGGAACCCCAGCCTCGGCTCGTCCGCGAAGATCTTGATCCATCCCGCGGTCAGCGTCACGGTGGCGACCCAGGCGAGCGGCACGAGCGTCGTCCACGCGTACCGCGCCTTGCCCATCTTGATGATGATCGTCGTCCCGACGCACAGCGCCACCGCTGCGAGCAGCTGGTTGGATATCCCGAACAGCGGCCAGAGCGAGTTGATCCCGCCGAGTGGGTCGATCACGCCCTGGTACAGAAAGTGGCCCCACATCGCCACGAAGATCGCGCTCGTGAGAATGATGGACGGATACCAGGACGTGCGGCCGATGGGCGCCCAGACGTTGCGCCCGATGTCCTGCACGATGAACCGCCCGATGCGGGTCGCGGAGTCGAGCACGGTGAGCACGAATAGCGCCTCGAACATGATCGCGAAGTGGTACCACACGGCCATCGCGCTAGGGCCGCCGAGCACGCTGGAGAAGATGGTCGCCATTCCTATGGCGAGGCTCGGCGCGCCGCCGGTGCGCGACAGCACCGTCTGCTCCTGAATGTTGCGCGTGAGCGCGTCGATCTGATCCGGCGATACCGTGAATCCCCAGGACGAGATTGCCTGCGCCGCGCTGGCGCTGGTCGTGCCGATGGCGGCCGCGGGTGAGTTGATCGCGAAGAACAGCCCGGGCTCGAGCACGCACGCCGCGATCAAGGCGAGAATGGCCACCAGCGATTCGGTCAGCATCGCGCCGAATCCGATGATGCGCGCGTCGGCCTCGTTCTCGATCATCTTGGGCGTCGTGCCGGACGCCACGAGCGAGTGGAAACCCGATATCGCCCCGCATGCAATGGTGACGAATGCGAAGGGGAAGATCTTGCCGGCGAAGATCGGCCCGGTGCCGTCAGTGAACTGGGTGATCGCCGGCATCTTGAGCGGAGGGAGCAGCAGCAGCACGCCGATCGCGAGCGCGAGGACGACTCCGATCTTCACGAACGCGGAGATGTAGTCGCGCGGCGCGAGCAGCAGCCACACGGGCAGTACTGCCGCCGCGAAGCCGTACGCCATCAGCGACCAGGCCAGCGTCGTGCCGCTCCAGGTGAACATCGGCGCGAGCGTGGGGCTCTCGGCGACCCATTGCCCGGCGTACACCGCCAGGATGCACAGGACGAGGCCGATGAGGCTGGCCTCGAGGATCCGGCCGGGGCGGATGAACCGCATGTACACGCCGACGAACATCGCCACGGGCATCGTGAAGATGACGGTCGCCGTCCCCCATGGGCTGATTTTGAGCGCGTTGACTACCACCAGCCCGAGCACCGCGACGATGATGATCATGATGCCGAGCACCGCGAGCAAGGCGGCGGTCCCGGCGACGGGGCCGATCTCCTCGCGCGCCATCCGGCCGAGTGATTTGCCGTCGCGTCGGATGGAGGCGGCGAGGATAACCATGTCCTGCACCGCGCCGGCCACGGCGACGCCGACGATGATCCAGATCGCGCCCGGGAGGAAGCCGAACTGGGCGGCGAGCGTCGGTCCCACGAGCGGGCCGGGACCGGCGATCGTCGCGAAGTGGTGGCCGAACACGATCCACTTGTGCGTGGG
>JBPCPS010000092.1:0-2624 GCA_050998915.1 Gemmatimonadaceae bacterium
CCTTCGACCGATGCGGCGCCTGTTGCGGCCGCCGCGCCGAGCGCGCAGGCCGCAGCAGCCGTGGCCATCCCGGCGGCCGTCCCCACGGCCGCCCCGGGGCAGGGACGCCCGCCGTCCGCGCCCGTCGCCCCGCCTTCCGGCAACGGCTCCTCGTTCGAGGAACGTGTGCAGACGCGGTCGTCGCCGCTGGTCCGAAAGATCGCGGCGGAGCACGGCCTCGACCTGGCCTCGCTGCGCGGACGCGGCACCGGCATCGCCGGGCGCGTCACCAAGAAGGACATACTCGGCTTCATAGAATCGGGGCGGCCAGCGGGCGCCGGAGTCGGCGCGTCGATGCACGCTCCGGGCGGCGTCGCAGCTCACGGTCCTGCTGTCTCGCCGTGGCCCGGCGACGTAGTCGAGCCGATGTCCAAGATGCGCGGGCTGATAAGCGAGCATATGGTGGCGTCGCGGCGCACTTCGGCGCACGTGACGTCGTTCATGGAGATCGATCTGACGCGCGTGTCGAAGATACGGGCCGCGAAGAAGGCGGAGTTCCACGCTGCAACGGGCCAAAACCTTACCTACCTTCCGTTCGTTATTGCGAGCGTCATCGACGGGCTCAAGAAGTTCCCGGTCATGAATGCCGCGGTATCCGGGAATAACATCATCTACCGCAAGCAGTACAACATTGCCATTGCGGTGGCGGTAGACTGGGGCCTCATCGTCCCGGTCATCAAGCAGGCGGATAATCTGTCGCTCGCCGGTCTCACGCGGGCGTTGAACGATCTGGCCGCGCGTGCACGCGGCAAGCGGCTGTCGCCCGAAGAGGTTCAGGACGGCACTTTCACCATCACGAACCCCGGAGTATTCGGGTCTTTAATGGGGACACCCATCATCAACCAGCCGCAAGTCGCCATTCTGGGGGTAGGCGCGATCGAGCGGCGGGCCAAAGTTATGGATGGGCCCGATGGCGACGGCGTACTTGCTGCACGGACGTGCGCGTATTTCTCTCTGTCGTTCGACCATCGCATCATCGATGGCGCAGTCGCGGATCAGTTCCTGGCACACGTGAAGTCTTCTCTGGAAAACTTCAGCGACGTCGGGGTGTAGGTGGCGCGCCTGTTGACGATCCATCGCGCGATCGTCACGCTCTCGGATAGGCAGCGATATCTCGAGAAGCTCAAGACGAGAAAGGCGCACTATGTCGCCGCGGGTTGCGACTTCTGGGTTTTCGAGGAGGTCGGGCTGCCGGGCGCTTTCATAGAATTCACCGAAGCGGCGGAACCACAGAAGCTTGGTGACGCGCATCAAACAGCCTCCGAGCGCATTCTGGATGCGGCGAGGATATACAAGGAAGTGGAGCTAGCCTGATGCCAATACGAAAAATCAGCGTCGACGGAGATGAATGGAGCGTTGCCACGTCCGGGTTCGTCACCCAGTACGATCAGGACGAGTACGGTCTCTTGTTCACGCGCGGAACCGGTGACGCGTTGGAGACTCGCGTCAGCCGATACTCGCCGCTCGGCGCGCGCTCGCGCGAAGAATCGTTCTCAGAGCTTACGGATGAGAAGCTGAAGGAGCTGTTCGCGCAGTCACAGCCGGGGTTCACCTCTCCGGAGGCCGGCTACAGAAGGTGAGGCCGGGTCCGCATCATCCAGGCGCGGCGCTTTCAAAGATCGACCTCCACCTTCACTCCACCGCGTCGGATGGAATTCTCCCCCCCGCCAAGGTAGTCGAGGCGGCGAAGGCAGCCGGCCTCGACACGATCGCACTGACGGACCACGATACGGTGGCCGGTGTCGAGGAGGCTGAGCTCGCGGGGAAAGATGTCGGGGTTCGTGTCATCCGCGGCGTGGAGCTGAGCGCGCACGAGGATGCGAGCGGCCGCGAGATTCACGTACTCGGACTCCACGTCACCCGCCTCGAGGCGCTGGAGCGCGAGCTCACCGCGCTGCGCGAGAAGAGAACCGATCGCGCCCGATCGATCGTCGATCGTCTCAACCAGATCGGGGTCGCCATCACACTCGATAGCGTACTGTCGCAGGCGGACGGCGGCGCCGTCGGCCGGCCGCACGTTGCGCGCGCGCTGATCGCGTCCGGCGCGGTGAAGGATCAACGTGAAGCCTTCGACCGGTATCTCGGGCAGGGGCGCGCCGCGTTCATGCCGAAGGCCCCGTTCCTGATCGAAGACGCGATCAGGATCATTCACGAAGCGGGCGGCATCGCGATATGGGCGCACCCATCGCACACGGGCACGCGCGAGCGCGTCGAGCGGCTCGCAGCGTGTGGACTGGACGGGCTCGAAGTGAGGCACCCGAGCCACAGCGCGGACGTAGCTGCAAGCCTCGAAGCGCTGTGCGATTTCTTCCAGCTTGTCCCGAGCGGCGGCTCTGACTGGCATGGCCCGGTCGGCGACCGCACGCTCGGCGGGCAGGCGGTGCCGCTCGAGTGGCTCGAGCGGCAGGAAAGGCTGGTGGCGAGCCGAAATCTTGCGACGGTGAGCGGAGCGTGATCGAGCTGCGCGGGAAAGTTGCCCTGGTGACGGGAGCCGGCCGCAGGGTGGGACGCGCGATCGCGGAGGCGCTCGCGGGCGAAGGGGCCCGGCTGGCTATTCACTACAACGAGTCGCGCGCTGGCGCAGA
>JBPCPS010000107.1:0-36624 GCA_050998915.1 Gemmatimonadaceae bacterium
GAACTTCTTGTTCACCTCGGGCTCGAAGGATCCAAATGCCCGCACCGCCTGCGCAGCAAGTGCGCGGCGATCAACCAGAAACAAGATCCGCTTACCGACGCCCGACTTCAGCAGGCGGTAGACCTCGTTCACCATCGTGAATGTCTTGCCCGTGCCCGTCGCCATCGCGACGAGCATCTGACGCCGGCGGTGCGTGATCGCGTCTTCAATGGCCGTATTCGCGTCGATCTGGTAGGGACGTAGCCGCGAGTGCTCGTTAGGGTTCTGTGTGAACCACTCGCATTCCACCTCGAAGTCGCGGGTAGACATTTCCCGGAGTGCATCAGGGGTGTGGAACCCGGGAAGTCGACGAAACTGGTTCAGTTGGTGTCGGACGTCTTGGAACCAGTGGACCTCGCCGTTGGTCGAGTACAGGAAGGGAACGCCAGAGCCATTGAAGGTTGCCTTCCGGTTCTGAATCCCCCTGGCGTAGCGTTCAGCTTGTGTCAGGACGCTCTGTGGCCCGAGTCCAACCTTCTTGGCTTCGACTACACCGACCAACTCCCCGTCGACCACCAGCGCGTAATCGGCAGGTCCGTGCGACGTCGGGTATTCCTCGATGGCGTGCTCGCGGTACCACGCTATCGGCTTGGCCGGATCGAACGGTACGATCTCCCAGCCCGCTGCCTTCAGGGCGGGATCAACGCGGCTCTTCCGCGTACGGCGTTCGGACTCAGTGCGTGGGCGTGCGGGCATGCGCGGCGTCAAAGTCTGTGAGAAAGTCTGCGATCCGGAAGAGCCGAACTAACCGCTCGTGGAACCCGGGTGGAACCCGGGAACCAAAACGGCCGACACGTAGGTCGGCCGCTGGCTCGATAACTTCTTGTCACTACTCTATTTACAGCAATCGGGACGGCGGGATTTGAACCCGCGGCCCCCTGAACCCCATTCAGGTGCGCTACCGGGCTGCGCCACGTCCCGTCCGCCGCGTGCGCGGACAGTCCCTAAAGATACACCCGCGCTACAGTGCGCTCAATCCGCCCCGTCCATGGCAGAGGCCGCCAGACTCGTCACGTAGGTCTCGAAGTCGTCGTGCATGATCTTCACCGAGGGGTTGCGGATCATCTTCTGGAACGACTCCTCACGGGCCACCTGCCGCATGCGCTTCACCCACGAATCGTAGTATTCGTCCGAGAGTTGCTTGTGGTCGTGGGCATACCAAGCAATCTCGAACAGCGAGAGCTGCATGAGATTGAGAAAATATTCCTGGATCTCGCGGTCCGAATGGAGATTCTGGATGTCCTGGGGGTGCACCGACGCCAGCGACGGGTCCTGGACCCGCAGGTGACGCAGATGGTACTGCAGCTCGACGAGCTTGGAGAAGTTCGCCACTAGCTGCGCCTCGCGCGTGGACCGAAACTGGAAAGCGGCGTACAGCAGGCCGCCGGCGATCGCGAGAGACGAGAGCGCCTGCAGCGTGACCTGCAAAAACAGGATGTTCTCTGGCATCTGGCTGATGTTAAATGCCCGCTCGCTGAACGAGCTTCCCCACGAAGAACGGACCGAAGTCGGCGTACTTCGCGCTGACCTCGTCGAACCGCATGTCGGTCACGAGCTTCTTGAAATCGAGCGGGTCCTTCGCGAACAGCGTCACGCCCCACTCCCACTCACCGAAGCCGATCGCGCCGGTGATCACCTGCTGGATCCGACCCGCATACCGCCGCCCGGTCTCGCCGTGCGACCGCATCAGCCTGCTGCGCTCGTCGAGCGTCAGCGCGTACCAGTTCTGCCCCGGCTCGCGCCGCTTGGACATCGGATAAAAGCACACGTACGGCATGTCCGCCGGGACCGCCGGATACAGCCGGCGCTGCACGTGCTCGCTCGAGCGCTCCGCCTCGCTCCGCCTCTCCAGATCAGCGCGATACCCGTCATCACCGACGCGCCCCCCACGCCCCGCGGCCTCGCGCGCCAGCTCTGCGGTGATGTGGTACAGCCCCGCCTCGGCGACACTCACCATCGAATACGTTTCGTCCAGCTCGCCGAACGCTGCGTCCGCACGCATCTGCGCGCGGACGTGCGCCAGGTCGTCAAACGAAGGGCGAAAGTGCACGATGAGAAAATCTCCCTCGCCGGTGACGAGCTCCACTAGCTCGCTCCATCCACCTTCCGGTTTCCCGAGCTTCGCGACGCTCGCGGCCAGAGTCCGCGCCAAATCGGCGCGGCCGGCCGTTCCCCCCGGCGCGACGCGCAGTACCTGGTGCAGCGCATACCAACCCTCGAGCGTCTCCGGCGGATGAGCGACGTCCGTCATGCGGAAGCCGTGGCTGGATCCACGAACACAGTGCGGTACAACACGTACAGCGCGACCGCGACGAGCACGTACGCGAACATCTGCTTGAGCCGCGCCTGCGGCACGCGCCGCGACCAGAACGAGCCGGCAACGGTTCCGGCAGCGGCGAGAGCGGTGAACGTTCCGACCAGCTCCCAGTCGATCTCCGTGCGCCCGAGATAGCCCGCGAACCCGCTCAGCGCGTTCATCCCGATGATCACGAGCGACGTTCCGACCGCGACCCGCATAGGCAGCCCCGCGATCAGCACCAGCGCGGGCACGATGATGAATCCTCCCCCCACGCCGATGATCGCGGTGAGCACGCCGACGCCGAAGCCCTGCAGCACGAGCAGAATCGCGGCGCGCGCGTCGAGGTGCGGCACTCCGAGAGTCGCGCTCTCCGGGGGCTCTGTGCGCGCGTTCCGGAGCATGAGCGCCGCCGACGTCAGCAGCACGACCGCGAAGCCGATCAGCTGGGTCCTGCCCGAGAGGTACGTCGCGAGCGTGGCGCCGAAATACGCGCCCACCATGGCCGCGGGCCCGAAGATCGCCGCGACGCGGAACGACACGAATCTCCCGCGCAGGTGCGACAGCGCGGCGACGAGCGCGGTCGCGCCGACCACTCCGAGGCTCATCGCGATCGCGGGCTTCGCGCCGACGCCAAGCACGTACACGAAAATCGGGACCGTGAGCACCGAGCCACCGGCGCCGAGCAGTCCCATGGAGATGCCGACGACGACCGCGAGAGCGGCCGCGAAGATCGTCACGTGGGCGGCCGGTCGCCGTTCCTGCCAGTTCCCGGAATCAGGCTCCCGCTTCCACCGCTCCGCCGTGAATCTTCCGCGCCAGATGGCTCTCGACGAACATCAGCCCCTGCTCACCCGCCCGGCGGATCATCCGCAGGAGCATGTCCATGCTGGACACTTCCTCGAGCTGCTCGTTCACGAACCATTCGAGAAAGTTGCGCGTCAGGTGCTCGTTCTGCTTGATGGCGAGATCCATGAGGTCGTTGATCTGCTTGGTGACCTTGAGCTCCCAGTCCAACGAGAGCTGCACGGCCTCCTCGGCCGACTTGAAGCCCGCGCGCGGGGCGGGAATCGACGGGATCTTGAGCGCTCCGTCCGCGTCCACGATATACTGGACGATCTTCATCGCATGCACGCGCTCTTCGTCGGACTGGAGCTGGAAATGGTGCGCCAGCTCGGGCAGGCCTTCCTGGGAGAAGTACGAGGAGATGGCTACGTACTGCAAAGACGCGCCGAACTCGTGCCCCACCTGTGCATTCAGCGCGTCAACGGTTTCTTTGCTGATCATCATGGCTCGATGGGTTGAGGGTAGACGATGCCAAAGTTAGTCGTTTCCGCCCGGCCGTGGACCCGCGTGGCGCTCGCCTGCGGAGCCGCGCTCGCGCTGCTAGCCGCCTGCAACGAGCGCCCCGGCCGGACGGTGACCGAAGGCGCCAACCCGACACCACCGCTCACGCCTCTGATGGGCGCAGAAGTGCTCGTGGGTGCGGGCGACATCGCATCGTGCAACGCTACCGGAGATGAAGCCACCGCTGCCCTGCTCGACCGGATTCCCGGCACGGTGTTCACCGCCGGGGACAATGTTTACCCGAACGGAACCGCAGACGAATTTCGCGCCTGTTACGGCCCGACGTGGGGCCGGCACCGTGCGCGCACCTTCCCGGTACCCGGCAATCACGATTACCGATCGACCGGCGCCGCGCCGTACTTCGCGTACTTCGGCGAGCGCGCAGGCCCCCGCGGCAAGGGGTTTTACAGCTTCGAGCTGGGCGAGTGGCTGATCCTGATGCTCAACACGAACATCGCGGTGGGCGCCGAATCCGAGCAGGCAGTCTGGCTGCGCGCGCAGCTCGCCGGTCGCTCCGGCAGATGCGAGATCGCGATCGCGCACCACCCCCGCTTCAGCTCCGGACCGCACGGCTCCGAGAGACGCATGTCCGCGATCTGGCAGATCCTCTACGAGGCGGGGGTGGAGCTAGCGCTGGCCGGGCACGATCACAATTACGAGCGCTTTGCGCCGATGAACCCTGCGGGGACGCGCGACGAGCAGCGGGGGGTGCGCCAGTTCGTGGTGGGGACCGGCGGGTTCAAGCCATACCGTCCACGCCGGGGGCAGCCCAACAGCGAAGTGCTCGCCGGTGCGACGGGGGTGATCAAGCTCTCGCTGGGCGACGGTCTGTATCAGTGGGAATTCGTGCCCGTCGCGAGGGAAACCTTCAGGGATTGGGGAGGGGGGAGGTGCAGATAGCGAGGTAATAGGTAATAGGTATTAGTGACTGCACTCCGCCTTCTAATACCTCATGCCTGATACCTGAATAGATGCGGTCATTCGTACGGCTCCAAATGCACGAGTACTGAATCCACCCGCGGAACCGCCGCCCGGATCGCGCTCTTCACCATCCCGCCGACGATGTGTGCCTCGCGAATGGGGAGCGATGGCTCGGTCTGCACGTGTAACGTGACCCGGTAGGTCATGCCCGTTCTGCGCACCGCAAGTTTTTCCGTCGCCAGCACGCCCGGGACACTTTGCGCGGCGCGGCGTACGGGATCCACAATCTCCGCGCCCGGCATGCGGTCCATCAGATCGCGCAGCGCGGACCGCAACATGTGCTGGCCGTTGTACGCGATGACTCCGGTCGCCATCAGCGCGGCCCAGTCGTCAGCGGACTCCCAGCCCTCACCGCCCCAGAGAGCGATCGCGATGCCCACGAAGGCGGCCGCCGAGGTGATCGTGTCGCTCAGGTGGTGCGATGCGTCGGCCTCCACCGCCCTGCTGCCGATGTCGACACCCACGGCGCGCACCCGCCGCGCGAGCACGAGCTTGGTCACGATCACGCCCACCAGGACCGCGAGGGTCCACGGGGCGGGCGTGTTGTGCGGCGTGCGGATCTCGCTCACCGCCTGGTACGCGATGCCGATCGCGGCACCGAGCAGCATGAGAGAGACAACCGCCGCGGCAAGCGCCTCCGCCTTGCCGTAGCCGAAGGGATAGTCGTCGTCCGGCACGCGGCCGGAGACGTGCAGACCGCCCCACACGACGAGCGACGAAAAGATGTCCGCCGTGGATTCGACCGCGTCGGCGATCAGCGCGTACGTGTTCCCGACGACCCCCGCTACGAGCTTCGTCACCGCGAGCGCGGCGTTTATGAGCACACCGACCTGCGCTGTCCGGATGCCCCTGCTCACCTGCGTCATGGGCATGGCGATCTGTGCGGGCGGGTCAGCCGGTGCGCAGCAGGTCCGCGAACTCCCGCGGGAGCCCGGCGTTCACGATTCCGCGCGCGGCCAGCTCGACGTCGTAATCCACGCGAATAAAATCCACCGCGGGAGCCGATCCCGCGAGATCCACGGTGACGTAGCATGCGCGCGGATCCTTGTCCTTCGGTCGCCCGACGCTCCCCGTGTTCACGAAATGGATCCCGTCGATCTCCCGATGCCACGGCTTGTGCGTGTGGCCGAAGGCGATCACGTCTCCGGCCTTCAATCCCGCGAGCGCCGCCATCTTCCGGCAGAAATCGTTCGGGCGGTCCTCGGTCCAGTACACGGTGTTGAGGACGGGCGTGCCGTGCACGAGGGTGAGCGTCGCGCCGCCTGCGTGGCCGCCGGACGATCGCACGTCCAGCCGGAACGGGAGCTCCCCGAGCAGTCTCCTAGTCTCCGTCGACGTGTTTTCCCTGGTCCACTCGAACGAGACGTGCGATAGCCGCTCCTGCTCGGCGTCCTCGTACTTGCAGCCGCAGTGCTTGTAGCCTGCTGCGACGGTGGAGTCGTAATTGCCGGCCACTCCCTGAATCCCGCGCTCCCGCAGAAGCGCGACGG
Organism: Gemmatimonadaceae bacterium; assembly: GCA_050998915.1. GTDB lineage: Bacteria > Gemmatimonadota > Gemmatimonadetes > Gemmatimonadales > Gemmatimonadaceae > JACDCY01. The sequence goes on from JBPCPS010000107.1 coordinate 6,154, forward strand.
TCTCATTGGGCCACGGCGCGTAGCCGACGAGATCGCCGATGTGGTATGTAGCTGTGACAGGCCGTGCTCCGCCGATGTGACGGAGCACGGCTTCCAGCGCCGGAAGATTGGCGTGGAGGTCGGAGATCAGCGCGTAACGCGACGTCTGCCGATCCGGCTCGCTCAGCTCGCGAGCGGCTTCGTCGCGCGCACGAATGCACTGAGAAACTTCCCGTCGATCTCGCGCGCGACGACCGCCACGTCCTTCACCGCGTTCGCCAGGAACGCGGCCGCGTCCTCCGCCTTGTAGATGCGGGTCGGCTCGATGTCGATCCGCTCGAAGCCCGCCGCGCCGAGCAGCGCGGTGTACTCGCTCTCTTCAAGCGCGCCCGCGACGCAGCCGATCCACAGCTCCATGCTCCGCTTGATTGCCGCGGGCACAGGACCGCGCACGACCACGTCCGACACCGCGAACCGCCCGCCCGGCTTCAGCACTCTGAACGCCTCGCACAGCACGCGTCCCTTGTCCGCGGAGAGGTTGATCACGCAATTGGAGATGATCACGTCCACGGACGCATCGGGCAGCGGGATGTTCTCGATCTCGCCCTTGAGGAACTCGACGTTGGTCGCGCCGGCGCGCCGCTTGTTCTCGTTGGCGAGCGCGAGCATCTCGTCGGTCATGTCGAGGCCGTACACCTTCCCCGCCCGTCCGACACGCTTGGCCGACAGCAGCACGTCGATGCCGCCGCCCGAGCCGAGGTCGAGCACCGTCTCGCCTTCATTGAGCTGGGCGAGCGCCGTCGGGTTGCCGCAGCCGAGCGAAGCGAGCAGCGCCTCGGCGGGCACACCGGCCTTCTCGCCTTCATCGTACAGGTTGGAGGTAATGGGATCGTACGACTCCGTGGCGGACCCGCAGCATGCGCTCGAGCAGCAGCCGGCGTCGTCGGTAGTGGTGCCCTCGGCGACGGCCTTGGCTACGCGGCCGTAGCGCTCCTTTACTTCCTGCTTTACGTCTGCCGGTGTTGAGGCGGTAGGCATGGTGTTCTCCGAAAGAAATATGTGACTAGTGACCGGTGATTAGTGACTGGGAACTGCAGACCTGCTTTTGGCTGCTGGCTGCTCGCTGCTCGCTGCTCGCTGCTCGCCGTTGTTCTCATCCACAGCACTCGACCTTCAGACGCCGCTTCGGCTTGATAGAAGCCAGAAATTGCCCGGCTCCCTCGAGCGCCTCGCGGTTCAGCGAGTAGTGCACCCAGCGACCGGCGCGGCGGTCGAGGATCAGCCCCGCGTCCTTCAGCACCCGCAGGTGGAACGAGAGGCGCGACTGCGCTGCGTCCAGCGCGTCGGTCAGCTCGCACACGCACCGCTCGCCGCCCGTCAGGCGCATGACGATGCCCAGCCGGGTGGGGTCGGACAGCGCGTGAAACCACTGGGCTGCCTGGTCGATGTGGCCTGCGGTCACGGTTGCCATGGACCATGATATATCAAGTTTCCTTGATATGTCAAGGCGGGAGTGCCGGACGCAAAAAGGCCGGCTCGATTTCTCGAGCCGGCCTTCCCTTCAACCCTCGGCAGAACCGGCGGTTAGGCCGGTCAGCGAGTCAGCTTGGCTTTAGCGGCCGAGCTTCGCGACGTTCTCCGCGGCGGGACCTTTCTGGCCCTGAACCACGTCGAACTCTACGCGCTCGCCTTCAGCCAACGACTTGAAGCCGTTGCCCTGAATAGCCGAGTGATGAACGAAGCAGTCCTTGGAACCGTCTTCGGGCGTGATGAAACCAAAGCCCTTGTCGTCGTTGAACCACTTCACTGTGCCGGTCGTACGCATTCGATACTCCTGTGTTGTTTTGTTGCTGTCGGAGTCCGGTATGCCGTACGTGCCGACTACAACGTGTCGTGATCCTGACCCTCACGGTGGGCTCCGCCGACTCATCAGCCGACTTGCGTCAGCTTCGAACGACTAGCGGAATGAAAAAAGGGACTGCGCGAGAAACCCGGCAGGCCCTAGTCTCGATAATGTCCGCGTTCCTTTTTATTCGGTTACGCGTGTCGCCTGAATAATAATAACCCATCCCGGGCCGGGACACAACCGCCATCGCAAGCGCCGACAGCAGCCAGCAGCCAGCAGCCAGCAGCCATCGGCTGGGAGGCGTCCGTTTTCAGTGAGCTCCTGGTCGGTCTCACGCAGTTATCGCAGCTGACCTTCCAGCTAACGCGCCCGACGCCATGCGCGCGGTCTCCGCCAGCACCGCGGCGCCGACGAAGATGCTTTCATCTGCGGCGTAGAAGCGCGGCGTGTGGGCGGGAATCGCGTCAGTGCCTGCCTCACGAGCCCCGACCCGTAGAAAGCAGCCGGGTATTCGTTCCATGTAATATGCGAAGTCTTCCCCGGCGAGGTTCACGAAGGCGAGTGGAACGACGGCATCCGGTCCGAGCAATGAGATCGCCGCGCTTCGCGCCCAGCTCACTGCCTCGACAGGATTGACGATCGGCGGCGGCCCGGCCTCGACCGTCACCTCAGCCTTCAGACGGTGAGCCACCGCAACTGCCTCCGCGATGCGCCTGACTTCATCGTGCAGCAGCCGCCGCGTGTCCGGATCCGTCGCGCGCAGCGTTCCCGTCATCGTGGCCCGGTCCGGAATCACGTTCGGCGCGCTCCCGGCGTTGATCGTCCCGACCGTCACCACGGCCGCACGCGATGGATCCAGGCGGCGCGACACGATGGTCTGCAGCGCACCGATCAGCGCGGCGGCGCCCACGATGGGATCCGCGGCTTCATGGGGGCGTGCAGCGTGCGCACCGCTTCCCACGAGCTCGATGTGGAAGGTGTCGGCTGACGCCGCGAGCGGTCCGGCTTCCGCCACCACCGTGCCTACCGGAAAGCGCCGGTCCACGTGGCCTCCAAAAATCGCCGACACGCCTTCGAGAGCGCCGCTCTCCATTACCGCTTGCGCTCCCTTCCCGATCTCCTCCGCTGGCTGCAGCACAACCAGCACGTCTCCCAGGGCAGGACGCTGGCTGAGCAGGTACGCGGCGCCCACAGCCCACGTCGCATGCACGTCGTGCCCACAGGCGTGCATAATCCCTGCGTTCCCGGAGGAGAACGCGAGGCCGGTGTTCTCGTGGATGGGAAGTGCGTCGATGTCGCCACGTATCGCCACCACGGGCGCGCGCGGATCGCGCCCCGCCACCCGCGCGACGACGCCGGTCCCGGCGACTCGATCGAGTCGTTTCGGACGGAGCGCGGCCAATGCCCGCTCCAGCCGGATCGCGGTGCGCTCTTCCTGAAAGGCCAGCTCTGGATCCTGATGGATCGCGTGCCGGAGCTCGACCAACGCACGGCGCACGTCCGCGGGGAAGAGCTTTTCGATCGTGTCAGTCACGCGGTCGCCTGACGGCGGCTTCACGGCCGCGCCAGATGTAGAACGCCGGCACGCCAAGCAGCACCAACCCGATCCCGAGCGCCGCCCGGCCGGGTTGACTCACGATCGTGTTGAGCACGATCGCCGCCGCCGAAGCAACGAACAGCACCGGCGTCAGCGGATAGCCGGGCGTACGAAACGGGCGGGGCATGCCGGGCTGCCTGCGCCGGTAGGCGAAGATCGCCAAGCCGCCGAGCGCGTAGAAGATCCAGCCGATGAAGACGACATACGTCAATAGTTGCTCGAACGTCCCCGTCACGGCGAGGAGCATTGCCCACACCGAGCTGGCGACGATCGCCAACGCTGGCGTGCCGAAGCGCGGGTGGACCTCGGCGAGCTTCGCGAAGAACACCCGGTCGCGCGCCATCGAGAAATAGAGTCGGGGCGCCGTCAGCGTGACGCCGTTCGCCGCGCTGAACATCGACACGAGAATCACGGCCGCGATCACCTTGCCGGCCGCCGGTCCCAGAACCGCGCTCACGGCGTCCGCCGCCACTCGCTCACTCGCCATTACGCCCGTCGTGCCGAGCGCCGCGACATAGGCGACGTTCGCCAAGAGATAGATGGCGATCAGCAATACCGTGCCGAGCACGATCGCGCGGGGAAAGGTCCGTTGCGGATCGACCGTCTCGCCGGCGGAGAAGGTCGCGTACTGCCATCCCTCATAGGCCCACAGCACTGCGATCATCGCGAGGCCGACCCCGGAAACGAGAGATATGCCCGCTGGGCTGGCGACGTCCGGAGACGCTGCCGCGCTCGCTCCTTCGCCTAACGCGAGGAGGAGAACGCTCATGACGACGATCGCCCCGGCCTTGATCGCGGTCGAGACGTTCTGCACGTTTGCGGCTTGCCGGACCCCGCGGACGTTCACCGCTGCAATGAGCGCGATGATGACGACCGCTATCACCTTCGCCGCCACGGGCGACACCGGAACGAGCTGGCGGAGATATGCCGTGAAGGCGACCGCGAGCGTCGCCACCGAACCGCTGGCGATCACGAAGAACGCGGTCCATCCATACAGAAAGGCGGGCAGCGGGCCGAAGGCGTCACGGATGTACACATAGAGACCGCCGGCGTCGGGCTTCGCCGCTCCCATCTCGGCGTACGTAAGCGCGCCGAGGAGCGAGAGCACGCCAGCAACCATCCATACCAGGAGCGCGACCCTTGCGTCCCCTCCGGTCTGCCGGAGCACCATACTCGGAACCAGGAAAATCCCGGACCCGATGACCGTGCCAACGACGATGAGAACGAGGTCGCGGAGGCCGAGAGTGCGAGACAGGGAGCTCGTGGATGGCTCGGCCCGCTCATTGGGAGAAGGCAAGCCTGGACGTCGAGGAGATGTCATCGCGAGGGAGCACGTGGGAACGTGATGCCGAAAGCGCGCACCGAGCTCACTCCTCCCACGCCATCGGGGGTGAAGACGATCGGCGACGGCTGTATTCGCTCGTCGTCCCACCGAGCCTGGAACGTGTCGTAGTGCCAATGCGTCAATCCGCCCACGCGCCCTCGCCCAAACGCGAAGTGCAGCGCACTTTGCCGCACCGTCACGACGACGTTGCCGTAAGTCTGGTTGGCGTACGTACCTGCATAGCGGTCGAGCGGGAGACTCGGCTGGGTGTTGGCGACGCGGCGCTGGTCCTGTTGCCGCCGAGCGGAATCCGCCTCGCTCTCGAGCCGGCGATAGAGCGAGAGCAGCTCCTTGCTCCAGTCGCGCGAGGGGTTGCCGCTGTACATATCGAACACGCGATACATCAGGGCGTGGCGGAGCTCTGCGTGGTCCAGGTTCGCCAGCACGTACACGCCCAGACGCCGTTCCGGAAGAAGGCCGATGATCGCACTCATTCCATCGATGCTCCCCGTGTGCATTGCCACCGCCTCACCCTGGTAGTCGTGGAGAAACCAGCCAAGTCCGTACGTGAAGAAATGTGGGCGAACAAGCGTCGTGGTGGAGTACATGTCGCGGGGCGCGATGACTTGCGGCGAGAGAATCTCTCGGAAGGACGCCTCACTCAGGAGGCGCTTTCCACCAACGCGGCCGGTGTCGAGGATGAAGCGTGCCCATTTTGCCATGTCGGCAACGCTCGACCACACCGATCCCGCTGGTGCGATGGCGTCAACTGGGCGGTTCCCGACCGGGCGGATCGTGCCGGCGAGCTCCATGTGCGGCGTGGCGACGTTCGGCTGCGCTTCGAGGGCGGCGAGTGTAGCCTCGGTACCCGTCATGCCAAGCGGCGCGAAGATGCGCGTGCGGACGAACGTGGCCCAGGGAACTCCGGACGCCGACTCGATGACCTCACCGGCGACGGCGTACATGATGTTCTGGTAGATGAACCGCGACCGCAGGGAATACGCTGGTGCGAGCGTCGCCAGCCGTCGCGTGATTTCCTCGGTCGAAAAGTCCGCGCTTGCCCAGAGTTGATCGGCGTTGCCCAATCCACCGCGGTGCGTGAGGAGATCGCGGACCGTGAGCTCGCGCGTGACGTACGGGTCGCCGACCCGGAAGCTTGGGAGGTAGGTGATGACCGGCTCGTCCCAGCGCACCTTCCCCTCGTCCACGAGCATGCCCAAGGAGACCGCGGTCATTGCCTTGGTGGTAGAGCCGATCGCAAAGCGCGTTGCGGCGTTCACCGCGTCGGGCTTCCCGAGCTCACGCACCCCATAGCCCTTCACGAAGACGACGCTATCGTCCTTCACGACCGCGATGGCCAGGCCGGGAATGCGCCAATCCCGGACTCCCTGCGTTATGTACGCATCCAGCTCTTCGAGCGAGGGTGGCCGCGCCGTCTGCTGCGCGTTCGCCGGCGCAGCCCAGAAGACCGCGGAGCATAACGCCGCAAGGGCCGTCCGTCGCGCTCCGCGGTTTCTCGGCATCGGCAGCGCTACTTGAGCCGCGGGAGTTGGCGGTTCGGATTCACCAGCTCCCCCGCTCGCCGAGCGCCCCGATCACCTTCGATAGCCGGAGCGCGGCGTTGCTCCAGTTCGTATCGACTGCCTGACGAGCCGCGAACGGATCGCCATCGGCAATGTGCTGGATGATCGTGTCGTGCTCCTCGACCGACGTCGCGATCTCGTCGACCAGGGCGCTGATATAGAGGCGGATGTAGCGCTCGGTCTGCGGCTTGATGGCGTCGTGCAGCACGAGCAGGCGCAATCCAGCGCCGCTTTCCACGTACGTTCGGTGGAATGCCGCGTCGAGGTCGAAGATTCGCAGCGGATCGGGGCGCGTCTCGCGCGCCGCCTGCGCGAGATCGCGGTTGAGCGCCCGCAGTCGCATGACGGCGCCGGCGCGTTTCTCCGCCGGAAGCTCTGCCGTCGATCGAGCCGCGAGTCCCTCGATCTGTCCGATGATGTGAAAAAGCTCCCGCCCGTCATCCTGGGTGAGCGGAGCGACGATCAGGCGGCGCTCCTTCCCCCGGCTGAAAGCGGTGATGTAACCCTCCTGCTGGAGTCGATGCAGCGCGCTGCGGGTCGGCGTGCGGCTGATGCCAAGATGATCGGCGATTTCGCTTTCGACGATCCGGCTTCCTGGCGAGAGCCGGCCCCACACGATGAGATCGCGCACCTGGTCGTACGCCCGCGCGATACTCTCGCCACGATCGGATACACCGCCGACGGCAAGGGTGGCTTCCTTGCGCCGGACGCGCATGGCGCTCACGGAGCCGTCTCGCGAGCCGGCTCGAGCACATGCACCACGAGATGCGACGCACGCCCCGGCGAGCGATGGATGCGCTGCGTCGTCCGCCGGTAATCGGCGGGCTGAGCGCGGTAGATGTTGGTGAACACCCCTGGATTCCGGTCGATGACGGGAAACCAGCTGCTCTGCACCTGCACCATGATCCGGTGCCCCTTCTTGAACGTGTGGTACCGGTCGCGCAGGTCGAACGCAATGGTCGTCGCCTGCCCCGGCACCAACGGGACCGGCTTCTCGTAACCCTGCCGGTATTTCGCGCGGAACACTTCGCCGGCCAGCAGCATCTGGAAGTGCCCCATCTTCACGCCGCCGGGGTTCGGATCGTTGTTGGGCGCATCCCCGGGGAGCACGTCGATGAGCTTCACCACCCAATCCGCATCGGTGCCGCTGGTCGAAGCATGCAGGTTGGCCACGATCGGTCCGGCGATCGTCACGTCTTCCGTCAACGGCCCACTCTCATAGACCATCACATCCGGCCGCGTCGCCGCAAAGCGCTGATCCTCGATCATCCACAGGTGCCCCTGCGTGGTACGCACTTCGGCGGAGAACGGAACCGGTTTGCCAGGGTCGTGCATGTACGCATCGACGCCCGGAGACCGCGGCGGATCGAACGAGAGCCTGCCATTCGCGTGGAAGTACAACCTGCGTTGCACGGCCACCTTCGGGGGCCACGTCTCGTAGCTCCGCCACTCGTTGCGTCCCGTCTCGAATACCGTCGCCTCGGGGATCGTCTTCTCGCACGAGTCCTTGAGGTGGCATTGAAAGAACGGGAACTGCACCTCGGTCTGGAAGTAACGACTCGTCGGCGAACCGAACTTGATGTTGCCGAGCTGATCGCCCGGCATGCTGTTCCAGCCGCCGTGGAGCCACGGTCCTACCGCGAGGATGCTGCGGTTCTTTGGATGCAGTTTCTCCAGCGTGTAGTAGATGCTCATCGGACCATAGAAGTCCTCGGCATCGAACCAGCCCGCGACGTTCAGGATCGGAAGGTCGGCCGGAACAGTCGCCAGATCCTTGAGGACGTTCTGCGCCTTCCAATACTGGTCGTAGTTGGGGTGGCGCATGAAGTCGTTCCACGCCGGGACCTGACCCTGAAAGTAGAGCGAGTCGAGACGCGCCGGTGCACCCGCCTCCATGAAGAAGCGGTACCCGTCCGGCGTCCCGTAATCGAACGCGGTGCCGGACGCGGTGGTCTGACCGGCGCGCGTGCGTGCGTTTCCCGCCAGCCAGCTGAACGCGTACATCAAACGGAAAGCGCCGTTGTGGTGGAAATCGTCGCCGATGTACATGTCGGACGGTGATGCCTGCGGCGATGCCGCCTTGAGCCCCGGGTGCGCATTCATCATCCCCATCACGGTTTGCCATCCCGGGTACGAGATGCCCCACATGCCGACTCGGCCGTTGTTCCGTGGAATGGCCTCGAGCAGCCACTCGATCGTATCGTAGGTGTCGCTGCTCTCGTCGACGTCCTTCGAGGTGCGCTTTACCGGCTTGAAGGGCCGCATGACCTCGAACTCGCCTTCCGAGCGGAATTTTCCTCGCGCATCCTGAAAGACGAAGATGTAGCCTTCCCGATCGAACTCCGGGGACGGACCGAGTACGCGGCGGTATTCGCCCGGCTCGTAGGGGCGAATCGAATAGGGAGTGCGGAAGAGGAGAACGGGGTAGATGCGCGTGGTATCGCGCGGCTCGTACACGATAGTGAACAACCGTACGCCGTCGCGCATCGCGACCATGTGGTCGCGTTTGATATAATGCTGCTTGACGTCGAAGGCGGTCTCCTGCGCGCCGAGCGGGCCGAACGCTGCCGTCGCGGCGATGGCCGTCGCGGCGAGGAGGAACTTGGCCCCGAGCAGCGAGCGCCGTGTGAGTGGTCTTCCGGACATGGACGGGGGCTTCAGTGGCACATCCATCTTTTCCTGTAGGCCGGGTGGCTGCGGAGTTAAAGGACGTTCGGCGAGCGGTCGAATACCGTTAGAAGTCGGCTCCAGTGCTGCGACCAACATTGTATACAGACCGGCACACAGGCTATATTAGGCCCCTGGAGTCTTGCTGCGCAAGGCGTTGAAAGATGGGCCCCCATACCATGAACGATCCTCCCACGACGCCCGCATGATTAGCCAGCGAGCCCGCTCGATACGCCATCCGGAGCCACCTGACGCACCAGCGGCCGCCGCGGTAGCCGTGAGGCTACGGCGCGTCGAGACCCTCTCTGAATACCAGGAATGTTTCGCGCTTCAGGAGGAGACCTGGGGCGCTGGCTTCCGGGAGCTCGTGCCCCCCGCTATCCTCATGGTCGCGCAGAAGCTCGGGGGGGTGTGCGCGGGAGCCTTCGCACCAGATGGCCGCATGCTCGGCTTCGTTTTTGGGATGACCGGGCTTCGCGACGGCCGCCTGGTGCACTGGTCCGACATGCTCGCCGTACGCGCCGAGGCGCGTGGTGCACACCTCGGAGAGCGCCTCAAGCACTACCAGCGCGACCTCGTCCGCGCCATCGGCGTCGACACGATGTACTGGACCTTTGACCCGCTCGTGGCGCGCAACGCACACCTGAACCTCTCACGCCTGGGCGCCCGCGCCGTCGAGTACGTCCCCAACATGTACGGGAGCGACACCGGAAGTCCGGTGCACGGCGGGATCGCCACCGATCGCATCATCGTCGCCTGGGATTTGACGCGACCCGGCGTTGCGCCTGCGCCGCTATCGCGGGCGGGCGAAATCGTCAACCCCGTGTCGGCGGATGGCCTGCCCGCGCTCAATGGTATGGGCGACGCGCCCTTGATCCGCATCGTCGTACAGCGCGACGCCGAGGCCGAACCGAACGAGCGCCAGGCGGTCTGGCGAGGCGTCACGCGCGAGGCGTTCCTCTCCTATTTGACACGTGGGTACGAAGTCGTCGGCTTCCGGCGAAGCGAACAGGGCGAGCTCCCTTCCTACGAGCTTTCACCCGCCGGGCGATAGCCCTTCACAAACCCTTCACACACAGAGACACGGAGATGTACATGTCGTGCGCTAAACCGGCGGTTCACAAGATCCTGCGCCGTGGCGGCGCAGCAGCCGCGGCGGTCCTTTTTGCTCTCGCCGCCTGCGCTCGTGTTCCTGCGGTGCCCGGCGTCGCACCCGAATCCGAACCGTACGACGTCGTCATCACGGGGGGTAGGGTCGTGGACGGGACGGGAAGCGCCTGGTTCTACGGCGACGTCGGCATCATCGGCGACCGCATCGCGCGCGTCGCGCCGGCGGGGATTCTCGGCACCGCGCGCGCCCGGGAACGCGTCGATGCGCGGGGGCTCGTCGTCGCGCCCGGGTTCATCGACATCCAGAGCCACTCGCGCGAGGACTTCCTCACCGGCGATGGGCGCGTGGTAAGCAAGGTGACCCAGGGGATCACGACGGAGATCCTCGGCGAAGGCTGGACGAACGCGCCGGCGAACGAGCACACGCTCGCCGGGAGCGGCGACATCACCGACCCCGAGGTGCAGGCGCTGCCGCGCTCGCTGATGGGGCCGCGCGGCTTCGACGTGTGGCTGCGTGCAATGGAGCGCCACGGCATCTCGACGAACGTCGGCTCGTTCGTCGGCGCGACAACCGTGCGGGTATACGCCAAGGGGCAGGCGATGGGCCCCGCGACGCCGGCCGAGCTCGACACCATGCGCCTCGTTATGCGCAACGCGATGGAGGACGGCGCCTTCGGCCTCGCGTCGGCGCTCATCTACCCGCCGGGGAGCTTCGCGAACACCGAAGAATTGATCGAAGTCGCCCGGGCGATGGCGCCCTACGGCGGCGTCTATATCACGCACATGCGCTCGGAGGCCGACCAGTTCCTCGAGGCGATCGATGAGTCGGTCCGCATCGGCAGCGAGGCGAGGGTCCCTGTAGAGATCTATCACCTCAAGGCGGCCGGCCGCCGCAACTGGCCGAAGGCCGCGCGGGCGATCGCCAAGATCGACTCCGCGCGCCGAGCGGGTCTCGACGTGCAGGCGAACATGTACGCCTACATCGCCGGCGGCACCGGACTGTCCGCGTGCCTTCCACCCTGGGCGTCGGCGGAGGGAAAGCTCCTCGACAACCTCAAGGATCCTGCGACGCGCGCCCGCATCCGCGCTGAGATGGTGCTCGACCGCACCGAGTGGGAGAACCTCTGCCAGCTCGCCGCCCCCGAGGGCGTCCTGCTGCTCGAGCTGCGCAAGGACGAGAACAAGCGCTTCATCGGGAAGCGCTTGGCCGAGGTGGCGGCGGCGTTAGGCAAGGAGTGGCCGGACGTTGTCATCGACTTGCTCCTGGCCGAGGAGCATCGCATCGGCACCGTTTACTTCCTGATGGACGAGCAGAACGTCGCGCTGCAGTTGCGCCAGCCGTGGATGAAGTTCGGCACCGACGCGGGTGGTTTCGACCCCGACAGCGCCAAGGGCCCGACGCACCCGCGCGCCTATGGCAACTATCCGCGGCTCCTTGGGAAGTACGTGCGCGAAGAAGGGGTCATGCCGCTCGAGGAGGCAATCCGCAAAATGTCCTCCGCCGTGGCCACGCGCCTCTCGCTCCCGGAGCGCGGCGTGTTGCGCGCCGGCATGTACGCCGACGTCGTCGTCTTCGACCCGGCCACGATCGCCGACCGCGCGACGTTCGAGTCGCCACACCAGCTCTCGGTGGGCGTCCGGCACGTCTTCGTGAACGGTACGGCGGTGGTACGCGATGGGAATCATACCGGAGCGAAGCCGGGGCGCGTCGTGCGCGGTCCGGGCCATCGCCGCCGTCCGGCCGAAGCGCCGCGCCAGGCACAGGGGCCGGACTCGGCCGCCGCCCGCATGCGGCGCGTCGAATCGGGCCTGCTTACGGCGGTAGCCATCTCCGGCCGCGAGCCGCTGCGCTTTACGGTCGTCGAGCGGCTGCGCCATTACCGCGTGCCGGCGGTGAGCATCGCGGTGATCGACGGCGGGAAGATCGAGTGGGCCAAAGCCTACGGCATGGTCGACGCAGGCGGCACGCGATCCGCGGACACGGCCACGCTTTTTCAGGCGGCGTCGATCAGCAAGCCGGTCGCGGCGATGGCTGCGCTGAGATTGGTGCAGGAGGGCAAGCTCTCACTCGACGAGGACGTGAACGCCAAGCTCAGTACATGGAGTGTGCCGCCGAGCGACTCGCTCCGGGACAAGCGCGTCACGCTCCGCGGCGTGCTGAGTCACAGTGCCGGCCTAACCGTGCACGGGTTTCGCGGCTACGCCGCCGGAGAGGCGGTGCCAACGCTCGTGCAGCTCCTGGACGGTGTACCGCCGGCGAACTCGGCGGCGATCCGCGTGGACCTCTCTCCCGGCAGTCAGTGGCGCTACTCGGGCGGCGGGTACTCGGTGCTGCAACAGCTTCTCACGGACGTCGTCGGCCGTCCCTTCCCCGACCTCATGCGCGAGCTGGTGCTCGAGCCGGCGGGGATGCGCCTCAGCAGCTATTCGCAGCCGCTCTCCGATTCGCTCTGGAGCCGCGCGGCGACCGGGCATCGCGCGCGTGGCGAGCCAGTCACCGGTAAGTGGCACACGTACCCCGAACTGGCCGCTGCCGGACTATGGACCACGCCCTCCGACCTGGCCCGGTTCGTCATCGACGTGCAGCGCGCGCTCAGCGGCGACGGGCGCGGCGTACTGTCGCCCGCGACGGCACGCCAGATGGTGACGCTCCAGAGCGGGAGCTTCGGGTTGGGACTCTCCCTCGCCGATACCGGGAAAGACGCGCGCTTCAGCCACGGCGGCGCGAACGAGGGGTTTCGCGCGATCGTGGCCGGCTTCACCGAGCGTGGGCAGGGCGCGGTGGTCATGACAAACTCCGACAACGGCAGTGCGCTCGCCACCGAGATCATTCGCGCGATTGCTCGCGAGTACGGGTGGCAGGCCTACGGGCAGGTCGAGCGCGCGGTGGCGGCGGTGAATCCGCGCATATACGGGGACCTCGCGGGGCGGTATCGAATCGCTCTCGCGAAGGACACGCTCTGGCTCGATGTCGCCACCGAGGCCGACTCTCTCGTCGCGAGCTTCTCCCACGAAGGATTTCGACGGCGCCTCTACCCGGCCTCGGAGACCCGATATTTCGGCCTCGACGACGGGGTCGAGCTGGCCTTCGAGCGCGACGCAACGTCAGCCGTCACGCACGTCACCATTCACGGGACGGGAACGCCGCTGCGCGCGCCGAAGGTGCGTTAGGCGGAGTGCACCGTCCGCAGAACCCGGAGTCACGCATGCTGCGCGTTGAGCAGATCACGCTGCGCGAGATCCGTCTCCCGCTGCGCGAGCCCTTTCAGATCTCGAGCGGCGTGGTCGATGAGCGCCGTATCGCGCTCCTGGAGCTCACGGACGCAGATGGCGTTACGGCGTGGAGCGAGTGCGTAGCCGGGGAGCTCCCCAACTACAGCCCCGAGACGATCGATACCGCATGGCACGCGATCACCGAGTGGATCGCGCCACGCGTGCTCGGCCGGTCGTTCAATGATCCGCGCGAAGTATTCCCAGCCCTCGAACGCGACTTTCGCGGGCATTTGATGGCGAAAGCCGCCGTCGAGATGGGCGCGTGGGTCCTGGCTGCCGAACAGCTCGGCACATCGCTGGCCAACCTGCTCGGCGGCACACGGTCCCGGATTGCCACCGGCATCTCGCTCGGCATCCAGCGGTCGCCCGAGATGCTTGTCGAGAAAGCGCGCGACGCGCTCGCGTTAGGCTACCGTAAGGTGAAGATCAAGATCAGGCCCGGCGCGGACGTCGATTACGTCGGCGCGGTCCGCGCGGCGCTCGGGCCGGCGGCCCCCCTGATGGCCGACGCGAACAGCGCGTACACGCTCGCCGATGCCGAGCACCTCGCCCGGCTCGACGCGCTCGATCTGATGATGATCGAGCAGCCGTTCGCCTTCGATGACTTCGTTCAGCACGCCGAGCTCCAGCGCCGCCTCACGACCCCGATCTGCCTCGACGAGTCGATTACGTCGGTCGAACGCGCGCGCGACATGGTGACGCTTGGCAGCGGGCGCATCGTCAACGTCAAGCCCGGACGCGTCGGCGGATTCGCGGCATCGCTCGCCATTCACGACTTCTGTGAGACCAAGGGCATTCCAGTGTGGTGCGGCGGCATGCTCGAGAGCGGCGTCGGACGGGCGTGCAACGTGGCGCTTGCGTCGCTGCGCAACTTCACGAAGCCGGGCGACGTTAGCCCGAGTGCGCGCTACTGGGAGCGTGACATCGTCACGCCGGAGTGGACGATGAGCGCCGAGGGAATGGTGCGCGTCCCGCTCGATCGCTCGGGCCTTGGCGTAGATGTGGATCTGGGGCGCGTGGACGATCTCACAGTGCGGATCGAGGCGCTTGCGGCCCCCCACCGGCCGACTGCAGCTCGAATGGGGTAGGGGATCACGGCACAGCCGCAGTTCACGGTTCTATGTCCACCGCGATGTGCCGCCACTTCCCCTGATTGAACCGGGTCACGCTGAGCCCACATCGCGTGGCGTGGCCGATGAGAATGGCGATCCAGATGTGCAGCGGCTGCAACGTCCCGACCTGCTGGATGACGAAGCAGATCCCGAGCGGGACTAGCACCTGCGACACGACCGAGATGTACAGCGGACTCTTCGTGTCGCCGGTCCCCTGCAACCCGCCCGTGTAGGTTAGCGCGATCGCGATGAAGATCCCCGAGAGGCTGAGAACGCGCAGCAGCTGGACGCCGAGCTCCACGACTGTCGGCTCGTTCATGCCGAAGACCGCGAGCAGCTGGCGCGGAAAGAACAGAAAAAAGATTCCGATGAACGCGGCGCCGGCGGCACCTATGCGCGCGGCGACGTGCACCGCCTCGTCGGCCCTGTCCGGGTGCCCGGCGCCGAGGTTCTGCCCGGCAACCGCGGCCGCCGCGCCCATGAGCCCCACGGACGTCCAGGTGATCAACGAGAACAGCTGCGAGTACGACACCGCGAACGCCGCCTGCGCGGCGGCGCTCTGCGCGAGCGAGCCGATGAACGCAAGCATGAACAGGCCGCCAACATTCATTGCGATTCCCTGGATTCCGGTCGGCAGGCCGAACTTGAACAGCGACCTGATGATCGCCCAGTCGGGCCCGTACGCGCCGCGTCGGGGGAATGACACCACCCACCCGCCCCGCCACAGTTTCACCAGCGCGTACGCCGCGACCAGTCCCGCCGCGAGCACGGTTCCCATCGCCGCGCCTGCCGTGCCATAGGCGGGGATGGGACCCAGGCCGCGGATCAGCACTACGTTGAGCCCGATGTTGAGGACGGTCATGGCGATGCCGAGGATCATCGGCGTGCGCGCGTCGCCCGCGGACCGCAACGCCCCGCTCAGCATGAAGAAGAGGAGCATGCCGATGCTGAACAGGAACATGATGCGCAGGTACGGCAGCGCTTCGGCTCTCACGGCTGGCGCGGCGTTGACGAAGTCGAGCAGCCACGGCGACGCAAAGTAGCCGACCGGCGCCATCACCAGCAGCGCCATCGCCGTCGCCGTGATGAACGCCTGATACACGGTGCGATCCACCTTGTCTTCTTCGCCGGCGCCCGCGAACCGCGCTACGAGCACGCTCATCCCCGTGAACAGCGAGGTGATGAAGATGATCACGATGATCATGATCTGGCCCGCGACGCCGATCCCCGCGTTGGCCGCGAAACCCACGTAATGGCCAACCATGACGTGGTCCACGATTCCTTGCGCGCCACCGATGATGTTCGTCAGCATGGTGGGCCACGCGAGCTTCCACACGGCCTTCGGCAGCGGCCCGGCCACGATGGAGCGGTCGTACCGCGCGGAGGGAGCCGCCGGCGGGATGGGCGTCGCGGATGGCGTATGCTCGGCGGCAGGAACTGTCACGTCCGTCAAGGCTGAGTGCTCAAGATGCGGTAAAGCTGTACTCTGCGGTGCTCGCGCGAAAGCCACCTACTTGAACGGCCCCGAACCTGCGACAGCTTGCGGCATGACGACGCCGGAACGGTACACCGCTGTACGCGCCCAAACGGAAGCACTGTGCGAGCCGCTCGAAACCGAGGATTACGTCGTGAGCTCGATGGTGGACGTGAGTCCGACCAAGTGGCACCTCGCGCACACGAGCTGGTTCTTCGAGACGTTCGTGCTCCGGCCACACGCGCCGTCGTATGTTCCGCTCGACGAGCGGTACGCCTACCTGTTCAACTCCTATTACGTCCAGGCCGGCGAGCGCCACTGCCGCGCGCAGCGCGGGCTCGTTACCCGGCCAACCGTCGCCGAAGTCTATGAATACCGCGCGCACGTGGATGAAGGGATGCGCGCGCTATTCGGTGCGATCGCTGGAGATGCCGCGCATCCCGCGGCGTCGCTGACGGAGATCGGGCTCAACCACGAGCAGCAGCACCAGGAGCTACTGCTCACCGACATCAAGCATGTCTTCTGGACGAATCCGATGCGGCCGGTGTATCTGCCGCGCGCGGCCGAGCCGTCCCGCGACGTCCCGCCGGTGACCTGGATCGGCGTGGCCGAGGGCGTGTATCGGATCGGCCACGACGCGGAGGCCGACGACACCGGATTCGCCTTCGACAACGAAGGGCCGGCGCACAGGGTGTTCTCGGACGGCTTCCAGCTGGCGGCACGGCTCGTGACCAACGCGGAATATCTGGAATT
Source organism: Gemmatimonadaceae bacterium (assembly GCA_050998915.1). Classification (GTDB taxonomy): domain Bacteria; phylum Gemmatimonadota; class Gemmatimonadetes; order Gemmatimonadales; family Gemmatimonadaceae; genus JACDCY01. The sequence continues at coordinate 22,872 of JBPCPS010000107.1, forward strand.
CGTGGGGGACGGCGGGTACGAGAAGGCGCCGCTCTGGCTCTCGAACGGATGGGCGACCGTGCAGCAGCGCGGCTGGACCGCGCCGATCTATTGGGAAAAATGCGACGCTGGTTGGAGCGAGTTCACGCTCGCCGGCACGCGGCCGCTCGATCCAGCCGAGCCCGTGTGCGCAATCAGCTATTACGAGGCGGATGCTTTCGCGCGGTGGGCGGGATACCGGCTGCCGACCGAGATGGAGTGGGAGATCGTCGCTGGCCCCGCGCCCGTCGAGGGGCGCTTCGTAGAGGCGCGGCGCTTCCACCCCGGGCCGGCGGCTGCGGACGGCAAAGGGCCTCAGCAGCTCTACGGCGACGCTTGGCAGTGGACGCAGAGTCCGTACGTCGCGTACCCCGGGTACTCGCCTGCCCCGGGCGCGATCGGCGAATACAACGGCAAGTGGATGAGCGATCAGTGGGTGCTGCGCGGAGCGTCCTGCGCTACCCCGCAGTCTCACGCGCGACGAACGTACCGCAACTTCTTTCCCTCGGACGCGCGCTGGCAATTCGCCGGGATGCGGCTGGCGAAAAACGCGTAGACACCTCGTCGGCGTCTACGAGGCCATCAAGCGGAACGCCGCGTGGCCGCGCCGGAACGGTTGACCGCGGTGAGATTCGCGCTGACGATTGCGCGGAGTATCGCCGCCACGCTTTCGGTGCAGAAGAGGCGCCCGGACCGCTTGATGGTAGACCGGATCGCCGCGGCCCCGAGCTTTTCCTGAGCGGCACGGGTCACCAGCACTGCCGCCCCGGCCGGCACATCCGGCCGCGTATTCCGCTCGGCTACGACCGGCGTGAGCATCCGGCACCCGCGCGTGCGCGCGTATATCTGCGGCAACTTCTCGGCGAAACGCGGGTCCGCGACCACGAAGTACAATGGACCGCGCGCAAGACACGTAACGATCTCGCGTACGAAGCTGGGCTGCAGACGTACCAGCACGAGCGGTTTCCCGATGGTTTCAGCCAGAGCTTGCAGCTGCGTCGCGTGAAATGTCGTTCCGACGAGCAGGTCGGCCTTGAGCAGCTCGGCTGGCACACCGTTGGACAACGTGTCGGCCAGATCAACGCCGAACGAATCGAGCCCGTAATCCCGCGCGGTCTCATGCACGAGCCAGGAGATCTGATCCTCGTTGCACTCGAGACACGCCGTGCGCAGCCGCACTGTTCGCGTGCGCTGTCGCACGAACTCGGCAAGATCGGCGGGGTGAATCCCCCGCTCGCGCGCGCGCCGCAGCACGTCGATCACCCACTCCTCCTGCCACGGCAGCGCGCTCGCGGCTCCACGATCCGCGGCAGCGACGTAGACTCCGGACCGCGCTTTCAATGTCACGATGCCCTCACGCTCGAGCGACCGATAACCCGCCCGCACAGTCCGGGGATCGACCTGCCACTCGCGCGCCAGCTCTCGAATGCTCGGAAGCCGGTCCCCCTCGTGCAAAGTCTGAAGGTGGAGCCCGCTGGCGATCTGGCTGCGCAAGCGCTCGGCGACCTTCATGCCGTGCGCCTGTTCGCCGCCAATGAAGGGTACGCTACGCCGAGAATCAGTCCGTACACCAGGTGACCCACCAGACTCCCCATGGCAACCGGACGCATCATCGGCATTTGCAGCGGCGCGAACGGAGCCATCCCGAGTGCGAGCGGCATCAGGATGAGGCCGCCGAGTATCCACCAGACGACGCCCCACGCCGCGCCATAGGCGAGTCCCGATCGTCGATCGACTGCGCGTTGGCCAAGAATGGCGCCGAATAGCGCACCGATCACCGCGCTGTTGAAAAGATGGTACAGCCACCCGACCAGCACGCTCTCTGACTTCACCACCATCGCGACCATCGCCATCATCGGCATGCTCCCGCCATCCGGCGTCGGTGCGGACATCATCTGCATCATGATCCCGAAGATCAGCCCGCCCATCAGTCCCGCTGCGGCTCCCGCCAGAACTCGTGTTCGCATCGTGGTTCTCCGGATGTCAGGTCGAGCGTGAAGTTTCGCGTGTGAAGTATCGTGCGGCACGGCGCGACTGCGCCAGGTGAATGCATTCCTGCGCGAGCTCCTTTATCCTGGCCGCCGGCAGCGCTCCCACGAAAGCGCGTATCAGGCCGCGGTCCCTCCAGTGAGCAATCGAATAGCCCTTGATCCCGGCAACCCGGACCACCTCGTCCGTGCGACCTTCGGAGGGCGCCACGAGAATGAAGTAGGAGACCCGTCGTCCGTCGATCTCGTACTCGACCACGGCGCCTCTACCCTGGGGCGTGACGCAGATACGCGCTCCCACTACCCGGCCACCTGCCAGCGCAGGAACCATCACGGCGTGGGCGACGCGCGCAGCGAGCCATGCTTCTATCTCGACAGCATCGCCCGACTCGATGCGATCGTCGGAGGCGGCTATGGCGTGATCCGAGACGATGCTCGCGATAACGGTGCCGTAGCCGGGGCGGGACGTAAGGTTGTATCCAAGCAAAAGTCCGCCGATCGCGGCAGCGGTTACCGCCGCCGCAAGGTATGGAAGCCAACGGGCGGCCGGCGCGCCGGTACGCGCCGCGGCGACGGCTTCGAACAACCGCTCCCGGACAGCGTCCGGAGGCGGGACCGACAGCGAGGCCTTAAGCAGCGCCGCGCCGGCCTCGCTCTCACTGATGAAGCTCCGGCATCGCGGACACTGCCCGGCGTGCCGTTCGGCCGATAGTCGCCGCTCGTCGAGCCGTCGGACCGCCGACCGGTCGAGCAGCACTCGCCGCGCGGTGCCGCAGTCACTACTCATAGGATTCTCCTGATTTGCTGCCGTGCGGTTTGCGCCAGGACCGTGGAGCGAAACGCGACGCGAGCTCGAAACAAACGCGATGCAACGGTGCCCTCTGGTATCTCCAGCATGGCCGCTGCCTCCCGGTGCGAGAAGCCTTCGACGTCGGTCAGCATGAGTACCTCTCGCAGCAACGGATCCAGCCCATCGATCGCGCTGCGTACCGCGGCTTGCGTGGCTTCGCGATCCAGGCGCTCCTCCGGCAGCTCGGAGGGACTCCATCCGGACAGCGCGGCCTCGAATTGCCGGTCATCGCAGTCCGATTCCAGCGTCTCGTGTCGTCGCCGGTCGGATCTGACCCGGTTGAGATGAGTGCGGACCAGCGTGGTGAAGAGCCAGGATCGCCCGGCGCTGGCATCGCGCAGAGCGCCGCGCTTCGCGAACGCCCGCAGGACGGAATCCTGTAGCAGGTCCTCTGCTTCTTCGGTCCTGCCACGACACAAGCGCAGCGCGGTGCGGTACAGCGAGTCGAGGTTCGCCGCCAGAAGCTCTTCGAACGCCCTGTGGCCGGGCGCCCCGCCCCGCGACACGCGAAACGCCGTGATCATGCGCAGGCCGCCGCTCTCGTTAGTGGGTCGTGAGTTCCCCTGCCCATATAAGACACCGCGGGCCGCTGAATCCTTCTCGGCTACACCATATACACGATGTCGGATGCGCTCGTCGGATACCCGAAGATCTCATGCGGCCCATCTGCGAGAGATAACGGAAGAATGACAGGGCAAATAAGTCTACATCCTGGGGATGGCCCGCATCATGCGGCGCAGCACTACCTGGCATCATAAAAAACATGCACTCCGGAGTGCCAGGACCATGCGCAGCAAGGCGAGCTTTCGCGGTCACCCGTCGCACCCGGCGCTGATTCCGTTTCCGTTTGCTTTCCTGATCGGGGCTTTCCTGTTTGACCTGGCCGGAGTGTGGCTCGGCCGGCCCGCGCTGTGGTCCACCGGCGCACACCTCGCCGTCGCCGGTGTGATCGCGGGGCTGATCGCCGCCATCCCGGGGATCATCGACTACAAGTTTACGGTCCCGCCTAATAGTACCGGGAAGAAGCGCGCGACAAAGCATGCGTTGATAAACATTTCGGCACTCGTTCTGTTCTCGCTCGCCAGGTGGCTTCGGGGCGATGCGGGTGCGGAGCCCGCGACGGCGATACTTGGAATCGAAGGCTTCGGCGCGCTCGCGCTCATGGCGGGCGGCTGGATGGGCGGAACTCTGGTCAATCGCAATCAGATCGGCGTGGACCACAGGTACGCGAATGCCGGGAAGTGGCAGGAAGAGCATGTCAAGGCCGAGCCGGGCAGCGCTTCCGTCAAGGTCAAAGGCGGACTGGAAGTGAATCAGATGAAGCTCGTTCGCGCCGGCGAAAAGCGCGTCGTTCTGGGGCGGACAGCGGATGGTTACGTTGCCTTCGACGACCACTGCACGCATCGCGGCGGTTCGCTCGCCGACGGAGTCATGATATGCGGGACCGTCCAATGCCCGTGGCATGGCTCCCAGTTCGATCTTTCGAATGGGCAAGTCAAGGCTGGACCCGCGCGCAATCCGATTCAGGTATATCGGGTGGAACGCGCCGGCAACGAGCTGGAGATATTCGGCGTATCCGGTTCCAACAGTTAGCCATTCGCCACCGCCGTTCGCGCCGATCCCTCGATGCCGGCAGCCATAAGGTCGGTCAGCGCGAACGCCTACCGTGTGCCGACGGACGCTCCGGAATCCGACGGCACGCTCGAATGGGACTCGACGACTCTAGTCGTGGTGGAAGTTCAGGCCGCCGGCGAGAGCGCGATCGGATACACCTATTCGGACGCCGCAGCCGCGATGGTGATCGGAGACCGCCTCGCACCGCTCGTCCTGACGCGCGACGCGATGCATGTGGAGTCGTGCTGGCGCGACATGACCAGGGCCGTGCGTAACATCGGCATACCGGGGATCGCCGCCGCGGCGATCTCCGCCGTGGACTCGGCCCTGTGGCAGCTCAAGGCGAACCTGCTCGGAATCCCGTTGACCGCGCTCCTCGGCGTCGTTCATGAGGGGGTGCCGGTATATGGCAGCGGCGGATTCACGTCCTATTCGATCGACCGCCTTCAGGCACAGCTCGCGGGGTGGGTCGAGCAGGGAATCCCACGCGTCAAGATGAAAGTCGGCCGCGAGCCGAATAAAGACGTCGAGCGCGTGCGTGCCGCGCGCGAAGCCATCGGCCCCGGCGTAGAGCTTTTCGTCGATGCGAACGGCGCGTATGGGCGCAAGCAGGCACTGGCGCTGGCCGAGCGATTTACCGAGTTCGACGTTCGCTGGTTCGAAGAGCCCGTACCGTCCGACGATCTCGACGGGCTGAGATTTATTCGCGACAGGGCTCCAAGCACGATCGAGATCGCGGCGGGCGAGTATGGCTACGATCTCTCGTACTTCCGGCGGATGCTCGACGCGGGGGCGGTTGATGTGTTACAGGCCGATGCGACGAGATGTCTCGGCATCACCGGCCTGCTCCAGGTAGCGGCGCTCTGCGATGCATACAACGTCGGGCTTTCGACACACACCGCTCCGCTGCTGCATCTTCCCGCGGCCGCCGCGATAGCCCGGCTGGCGCATTTGGAATACTTCCACGATCACGTGCGGATCGAAGACATGTTGTTCGACGATGTCGTCCGGCCGCGGAGCGGAATGCTGCATCCCGCCGACATCCAGCATGGCCCGGCACTGAGGAAGGCCGTCGCGCAGAAATATGCCGTCTGATCCGGTTCCCGCGCCGCGCCCGCAGGTGGTCGCCGTGACAGGCGGCTCCGCCGGGCTCGGCCGCGCGATCGTTGAAGCGTTCGCCCGGGAGGGCGCGCATATCGGTATCATGGCGCGTGACCCGGAACGGCTGGCCGCCACGGCCGCCGAGGTCGAGCGGCTTGGGGGGCGCGCGCTGACCATTCCACTGGATGTCTCCGACGCAGACGCGGTCGATAGGGCGGCGGACCGGATCGAGCGCGAGCTCGGACCGATAGACATCTGGGTGAACAACGCCATGACGTCCGTATTCTCCCCAGTCACCGAGATGCGGCCCGAGGAATTCAGGCGTGTGATGGAAGTGACGTATCTTGGTTTCGTGTACGGCTCGCTCGCCGCCCTGCGGCGCATGATTCCGCGGGACCGCGGCGTCATAATTCAGGTCGGGTCCGCGCTCGCGCATGTGAGTATCCCGCTCCAGTCAGCGTACTGCGCGGCCAAGCACGCGATGATGGGGTTCACGGTTTCTCTTCGTACCGAGCTGCTGCACGACCGCAGCAACGTGCGGGTGACGATGGTTCAGATGCCGGCGATGAACACGCCGCAGTTCGATTGGGTCAAGAGCCGCCTTCCAGGCAAGCCGCAGCCGGTACCTCCCATATTCCAACCGGAGGTCGGTGCGCGGGCGGTGATGTACGCCGCGCGTCACGACGTCGGCCGCGAGATCCTGGTAGGCTGGCCGACGCTCAAGGCGGTACTGGGACGGAAGTTCGTGCCGTCATACGTGGATCACAGAGTGGCCCGTGAAGGCTACGATTCCCAGCAGACCGGTGAGCCAGAGCCGGCCGCTCGGCCGGACAACCTCTGGCAACCGGTACCAGGGTCTTTCGGCGCGCACGGGCGGTTCGACACCGTCGCGAGAGAGAGAAGCACCGAATTCTGGCTCCGTATCAATCGCCGCCGGATCCTGACGCTGCTGCTGCTGGCCGGCATCGCCGCGATCGCTGTCGCGGCCATGTTCGCCCGCTAACGCGGCGATTACAGCTCCCGTCTCCCAGCCAGCTCCGCGATGCGCGCGGCCGTGCGCGCCGCGAGAGCTTCAATCGTCAGTGAAGGATTCACAGCCGCCGACGTAGGAAAGACCGATCCGTCGCAGACGAACAGATTCGCGACGTCGTGCGACCTGCAGTCCGCGTTCACGACCGAATTGCCAGCGTCGCCGCCCATTCGGCACGTTCCGAGCAGATGCGCGGTCCGGTCGGCGGACCACACGTCTTCCCCTCCCGCGGCGATCATGATCTGTTTCATCTTGGCCACCGCGTGCTCGACGAGGCGGCGGTCGTTCTCGTGATAACCGAACACGACATGCGCCGCGGGCAAGCCGAACCGGTCACGCTCCGTGTCGTGCAGGCGTACCTCGTTGCCCATCTGTGGGAGAACCTCGCCCACAATCCCGATCCCCGAGTAGTAATTGGCTTCCGACATGAGCTGCTTGAGGTCGGCGCCCCAATATCCGCGCGCCGTAGTCACGCGGCCGGCAAAGTCGCACGGATGTGGTCCCACGGTCTCGATGGTATAACCGCAGACGAAATTCTCACCCGCCATCGTGCGGTTGAACTGTTCCGTGAGAGCGAGTCCTGGAGGCGCCTTATACTGGTTGATGCGTTCGCCGAATCGCGCGAAGACCTGGTGGCCGGTGTGGACCATGAAGCATTTGCCTACCATCCCGGAGGAATTGGCCAGACCATCGGGAAACAGCGCGCTCGCGGAATTGAACAGGAGCCGGGGGGTTTCAATCGAATAACCCGAGACGATCACGTTCCTCGCCGGCTGGAACGACAGATGGCGCTCCTCTCCGCGAAAGTACGCGACGCCGGTGGCGCGGCCGGCAGGGTCGTGCTCCACCCGCGCTGCCATGGATAGATCTCGCACCTCCGCTCCCGCGGCGATGGCGCGCGGGATGTAGGTCACGAGGATCGAGCTCTTGGCGTTGGTGGTGCAGCCGTAGTTGCAGAAGCCGCGATAGACGCAGGGTGGCCTGTCACCCGCCGGCGCGCTGAGCGTAGCGACGGGAGCGGGAACCGCGCGGATGCCGAGCTTCGAGCAACCGTTGACCAGCACCATCGCCGATGAGTTGAGCTCGTGTTCCCGTTGGGGATACCGCCGGCGCTTGGGACCCCACGGATAGAACGTCGGGCCGGCGATGTGAAGGTCGCGCTCGACCTCGTCGTAATAGGGGGCCAAGTCCGTATAGGCGATCGGCCAGTCGCACAGCTCGGCTCCGGGTACCGCCCCTTCGATCGTGAGCCGCCGGAAATCTTCCGGCTGGGCGCGCATCGCGATCATGGAATAGTGCACCGAGCTCCCGCCGACTCCGCGTCCGGAGTTGTTGGCGCCCAACTCTATCGGGTCGCGTCCACCGGTAATCCGCTCATCCATCCAGAAAAGCTCCCGGGATCCGCGTTCATCCGAGACGAAGTCGCGCGTCGGGTCCCAGTGCGGCCCGGCTTCGAGGGCCACGACCGAGAAGCCGCGTTCCGCGAGCTTCGCGGCCAGGACTCCGCCGCCGGCGCCGGTTCCGACGATGCAGAAGTCCACGGTCTCGCGGGAGAGATCGCGCATCGGCACACGCTGCCCGTGGATTCCCGGCGCGGAACTGGACCAACTCGTCAAAGCTCGCTCTCGTCAGGGGCCTCCCAAGGATCTACGCCCCCGATCCAGGTTCGAACGTGCCCTCGTGGCGACGACGGCCCGCTGTATCCGATCTCGTTCCAGGCGGCGGGATGCGAGTAGTAGATCTGCACCACGGTAAGACAGAGCACGTCACGAAAGAACCGCCGCCCCGGCAGGCGCATCCACGCCGAGCCCGGCGCATCCCCGGTTTGAACCCGACGAAGTACGGCGTCCCTCTCCTCGGAGAGCAGGTCGGTGAACGGCCGCGCGTAAACCATGCGCGCGGTTTCGTCGATTCCCGCCAAGCCCAGCCGCCATGCCTCGCGCAGCGGCGGCAGCTCCTCGTAGCGGTATCCGTCGCGCACGTCATCGAAAAGCTTGGCATCGATCCAGGGAACGACCGGAATCGGCTCGCCGTTGAATCGGACGGACGGCCCGACGATGCGCTCGACTATGGCATCTAACGTGTTCGCTTCATGCGGGGTGAGGAACCTGATCGGCGGGATCTCGTTGATCCTGCGATCGATGATCGCTCGGGTCGGTTCATCCCAATCGGGGCCTCTCCAGTTGGCGAGGACGTCCCATTTCTGGGGCGCGGTCACCCCGCCCCCAGTTCTGATCGTGGATTCATTGGAGAGCCAACGCCAGGAGAGCGATGGCGGCCACCGCGGAAATAAAAGCTGGAGCCAGAGCCGGCGGCCCCTGCAAGACGTTGAATAGCGGCACGTGCAATCCGGCCATCTGGCGGTCAAGTCCGCGCAGATGCAGTCCCAGGCCGATGACTCCGGTCAGGAACGTCAGTATGAGAGTCCCGCGAAAGACTCCGGTACTGGCCGCGCCAGGTTGAGTCAGGTACCACGCACCGGCGATCAGCGCGAGCACCGGAGCCCCGAAAGGCAGGTACATGTACGGCGTATTGAACGCCCCGCGATAATGCAGCAACGCCGTCTGGGCGAGAGCGCCGGCGAGTCCAATAAGGCTAACGATGAGTAGCGCATTTACGACGGACAGACCCGGTACAGGCCACGTACCGCGCAACTCACGCGCGACGATGAACGCGAGCGCCCCGGCCTCCGACAGCGCGAGTGGTGCAAGCGGCGGAGCCCCGTACATCGAATGATGCAGCGCCAGCCGGTAACCTCCCGGCGCTTTCACCATTCCGAACCAGTGATGGTACGCGAGTCCAAGTGCTCCACCCGCTACGCCGGTGAGACCGGCCCATTCCAGGACGATCGCGGCGGGCCGATATGACGGTATGGCCGCCGCCAGCGTACCGGCCACAAACAACGCCGCGGCGAGGCTTGGGGCTATCCATTGCTCGGCACGGACGAATCCGGACCGGTAATGTCCAATCCACGCTTCGTAGCCGATTATAGCCGCGATCAATGCGTTTACCGCCGCGATGGCAGTCAAATCCTTCACATGTCGTCGCGAAGGCTTGCGCCAATTCGGCCGTCATCCGGCTGAGGCGAGTGGGCCTGCTGGTCGGGAGCTGCGATCGCGACAGCGTGCTCCGGCTCGACGGGGAGCCGCGGATATGCTCCCCTCACCTCGGCTCCAAAACGGTACACCAGCTCTCCGCCCAGGTAGCCCTGGATCGTCATGAGGACGACGACGCCGGCCATTGCGGCGAGGTACGCCACCGATGCGAACGACCCATCGCCGGCAAAGGTGGAGCGCCACGCGGTCGCCGCGATCAGAGTTCCGAAGGCAATCGGGCCGAGAGCCATGTGTGCGCGGAGGAAGCTTCGGGCACGACCTTCTTCCATGGAAAGCCGGAAGCGCGATACGATGCCGCTTGCCACCGTGCCGGTCGTAGCGACCGTGCCCGTGAACAGCGTCCACCATGCCGCATCGGCAAGTGACTCGATTCGGAAGATCGTCGCCGCGACGTCGAACCCGAGCGAGCTCACGCTCAACGCGACGGTGAAGTGCACGAGGATAGCATGTAACGGGGCGTCGATGCGCGGGCGGAACGCCATCGTTCGAACCTCCCTCAGAACAGATCGTGGATCTTGTCGCGGAACAACGTCAAGGCAATCCGGGTTCGGTTCGGCTCTCCGCGGGCGAGCGCCTTCGCCATGTGGATGGCCTGCTCCATTTTCAGGCGCGCGGGGTGCGGCGGCTCAAAGGGATCGACTACCGCTTCTACGACCGCGGGCCTTCCTTCCGCGCGCGAAGCCGCCAGTGCGGTCGCGAGAGTGGTGCGCACGTTCCCGGCCTTGTCACAGCGCACTCCGATGGCGCCGCACGCCTCCGCGAACTTGACGAAGTCGATCGGATGCAGCTCGCAGCCATATTCCGGGTTGCCGAGGAAGACCATCTGCTCCCATTTGATCATTCCGAAGGTGTTGTTCTTGATGACCACGATGGTTATCGGTAACCGGTATTTCACGGCGGTAGCGAGCTCTCCCATGAGCATCGTGAATCCGCCGTCTCCGACGAACGCGACCACCCTCCGCTGGGGATACGCGATCTGCGCGGCGATGGCGTAGGGAAGTCCGGGCGCCATGGACGCAAGGTTGCCGGAAGCCGCGAATTGCTGCGTCCCCCGAATGTCCACGTGGCGCGCCACCCACGTCGTCACGGTGCCCGTGTCGGCGGCGATCAGCGCATCGTCCTCGAGCAATTCTCCGAGCTCGCGCGCGACTACCTGTGGCTTCAGCGGCTCGTCGGTGCGCGACGACCGATCCCTCATCAACTCGCGCCATTCGCGCATTCGTTCCTGCGACTCCCGGAGGAAACCGTCATCGTCGCGCTCCTCCAGCAGCGGAAGCAACGCACTCAAGGTTGCCTTCGAATCTCCCGCCAACGGAGCGGAGATCGGATACCGCAATCCGATCCGCGCCGGATCGCGATCGATCTGTACCGCGCGCGCCTGCCCCGGCTTCGGATAGAACTCGAGATAAGGGAACGTGGAGCCCACGATGAGGAGGGAGTCGCACTCCTCCATGGCGAGCTCGGACGGAAGCGTGCCGAGCAGCCCGATCCCTCCTGTGGCATACGGCGAATCATCCGGAATGACCGCCTTCCCCAACAGTGGTTTGACGACCGGTGCCTTCAGGATTCGCGCCGCTTCGAGTACCTCTTCCCGCGCGCGCAATGCACCCTGGCCCGCGAGGATGACGGTTTTTTTCGCTCCGTTCAGAACCTGGGCCGCGGTCTCCAGGTCGCCCGGACAGGGAACCGCGATCGGCGGAGTCCATACCGGCGACGTGTGGCCGGGTACGTTCTGCTTCGATTTCCGGGCGTCTTTCACCTCGTGTTCCTGGATATCAACCGAGCAGGTCAGGTGGGCGACACCCCGCCCGCTGAGCGCCGAGCGGCACGCCGAGTCGACTAGACTCTCGACATGTTCCGGCCCGGTGATTTCATGGTTGTACAATGCGACGTCATCGAATAGCCGGAGGAGATCTACTTCCTGCTGGTATCTGGTGCCGAGCAGATCGTGATAGATCTGTCCAGTGAGCGCGAGCACCGGAGCCCCGTCGAGCTTGGCGTCGTACAGCCCATTGAGCAGGTGGATCGCTCCCGGTCCGGACGTCGCGAGACAGACCCCGAGCTCACCGGTGAATTTCGCGTAGCCCGACGCCATGAAGGCCGCCGCTTCCTCGTGCCGCACCTGAACGAAGCGAATTCGCTCGCGTCGTTTCCGGAGCGCTTCCATGATTCCGTTGATCCCGTCACCGGGGAGGCCGAATACGACCGACACCCTCCAGTCCAGGAGGCGGTCGACGAGAACGTCTGCGGTCGTTTCCTTTCCATCGTTTCCGCCTTCCGCCATCAGGGCTCCTTGCATATCGGCGTGTATCGGTCTGCCACGACCGGTGCGATCCTTACTTCACTGGCCGGCGCCTTATCACCAAGAACGTGCCGCACACTGCTACGGCACACCGTTCTCTCCATGATCGTCAAGCCGCCGCGCGTGAGTCGAGCAGATCGCGGACCGCCGACGCCAACTCCGATGACGTAAACGGTTTGTGTAGAAACACCGCTCCCGGATGGTGGAAACTCGCGGATCCCGAATCCGCGCCCGCATACCCCGACATAAAGACTACGCGCAGGCTCGGATACCGCGCGGCCAGCGTTTCGACGAGTTCGACTCCGCCCATCTCAGGCATAATCACATCGGTGACCACGAGATCGATGGGGCCGGCGTGCCGGTCCGCGGCCAGGAGCGCATCTCGCCCGTGACGGGCTTCGAGTACGATGTACCCCAGTTGCTCCAGGAAGCGACGCAGGAGTCGTCGTACATCCGCTTCGTCCTCCGCCACGAGAACAGTCTGCGTGCCGCCCACGAGTTCGGCTTCCCGAGGCACGCGGACCGCCGTCGTGACCGAATGCGGGGAAGCCGGCAAATAAAGATGGAACGTGGACCCGATGCCCGGCTGACTTTCAACGCTCACAAAGCCGCTCCATCTCTGAACTAGTTCCTTGACCGTTGCGAGTCCGAGCCCGGTACCGTCGCCGGGACCCTTACTGGTGAAAAACGGCTCGAAGATTCGTTCCAGCATAGCCGGCTCCATCCCCTGCCCGCTGTCCGTCACGGAAATCCTCACCCATCCCCCCTCGGGCCGCGCAACGTCCGGACTGCCGTCCACCGTCTCATCATCGACGTAGCCGGCCACGATCGAGATCGTTCCTCCCTCCGGCATTGCGTCGTTCGCGTTGACTACGAGATTGAGCAGGATCTGCTCCAGGTGCCCCAGGTCCGCGATGAGCGCCGGAGTATCAGCGCCGATGAACGTCGAGAGATGGACCGTCGGCGGGAGCAACCGCTGAAGCATCGTCTCCAGGCCGCCGATGACTGAGCCAGGATCGAGCGGCTGGGCTCTGACTACTTCGCGGCGACTGAAAGTCAGAAGACGCCGGGTGAGTAAAGCCGCGCGCTCGGAGGCCCGCCGGATTTCTTCGAGGTGCTCAAACCGTTCGTCGGTCTCGGGAAGCCCCGCCGCCGCCATCTCGCTGGAGACCTGAATCACGGCGAGCATGTTATTGAAATCATGGGCCACACCACCCGCGAATCGGCCGATAGCTTCCATTTTCTGGGCCTGCCGCAGTTGCGCTTCGAGGCGGTTTCGTTCGGTGACGTCGCGAACGAGCACCTGCCATTCCTCGTGGGGAGGATCGAGCAGCACGGCGGTCAATTCGTATTGTGTCGCGTCGTCCGCTCGCAGTCGCACGACCCGATGCAATACCCTCCCCTTCAGCGCGGCCGCGTGCCCGTCAGGCGATGGGAGCACCGGGGAATCCGATTCTTCAAGGCCTACGAGAACATCGTTGAAGTTCCAGTTCTCGGACTGCGGCGCAACCCGCCGAATCAATTCCGCCGCAAGCGGATTAGCTGTACGCACCCGCCCGTCGGCGGCGACTCGAAGAATTCCGATCGGTGCTTCGTTTACAAGCGCACGAAAGGTTCGCTCCGAATCGCGCGCGAAGGTGGCGAATCCGCCCACGAGAAGATTCGTAAAGGTGAGCGCGATGGCGAGCGAAGCAACGGTTTCCCAGTCGGCGGAATTGCCGTAACCCAGCCCGA
>JBPCPS010000191.1:0-12094 GCA_050998915.1 Gemmatimonadaceae bacterium
GCGCGACGCGGGTCTCGCCGCGCACGCGCCGGATTACTGTGTTGCGATCCCGGGCGGGTAGAGCGGCAAATGAGTGATCCCGGTGAGAGGCATTCTTCCTCGGAGTATCGGCCGCGTCCGGTCGACCCCGAGGGGATGGAGCTCGAGCCCCATTTACGGGGCTTGATCGAAGAGCTTGCGAGCGTGAACCACGACATCTGGGCGTGGAACCGCCAGCGCGAAGGCTGGAGTCTCGGTCCGGCGCGGGATGACACGCGCAAACTACATCCCGGCCTGGTGCCGTACGCCGAGCTGAGCGATTCCGAGAAGCAGTACGACCGCAACGCCGCCGCGTCGACGATCAGCGCACTGAGGCGTCTCGGGTATGGAGTGGTGCCGCCGGAAATTCCCGCGGCGCTGGCCGCCGAGGACCGGGAATCGCGAGTCGCGGCCAACCTCGAATTCATTGAGAAGAACGGCGCGGCGCCTTTGGTGAAGGCATGGCGCGCACAACCAGCCGACGCCTGGTCCGAGCCGAAGCCGTATGAGAAACTCGCCGCCAAACTGGTGAGGGAAGGGGAGCCGGTCGTCGGCTACGAAGTCGCGATCGAAGGACTGCGTCGCTGGCCGGACAACCGATGGCTGCAGCATGCGCAGGGTTTGGCTCTCGCGCGCGTTGGCGCCACCTCGCGCGCGCAGGCGATCGCCCTCGAGTTGAGCGAGCAGCGCGACGAGCCGTCGCTCGTCGAGGATTCGATCTCACTGCTTGCGAGAACGCATAAGGACATGGCGTTCAAGCCGTGCACTCCCCGGGACCAGAGAGAGCACCTCGGCAGGGCGTTAGCGGCGTACCGCCGGGCGGAAATCTCGGGTGGGTACTATGCCGCCATAAACGCGGCCACGCTTGCGTTGCTGCTTGGGGAGCACGATGCCGCGAAGGCGTCTGCGCGGGTTGCCCGGGAACGCGCGGAAGTCGAGCTCCGGAAAGCCGCATCGGCGGGCGGTGCCGCCCCTGCGGAGTTCTACTGGCCGTTGGCGACGCTCGGTGAAGCCGCCGTCATTCTGGGCGACCACCGCGAAGCGCGTCGGCGTTATGCCGAAGCCGTGGAGCGCGCTGCGGGATCGTACGGCGACGTCGCAGCGATGCGGCGACAGCTGCGGCTGCTGACGGGCGCGAACGGAGTCGGCGAGATCGAGTGGATGGACGGCGTCTTCCGCATGCCGAAGGTCGTGCTATTCGCTGGACAGATGTGGGACGCACCGGGCGGACCGTCCGAATCACGGCGGACCGCCATCGAAGATCGCCTCCGGGCATTGGGCGCAGGCTTTGGCTACTCGTCCGCCGCGCGCGGCGCCGAGATTTTGTTCCTCGAGAGCATGACCGCGATCGGCGGGAAGAGCTACGTCGTGCTGCCGTATCCGGACGAGCAGTTCGTACGGAAAAGGATAGCCACGCGATCGAACGGTGAATGGGCGCTACGCTACGAACGGGCAACGGCAGAGGCCGTCGAAGTATTGACTGCGTCTGCCGGCTGGTTCGACGACAGCGCGCTGGTGGACGAGTACTCGTCTCTTCTGCTGGAGGGCCTCGCAAAGATCCACAGCGACGTCCTCGGGACCGAGCTTGTGCGTATGGCGGTCTGGGATGGACGCGAGGACGCCTCGACGGTCAGCGCTACTGTACGTCGCTGGCGGGAGAACAAACATCAAGTGGAGGTGATCGATCCGGGAGTGCGAGCGCGCAAGACATCGCGTCCATCCGTCGAAACCCACCGGGAAGGACGTGTAGCCGCGATCCTGTTCGCGGATGTCGTCGGCTTCAGCAAGCTGCCGAACGACCTGGACGTGTACCAGTTCTTCAGGGTCTTTTTGGGCGAGGTCGCGTCGCTTCTGGAGAATCCGGATCATCAGACGATGGTGCGCAACACGTGGGGCGACGGGCTCTACCTCGTCTTTCCCGGGGTCAGACAGGCGGGTCGTTTCGCCTTGCAGCTCTCCCGCATGGTGAACGAGACCATGTGGCGGGACCGCGGCCTGTCGCAGGATCTGAACGTGCGCGTCGCCGTCCACGCCGGCCCGCTGCTGAAGTTCGTGGATCCGGTCACCGGGCAGCCGACTTTGAGCGGCAAGCACGTGACGCGCGCCGCGCGCATGGAGCCCGTGACGCCGCCCGGATTGGTGTATGCGAGCCGCGAGTTCGCGGCGCTGGCCGCAGCCGAAGGCGTACAGGAATTCTGCTGCGAACCCGTCGGGCGCCTGCAGCTGGACAAGCGAGCCGGACTCGCATCTCTGTTCGTAGTGACCGCCACTGCGCCGGTCGATTCGGGGGCACCGTTGCCTTCGGCCAAGCGTCCAAGGAAAAAGGGGAAATTGAGCGCATGAATCGCTTCAACCTGCTTCCCGATCCTCGTTTCGAGCCGCTGAAGGAAAGCCTGCGTGAGCGCGTTCTGGCCGCGGCCGCGGCGCTCGATCCGGAGAATTTCCTGGACGTATTCGACGCGGCGATGCAAAACGTCGTCAGCACGGCGTTCGCGACCGCAGGGGCGGACGAGGGGACCGTCTGGCTCGGGGCGCGCAAGCGCAAGAGTGCAGAGGATGCGACCATTGCAGCGCTCGTCCCCGTATTCAACACCGGGCCGGACGCCGCGCGCTTCGTGGGGAAACACCGCCAGCCGATCGGCAAGGGGCTGATCAGCGGAGTGTTCGCTTACGAGCAGCCATTTTGCGAGAACGACGTGCATCGGAACGAGAAGCAGGATCCGACGCTCGACCGGAAGCTGGGGGTGCGGACCCGCGCAATGATCGCGGTACCGTTGTACTTCGCCGGGACCGTGCGGGGGGTGATTTCCTGCGTGCAGCTGACGAGGGGCGACGCGGATGCGAATCCCACTGCGCCGCGCGGGTTTACGATGGATGACATGCGGCAGATCCAGTTCGCGTCCGAGATCCTGACGCGTTTGATCGATCATCGGCTCGTCGGAGTGACCGTCGGCTGGCGGGCGGAGTGAGAGACACCGTAACGCTGGCCGCCGCGGCGGCCCGGGAAGCGATTCGGACCGGGACTGGCGAAGGGATCAGGATCGCGGTCATTGATTCCGGGATCGAGCTTTCGCATCCCGAGCTCGAGGGGCTGAAGTTGGCGGACGACGTTTCCGTCTCGAGCGACGGTCTGCTCGTGCAGGTCGGCCCCGGGAAGGGGCGCGACGTTTTCGGACACGGGACCGCGATCGCGGGGATCCTCCGGCGCGGCGCTCCCAGGGCGGCAATCGGAAGCTTTCGCGTCCTCAACGAGCGGCTTGGCGGGCGTACCGCGACGATTCGCGAGGGCGTGCGCCAGGCGATCGATCGCGGCTACCACATTCTGAATTGCAGCTTCGGTTGTCGCGGCGAGGTGCAGTACGTGATGCAATACAAGGAGTGGATCGATGAGGCGTACCTCAAGGGAATCCACGTCGTCGCGGCGTGCAACAACTTCGACTTCAGTGTCCCGGAGTGGCCGGGATATTTCCCGTCGGTGATTACGGTGAACATGGCGCGGACGGCCGGCCCGAGTCTTTTCTACGGTCGTGGTCATCTGGTTGAATTCGCCGCTGCCGGCGAAAACATCGAAGTGGCATGGATGGGTGGCGCGCGAAAAACCGTGACCGGGAGCAGCTACGCCGCCCCGCACGTAGCCGCGTTACTTGCGCGCCTGCTTTCCGCGTACCCTGATCTTCCGCCGCTGGAGGCGAAAGCCCTGTTGCACCGCATCGCGCAGCCGTTGGGTTCCGGAGCGATGGCGGATTCTCTCTCTCAGTGAGGCTGGGATGCACGACCGAGATCAGCAGCGACCCGACCGCCCGGCGCCGGAGGGCCAGGGCCGGCGCCTGTTGAATGTGGTATTTGCGACGTCTCTCGACGGCAGAGTGTTCGAATTGCCGCTCGAGCTGGCCCAGCGCTACGAGCTGACCGGCGAAACATCCACTGACTCGGGGCATTTCGCGATCATCCCTCCCCCGTCCGACGACGAGGACGAAGTTGGCGGCCGGCACCAGATGATGCACCCCGACGGGAGACTGCGATACCACACGAGTTGGGCGACGGGGGCCTATATATGGAAGCGCGACTATCGGTCATACAGCGGTCCGCACTGGCATCCCAATCCAGCCAGCCCTCTCGCGCTCGACATGCGGGACTACTAAGTGATTCAGGGCCCCGAAAGAAGCGCAGCACCCGAGGCCGCATCCTTTCGGGACAACCTGCAGGTAGTATGGCGGCTGCGGGATCAGTTCGCCGTGTATCTTCTCCCGGCGGCGGGGCTGTTATTGCTGGCGGTCCTGCAAGCCAACCTGGCCCTTACAGCGACCACTGCCGGTCGACGAGTGATCGACGAGTTCGCGGCCGCTCCGGGCAGCACACCCGAATCTCCAATAGGCTCGCAATTCGGATCCGAGCTGTTGTTCCGTGCCTTGGCACCGCCGGGAACGTCGGCGATGCGATTGGCGTTTTTCATGGCGGGTTTCGCGATCGTGGCGGTGGCGCTCGGAATCTCGATCGAGTACCTCCGAAGCCACCTGCAGGAGAACTTCCGCCATCGCCTGCAGGCGAAACTGCTCAGCGGATTTGCGAGCGAGCCGGCTGCCGCCAGGACGCGGCGGGACAGAGCCGTGCACATGGACATTTTCACGCAGGACGCCTCCCAGCTGAGCGGCCTGCTGATCTTCCAGGTAGTCGGGTGGGCTGAGCAGGCATTCAAAGCCGGCGTGTACGGTTACGGGCTCGCACGAATCCGTCCCGGAGGACCCCTCATCGTCGGGTTGGCGCTCGGGACTGTCCTGTTTCAGATCGCCATTGCGAGTCTGTTCGCCAGACGGCTGGCGCGGGCAAGTGTCGAAACGCACTCGCGAAACACTGAGCTGCGGTCCCGGGCGGTTGAATTCTTCGATGTGCTCGCGAAGCTCGTTTACTTCCGGGGAGATCGTGCCTACTCGAAGCGGCTGCTCGATCTGTCGCGGGCGAGCGAGAGTGCGAGCCGCCGGCATCAGATGGTGGCAAAGTTTCAGGAAGCCGCGATGGAGCTCGTCACAACACTGTCGCTGCCGCTGATAATCGTGCTGCTCTCGCTCCCAGCGCTGGTCGCGGCCGCCGGCCCCGCGATGACTGCCGGGACCATCGTGCAGGCGCAGCTGCTGCTCGTGCTAATGACGGCAACGACGGCCGGACTGGTGGCCATCAGCGGAGAGTTGGCGCAGGCGAGCCCGAGCATCAGGCGGGTGGAGGAGATTCTGCGCATTCCGTCGCCCGGCGAAAGGCCCCCGGAGCTTGCGCCGCTCCTCGCCAAGCGGGAGGCGCCCACGCTTGCCGTATCCGGGCTCACGTTCCAGTACCCGGACAAGAGTGAGCCCGCTCTCCGCGGCCTGACGTTCGAATTCCCATCGGGCGCGTGCGTCGGGCTGATTGGAGGAACCGGTTCGGGCAAGAGCACGCTGGCGAGGGTGCTGATCGGCGATCTCCAGCCGGCCTCCGGTCGCATCGTGTACGATGACGTAATCGTGACCGACTGGCATCTATGGTTTAGACGCGAGCTGGTCGGGTATCTACCGGCCGACCAGGGGTTCGTAGCGGGAACGCTGGAGGAGAATGTCTTGTTTGGCCGATCGCTGGAAGACGCGCGGGAATATCAGAGGGCGCTCGAGGATTCCGGGGTCGCCTCGATCGCGGAGGCCAAAGCCGGCGAGGGTGGGATGCAGACGCATATAGCGAACAGGCCGGAGGATGTTCTTTCGAGCGGCGAGCGCCGTCGGATCGGCATCGCGCGCCTGCTGGTCGGAGCTGAGCGCTTTTGGATAATGGATGAGCCCGGATCCGGACTCGATCCGAGAACGATGGGCGAGATAGCCTCCGCGCTGGGCCCGGGTTCGCCCGCCCTGCGAGGGAGGACGACGCTTATCATCACGCACGATCCCGACGTATTCCGGACCGATTTCAACGTGTTTCTGGAGAACGGAGCTATCGCGGCGACGGGAACGCACCAGGAGTTGCTGCAGCGATCGGCGGCGTATGCGGCGCTGGTGCGCCGGCACGTTCACGAGCGGGGGGACCGGACGCGCGCATGAACATTCAGTACCCTGACAAATTTTTCGGAAGCCTGGTCGGCGTGGCAGCGATCTTTTTCGTCAGCGTCGGCGACGCATTTCTGCTCGCGTGGCACGTCCAGGCCGGCGCCAGGGATGACATTGCCGCGCGTGGTTCCTGGCTGGTCGCTGCCATGCTGCCGGTCTTCGCGGTGGTCGTCGGGATTATCACTGTTGTGGTGGCGTTGTTCGCCGGTCACCGCCGGAAAGTTCCATTGGGTCCGCGAATCGTGTCGGGCATGGGAGCGACACTGCTTGCCTTCGTGATGTTGTACCTGATGCCATTCGACCTGCCGTGGGTCGTCGTCGCTCCGGTGCGACAGCTGATCGGGTTGAGGGCAAGCGTGGTCGTTGATGTGCTGCTGATCGCGGTCGCGCTGCGACTTGCGTTCAAGCGGACTGACGGCGCCGTGCTCGAGCCTCAGCGGATAGGAAGCGCTGAGACCCGATTGTCAGAGACGTGATCTGACATGAGAGACGAATACTTTGAGGTATTCCCGGCACTTCTTTCCCTCGCGTAATTGCCGAGCGCGTCACGGACGCGCTCGGTAGAGGACCCGGAGGCATTGCCGTCAGATGGTTCTTCTATATCGGGCGATAGTCGCCGGTTCTTATATTCGTGCATAACGGAGCGACGCAATGGCGCACGACGTTTTTGTCAGCTACTCGACGCACGACAAGCCGTCGTCGTCGCTCCGGTGCGATCGATGATCGGACAGGGGGGAGCGTCGCCATCGATGTGGTACTGCTCGTGATAGCTCTGCGATTTGCGTTAGGCCGGGCCGATGGTGCCAAACGCACGGCCTTGGCTCCGACAGTTTTACGCTCCGCAAAACGACCGCGAACTCTGGGCGCGGGGCTGGCCGACGCTTGCTATTGGAAGCCGACCACCTTCAAGAACACCTTCCCATTGGCGGCGTGACCGAGGACGTAGGCAGTTCTCCGAGCGCTGTCAATGGCGATGGCATGGGGGGAGAAGTCACTTCCCAACGCCAGCGTCCAGAGCGGCCGATTTGTCGCGCCGTCCAACACGACGAGGTCCGTCTGTGTCGACACATACACGCGGTTCCGCCCTGTGAGCACCGCGGCCGCGGTTGGCGTGGAAGGTAACGGCACCGTGGTAATGATTCCGTCCGTCGCGCCGTCGACGATCTGCATGCCGTTTCCGGTTGTCGCATAGAGTCGGTTCGTTGACCCATTCACAGCCATGACCGCCCCCAAGCCTGTCGCGCTGATGCCGTACGACTTTGGACGTACGCGGTGCGGGACGCCGTCTCTGGTGAAATACGCGTTGCCGGTCGCAGGATTGACGACGATCGAGCCGATCACACCCCAGAGGGAAATTGGATGATCTCCTCGAAGCTGTCCGCATGTATGACGGCGATGTAATCGGCGCACTGCGCGGAAACCCAGACACGTCTGTTAACGGCGTCCACGGTGGTGCTGATCGGGCATCCCCTCAGCGGCACTGTCGCCACGACCTCGTTCGTTCGGCCGTCGCGCGCGACAGCCGCAGCAGGAGAATACACCCCCGCGGACCAATAACGGCTCGTCGCGACATCGATACTAGTTCCCGAGCCGACGCCGATGGTTTCGGAAGAGTGTGTGCGACCGTCAATCACTGTAACTTGCTGATTCCCGCTCGCGCCGCCGCTGACGTAGATCTTGTTCAGCGTTGAATTGACTGCGACGTGCCACGACGAGTTCTCCGGTACGGCAACCGTCGCGAGAACACGGGCCGGCGTCGCCGCTGCCGCGCGATCCTCAGGTCGAGCCCCGGAGCCGGCCTGGTCGGCGGGGCTATACACTGAATCGTCGGACGTTGGTGAGTACGGCACGAGGCCGGCTGGTGCGGGTCGCTGCACCGAAGCACGCGGCCGGAGCTGTGTCCATGCGACGAAGAGGAATGCCGCGGCGGCGAGCGCCGCGCCAGCCACCCAGGCGCGTCGCTGGTGGCGCCGAACGTATTGGCTGATCGATTTGCCGGTCGGGTCGGCGTGGCGGCTCGCTGTGAGGGTGCTGTCTGCTGCCCGCGCGGCCAGTGGCTCCGTGTCGGTGCCCAGGAGCGAGCCCACTACGGAGACCATGCGCTTGATGTGCTGCTCTATCGGAGGCGTAATGGCGTCCAGCCAATGAGGGACGCCCAGGAAAAACTCCATGGATTCGGACGGCTGCGCGTCCTCGATGCGGACGGGAATTACCATGAGACCGCCGTTCACGGCGCGCTCTATTTCACGGAGCACCTGTCGTGACGCGTTCGAGTGGCGCGAGAACACCAATAGCATGACACGGCTTTGTCGAATAGCCGTGAGCACCGCCGCGGGCCAATTCGTGCCCGGCACGATGTCCCTGGGCGCCACCCAGCAGCGAATGCCGTTCGACTCCAAGCCATTGCAGATGGCGTCTGCGTACGGCTTGTCCTGCGCCGAATATGTGATGAAAACGTCGTGTGCCATTGGGCGTCCGGGTGCGTGGAATATCGTCCCTCCCGCAACACTCAGCTAGATCGAGTGCGCGTATCCCCTCAGAAACATGATCGAACATGAGAGACGAATGCTCTCAGGTATTCCCGGCACTGCTCTTCGGTCGCGTAGCAGTCGAGCGCGTCACCGACGCGCTGGGTAGGTTCGCTTAACTCGAGTCGATCTCCTGCACCAGTTCGAGAAGCTCGTCACGCGGCCGATCCTTGACAAATGTCGTCGCGATGGATTTCCGCTCGGGGGACAGGGTCTTGGTCGCACCGCCGTCGGTAGGGCCGGAGCCGGTTAATGCGACCGTTTGCACGATGACGAGCGGGGCCGTCGCCTTTATGTCCAAACCCGGTGAATCGCGCAGTAGCGCGCCGGTCACGCCTACAGCTGCTGCCACGATGGCAACTTCAGCAAACCAGAGGTTCCGCCTGGATCGCACCGGCGGGTCGCCAGCGACGGCGCGCTCGCCGGCCCTTCTGGCGAGGACCTCGAACATCGGCAGTTCGGCGGAGTCGGGCTCGTCGGCCTCCGGATCCGCCAAAACTGGAACGGCGCGTGGGTCCACCCGCCGGATTACGTCCATAAGCTGGGTCACAGACGCGTCGGGGTCCGCTGGTCTGGGGCGATGCAGGATCAGTGCGTGTCCACTGTTCCAGTGGCGTGAGAATGAATCAGCGCTGCCGCAACTTCACCACCCAGATATCCCCTTCGTGCCTGCCAACGGTGAAGTAAAACTTGCCGTCATGCACGGCGAATTCCGGGCGGTAGGAGGGACGGTCGTCCCGGTCGAAACGGACCAGCGTCCGCGCCTGTTTCGTCTCGACGTTGACCGCCGCGATGGCCGGCCCTCCGTCAACGAACATCCGGACGTATATCTCGCGGCTATCGGGCGACCAGCCACCAATTTCTCTTCCCCGCGCCTGCACAACAACCGCGTTTCCGCCCTCCGGTGATATGATCCGCAGGCCTCCCGATCCGAAGTGAGCGATCCAACGGCCGTCCGGTGACCACGACGGACGCAGTGTGCCTCCCTCGCGCGTAAGCTGCCGCGCCGTGCCTCCTTCCCTCGGTATCAGGTACAGCTCGGTCCGGCCTGAGCGATCCGACGAAACCACGAGCGTTTTGCCATCAGGCGACCATCGTCCGCCGAATTCGTGGCCGGGCCCGCCCCAAAGCAAACGATCGTTCGATCCGTCCGCGGACATGATATGCGAATCACGATTCCCCGCCCGCCACGTGTGAAAAGCGATTTCGCTTCCGTCCGGAGACCAGGCGGGGTTGAAGTCATCGGCAGGGTCGCGCGTGAGCTGTTCGGCCTCGCCTCCGGCCAGCGGCATCCGGTAGATGTCCTGATTGCCAGCGCGGTCGGAATCAAAAGCCAGCCATTTCCCGTCCCGCGAAATGCTCAGCGCCTCAATTCTTTCGTTCGCGAATGTGAGCTGGCGCGCCGCGCCTACCGAAACGGTGCCCGTCGCCGGGACGTCGATGGACCAGATTCCAACCGCCGCAGTCGCAGTCGAATAAGCCAGGACCGAGCCATCACTCGATGAAGTAATCGAATGCAGCGCGAGGCCCGTGGTCATCCGCTCCGCGTTGCCGCTCGGTCGTCCGTTCTTGCCGATGCGGCGAAAGTAGATGTCGCGCCCGCCGCCCTCGCTGGAGACGTAAAAAATTCCCGACCCATCGGCATTCCACCGCGGACTTGTGTTCAGGTGGGTTTTACTCGTGACAGCGAATGCGCTCTTTCCATCCGGCCCTACTACGACGATGCTGCTCGGGGCAATGTTGCCGTCGATGATCCATTCCGCGTTTTCGGTGACCAGGGCGAGCCGCGTGCCGTCGGGCGACCACGCAACCAGATGCGGCTGATTTGCCTGATAGATTTTCCGCGGGTTGCGCCCATCGATATCGGAGATGTTCAACCAGCCATCGTCCGTCACGTACGCCAGCGATTTTCCGTCGGGCGACCATGCGGGCCAGCGTCCCGCCGGCACGATGGGACGCGCCGCGCCGCCGAGCGCGGGCACGACGGATATTCCGTCATCGAGGGTCGTGAACGCGATTTCCGATCCGTCAGGGGACCATGCGGGGAGCCAGCCGTCCGCTACGAGCACGGATTTCCCGCCGCTGACCTGCCGTACAGCGATGCCTCGAAGTTGCTGCGAAAAGAACGCGATCATCCGCCCGTCCGGTGACAGCGCCGGCATTTTCTCTATGCCAGGATCGTTGGTAAGCTGCCGGGTTTCTTCCAGCGAAAAAACATCGCGGCCGGGCCGCAGATAGGTGCTCGCCAACAGCGCCAGTACGAGCACGCCTGCTGCTGCGCCCGCGAACAGATATCGGCGGGGCACGCCGTTGCCGGACTTTGCGGATACCGGTGGCCAGGCGGCGGACGTTGGCTGCGTGCCTCCGCTCGGTGAAGCGACCAGCTCGAGCTGCACGCGCAGTTCCTCGGCTGACTGCCAGCGGTCTGCCGGACGCTTTTCGAGGCATCGCATTATCACTGCAGCCAGTGGGGCTGGGATGCTGGGTCTGGCCAGGCTGATGTGGTGCGGTGAATCTGTCACCTGTGCCGCGAGAACCTGCTGCGGAGTAGCGCCGGTAAAAGGCGGGCGTCCCGTTAGCAGCTCGTAACCGAGCACGCCCAACGCGTAGATGTCCGTGCGATGGTCGACGTTGGGATCGGCTGCGGCCTGTTCCGGCGACATGTACGCCGGCGTGCCCAGCGCGACGCCCAGTGACGTCAGGCCGCTTTGACCGGTAGCGTTCGCGAGCGCTTTCGACACGCCAAAGTCAGTGACCAGCGCATGGTGGCGGGCGAGCAGAACGTTTTCCGGCTTGACGTCCCGGTGCACTACGCCCTCGGCGTGCGCGCACTCGAGCGCGTCGGCCACTTCCATGAGAATCCGCACAGCGTCCGCAATGGGCAGCTCTCCGGACCTCGCAAGCCGACCGCGCAGGCTTTCGCCGGAGATGTACGGCATCGTGTAATACAGCAGCCCGTCCTTGGCGCCCGCGTGCAGCAGGGGAACGATGTGCGGGTGTTGCAGCCGGGCGGCGAGCTGGATCTCGCGGCGGAACCGCTCGACGTTCAAGCCAGCCGCCAGGTCGGGCGGCAGCAGCTTGACAACGACCTTGCGTTCGAGCTCCACGTCCTCCGCGACGAAGACCCGGGACATCCCGCCGCCGGTGAGCTCCTCACCGACGCGGTATCCTTCCCCGAGGGCGGCCTGAAGGCGATCCCGCAGCTCGTTCATGGGCCCAAACTTATGGCCGAGTTCGCCCGGTCGCTCCGATGCTGCTTGCTGGCCGCGCTTCTGATAGGCCGAGCCCCCTGGAGTTGACTCTCGGCAATAGCGGCTTACATTACTAAGGCTATGGCAGACCGCGCTTTGCGCGGCGAGCCGTAACACTGGAAAGAGACAACTAAACCGCCGAGAAATCTTCGGCGCGCCTCGAGTCCCCACCCGTGCTGGAGCGGCGGGTGTACCCGGCGGCAGCGGATGGATACCGGCCCACTATGGGCGACTG
>JBPCPS010000161.1:0-3255 GCA_050998915.1 Gemmatimonadaceae bacterium
ATACAGGAGAGTGCGATCGTCGAGCCACGCGACCTGATCATCGACACTCCGCGTTTCGGCGACGGCTTCTTCCGTGCCGGACTCGAGATCGAGCACGTAAATCTGCCACAGCAGACGAATGCCCGGCATCCGGCGCTTGAACGCGATGTGGCGATTGTCGGGCGAGAGGGACGGGCATTCCAAACCATCGCGCAACACGCGCGCCGTCCTGGTCGAGGCGTCGCCTTCGATCAGGTACATCTTCCCGCCCGAAGACAACGTCGAGTAGAACGTGCCCGGCCTGGCCGCGAACGTCACGCCCCAGAAGTTGAAATCGACCGCCTTGAAGCGGGCGCCGTCGCGCGAGACGACGAACTCTTCGAGGTTCGCCGGCGGGCCGGCGTTCTCCGTGTCCACGAGCAGCGTGCGCGTGGAAAAGCCCGCGGCCGCATACGAATCGCCGCTGACGAAGTAGGTCAGCGCCGCCAGCCTGCCACCGGGGGCGACGCGGGCACGGCTCGGCACGCCCGCGAGTGGAATCGTGTGCCGGATGTGGAACTGGCTGTCGAGCACCTCGGCGCGATAGGTCGTGATCATCCCGCGATCCGCGGCGAGGCAGAGACCGCTACCCGCGGCGAGATCGACACGCTCGCACGACAGCGACGTCAGCAGCCGCGGACCGTCCGGGCGATCGAGCGGAACCACCGCCAGCCTGCCGTAACTGTCGTCGAGCGTGGTATGGCGGAACAGCACGTGCGGGCGGCTCGTCATCTCGGCCACCGCCGCCGTGTCCGCCACAACGGCCGGCTCCGCGCCGGCCGCGGAGGATTCGGACCGGCGGAGCAGCGCATAGCCAACGGCCAGCGTGAGACAGATGACGCACAAGGCGCCAAACACCAGAGAGCGCCGGACCTTGTCCATACCTTCCCCTACCAGCCCGTGGTAAACACTTTCTAAGCGTGACATCGTCACGATTGAAGCAAGTTTTTCAGGCGACAAGGGCAGCCTCCTGGTGAAGTTTCTGGATTTCGGCGTCGAGTTGGTCGAGGGCGGCGCGCAACGCCCTGGGCAGGTGGTCGGTGTCGGGGAGCAGGGCGTTCCACTGGGGTCGCAGGATGCGGAGGTACAGCGTGCTGTAGAAGAAGGCGACTTTGAGACCGTAGCTGGTCGCGGTGTAGCGATGCGTTTTCGGGATGCGATGGATCAGCCCTTTGAGGCGGAGGCGTCGCAGGTCATAGGTCATCTGCGCGGTGGAATAGGACGCACCAAGCAGGGCTTCGACCTGGGGTCGGAGATCGCGATTGCGAAATCCGCGGGGTAGATGGGTAAAGCCGGCCAGGCCCTGGAGCAGGGCCATGACGCGCGGGTCGCCGAAGCGTAGGGCGGAGGCGCGTTGGCCGGTTTCGACGGTCGGGCACTGGAGCCGGTCGAGCGCCTCTTGCGTCAGGACGCACTGATGACTGACGCGCTCCACTTCGAGGAGCTTGCGATTGACGTGGTCACCAAGATTGCGCAAGTGGGCCAGGTTGCCGACGGCCTTTCGCACGTTGAAGTCCATCGGGTTGTTGATGGTGGTTTCGGTGCGGAGCGCGTGTTGCTCCTTGAAGTACTGCTTCACGTGCGACGACTTGTACTCGATGTGCAGACTCGGCTCAACGCCCTCGGTGATGACGCGCGTCCGATAGCCAAAGGCGGGCGGGGGCGTGGCGCGGGTGATGCGGCGCGGGAAGAGCAAGCGCACGCGATCGGGCCGTCCCAGATCCAGGTTCTCGCGGATGACGGCTTCAAAGAAGTGCCGGCCTTGGACCGGACGATCGAAGACCTGGGTGAGACTGATTTCGAGTTGGCAGAGGGCGAGGCGATGATCGTATCCAGCCGCGCGCTCGCCGGGGGTCATCGGCCACGGCAGCCGCTGCGACCACCGGTCAAAGAAGGCCTCGACGTCGGCCGCACCGAGGGCATCGCAGGCGGCCTGCAACGCGGCGGGGTCGGCGCAGGAGAGAAACCCATTGTCGAGGCTCTCGAAGCGAATCCGATCGCGACGGAGGCGCTGCTTGACCCACTCGTGACCATTGAGACAGAGCTTCACGGGATAGGGCAGGTAGGTGCCGATTTTCAGAAACGCCGGCCCCCAGTCCGGATCGTGGACGTAGAAGTAATAGTGGTTGACGGCCACCGACTGCCGAGAAAAGTCAAACACGGGGGTCCGGCCCTGGCCCTGTCGCTTGTGGGCTTTGAAGGACCGCATCTTCTCCTGCGCGACGCCGATGAACACGACGCCCTCGCGGGCGGTGAACCGCGCGCGGTCTTTGGCCACGCGCTCGTCTTTGCTCTCGCCGCGTTCGAACGGCAGGACCTCGAGCCGTTCCGTCGCCGCAAACCGCTCTACTGCCGCGACGAAGCGATCGTGGCGCGGTTTCAGGAGGGCCGGAGACGGCACGGGCGCGCCGAGATAGTCGTGCAGGAAGTAGCACAGACCGCCGGACGTCTGGAGCTTGGGCATATACGCGTGGAGATACAGACGGTCGAGACAGCGAACCTCGAGCGACACGTGTTGGCGGATAATCGTGTGAACGTTGGGCGTCATCGGACCCTCCTTGCTGGGAAGGCTGATGATGGTACTCCTCCGGGAGCGCCACGTCAGTTGACTACGCCCAACATCCTCGCTTGCTCCCGGACCGCGTTGTGGCCAGGCCGCCGAACCGAGTACGAAGCGAAATATGCCAGCGAAGCTGCGCCTGCAACGTTCTTCGCTCTTCCTCGGCGGTTTGAGGCGCAGCTTCGCTGGCAGCCCGTGGTGAAAGAGTCGTTTTCAACCGGCGACTGGCAGCAGCTCAAAACGGTGACTCGGCGTGAATCCGTGTCGAGTGTCTGTTGGCTCTCACGTTAATCCGTAATCCCTCCGACTGATCTCCTCGCATTCTCCCCGTACCGAAATAGCGGATCGCTGAGCGCAGAGTGAGAAGCGTGCAGGCTGCTCGAGAGGGAGCCGTGCAGGCGCTCGACGGCGGTGGTCGGCGTCCGTGTGCGGGCCTGTGGATGCCGTCGAGCGCCCCCCCGGTGAAGCGGGCTGCGCAGGGAGCCTGCCATACAGTCCGTGCGAGATACCGACGGCGCCTTGTGATAGAACGGCGGTCGCCATCGTTGGCGATGGCGAGGAGAAGTGGGGACGCCACGGAAGCCCCCGTGCGTCCCCCGGCCGGTGCAGCTGCGTCACGAGTGCCCGCTCTCCGGCGAGGGCTATGTTGCGCGCAGTGCCTGGCGTGACGCAAGCCT
>JBPCPS010000015.1:0-2929 GCA_050998915.1 Gemmatimonadaceae bacterium
GGCAGCGCTGTACCGCATGCTGCTCCCGTTTGCGTCTCGTGACGTCGCTCTCGCAGACGAGCCGCTCACAGAGCGCCGGCGTGCGACGCTCGAGAAGGACAAGCTGCTGGCGCTCCGGGCTATCAAAGAGCTCGAGTTCGACCGCGCCATGGGGAAACTTTCCCAGAAGGACTTCGACGAGATGGGCGGGCGGCTGCGGCAGCGCGCACTCTCGCTGATGAAGCAGCTGGATGAAGGGGCGAGTTATCGCGACGTGATCGAACTGGAGTGGCAGAGAAGACTGCAGCAGGCGCCCGAACGCGCCTCGTGTGGATGCGCGGCGGTCAATGACGACGACGCCACGTTCTGCAAGAAGTGCGGAACGAGGCTGAGGGCGTGACGGCGACGCGTGTGCTTGCCGCACGGGCCGTGGTGCTCGTGGTAGGGATGATGAGCATGGGGATCGTGCTGTGCGTCCCTGCGCAAGCGCAAATGCAGGGCACGCAGATGCCGGATCCGCGCCAGATGTCAGGCGTCCCCCTGCCGACCGGCGACCTGCCCGTCGGGACCATCACGGTGCGCGTGATTCGCGGGTCGTTGTCGAACCCGGTGCCCAATCATCCCGTCGACATCACCGGTGGCGCCTCGGTCACGAAACCAACCAATGAGAACGGACGCGCCGAGTTTCCGAATCTCGCTCCAGGACTTCGTATCAAGGCCTCGACGACCGTGAACGGCGAACGCCTGGAGTCCCAGGAGGTACAGATTCCGTCGACGGGCGGGGTCCGCATCATGCTGGTCGCGACCGATGCCGAGGCCGCCGGGCGCGAGGCCGAGGACCGTCGCCTGGCGCTCTCTCCCGCACAGCGCGGCATTGTGGTTTTGGGAGAGCAGTCCAGATTCGTCTTCGAGATGGGTGAGGAGGGCCTCAGCGTCTTCAATATCTTCCAGGTCCTCAATACCGCACGGACGCCCGTGGATTCTGCGGCGCCGGTGGTGTTCGTCTTGCCTGAAGGGGCGACGCGCGCGGGGCTTCTCGACGGTTCGACACCGCTCGCATCTGTCGTGGGAGACCGGGTCGAGGTCAAGGGACCGTTTCCGCCTGGCATGACGCTCCTCCAGTTCGCCTACACCATGCCGTACGCGGGTGACACGCTCTCGGTGCGCCAGGTGCTGCCGGTGCAACTCACGCAACTCACGGTCGCCGCGCAGAAGATCGGCGAGATGCGGCTCTCGTCCACGCAGGTCGCACGACAGCGCGACATGGCATCCGAGGGGCAGACGTACATATTGGGGCAAGGCCCGACTGTTCCGCCCGGCGGGGCGGTCGAGTTCTCGTTCTCCGGCCTTCCCCATGCCGCACGCTGGCCCCGCAATCTCGCGCTCGCACTCGTCGTGCTCATCCTTGCGGCTGGCGCATTCACGTCCGTCCGGGGCCGTGGCGTCGAGACAACCGAGTCTGCACGGCGCACGCTCCAGGCAAAACGCGAGCGTTTGTTCGATCACCTCGCCGACCTGGAGCAGGGGCAACGATCCGGGGCGCTCGCGCCGGCCGAGTATGCCGCCCGGCGCCAACAGCTGATGACGTCGCTGGAGCGCGTATACGGCGCGCTGGACGAAGAAGCCGCGGCCTCGTGACGCCCGTGGATTTCACGTCGCTGACGTTTACCGATGTGACACGGACGTTCGGACGGCGTCGCGCGCTCAACCGCGTATCGTTCACGTGTCAGGCCGGACAGATCGTCGCGCTCCTCGGCGCCAATGGCGCAGGAAAATCGACCCTGCTGTCGATCGCGGCGACCCTCCTGGAGCCCTCTTCAGGTGCGGTGCTCTACGGCACACAGACGGCCAGGGACGGAGGGGCGGCCATCCGCGGGCGCATCGGCCTCCTCGGACACGATCTGTACATCTACGCCGAGCTCACCGCCACCGAGAATCTCGCGTTCTTCGGCCGGCTGTACGGTGTCGAGGATGTCGATGGCGCTGTCGCCAGGGCCCTCGCGCACGCCGGGCTGCAGGATCGCGCGGATGAGCCGGTCTCCGCCTTCTCGCGGGGCATGCGGCAGCGGCTGGCGCTGGAACGCGCGCTGCTCCACGCTCCCCGGCTGCTGCGGCTCGACGAGCCGTTCACCTGCCTCGACGATGCGTCCTCGACCTCGCGGCGCGAACGGCTCAGCGGCGTGCGCTCCCAGGGGGCGCTCGTGCTCGTGACCACTCACGATCTCGAAGCGATCGAACCGGTGGTGGACGCCGCATTCGTCCTCGCCAACGGGCGCATCGATCCGCTCGAGCCCGGAGGAGGCTCCCTGCGCGAACGGTACAGGCGCCATGCGTAGCGTGACCTTCGTGGCTGCCGTGGCGCTGGTGGTGCGGAAGGACCTCGTCATCGAGGCGAGAAGCCGCGAAGTCATCTACACCGCGGTGCTCTTCGCCATCGCGTGCGTGCTCGTCTTTGCGTTCGGATTCGTCACGGAAGGCCGGGCGGAGCCGGACGCCGCCGCGGCGATCCTGTGGATCGCCATCGCGTTCTCCGGCACGCTGGCGCTCGCACGCATTTTCGATCGCGAGCGGCAGAACGAGACGCTGCGTGCGCTGATGCTCGCTCCCGTGGCGCGTCCCGCGATCTACGTGGGGAAGCTGGCAGGCGTGCTGGCGCTGCTCCTGTTGGTGCAGACGATCGTGGTTCCGCTCGTGGCGCTCTGGTTCCAGGCCGGGCTCTTCCGGCATGCGACGCTCGTGCTGGCGCTCCTGGTGGCCGGCTCGGTCGGGTATGCCGCGGTCGGAACGCTGTTTGCCGCAATGCTCGCACGCTCGCGCGGTCGCAGCGCCCTGTTGCCGGTCCTCTTGTATCCCGTCACGATCCCGGTGATCATCGCCGGCGTGAAAGGCACGGCAGCCCTGCTCCAGGCGGACCCGAACCTCGCCGTCGCCCGCGCATGGTTGATGATGC
>JBPCPS010000163.1:0-5976 GCA_050998915.1 Gemmatimonadaceae bacterium
GGATGATCGGAGTGGGCGGATGCGCCGGGAAAGCCTCCCCCCGCCACCCCCCGCCCCTCCCCCCCCCCGCGCGCACAGATGTCGACCGCTCGACAGCTCGACACGTCGACTCCGGAGCCCGCACAAAGCCCCGAGTGCACGACGTGGAGCAAGGGTAGCGCCGACTACCCGGCCGAGCTGCTCGATCTCCCCAACCCGCCCGACCCGCTCTTCGTGCTCGGGGCGCGGATGGCGCTCGATGCCCCGCGCGTTGCGATTGTGGGGACCCGGGACTGCACCGGGTATGGTGACAGGACGGCGCGGAAGCTCGCGGGCGCGATAGCTCGCGCCGGCGGCTGCGTGATCAGCGGCATGGCGCGAGGCGTAGACGCTTGCGCGCACCGCGCTGCGCTCGAGGTGGGAGGCAAGACGGTTGCCGTGCTCGGTACGGGCGTCGACGTGCCGTATCCGAGAGGGCATTCCCGGTTGCACGGGCAGATCGCCGAGCAGGGACTGGTGATTTCGGAGTCTTCCGCTGGCGTCGCGGCGTTTCGCGGATGCTTCCCACGCCGCAACCGCATCATTGCCGCGCTCGCGACCGTGACGATCGTCGTGGAGGCGGGACACAAGAGCGGCGCGCTGCTCACCGCCAAAAACGCGCTCGAGCTCGGCCGCACCGTGGCCGCTGTCCCAGGGCCCATCGACTCGCCCAACAGCGCCGGCACGAACGAGCTGCTGCGAGACGGCGCGCATGTGATCGCCACAGTGGATGACGCCCTCGCGCTCGCAGGGTTCCCCGCAGCGCCAGAACTGCCGCTGCCCGACCTCTCTGATGCGGAGCGCGCGGTGTGGGAAGCGCTTGGGAAGGGCGCCGCTCCACTCGACGTGATCGCGGACCGCGCTGGCTTACAGCTTCGCGATTGCATGATGGCGATGACTTCCCTCGAGCTCCGCGGCCTGGTCAGCGCTGGCTTTTCGGGCGAATACCGGCGCAACTGAAGGCACGTAATCTCGAGATGTCAGCGGGCACAGGTGTAGTTGCTGGCCGGGTGTGGCAGCCACACCCGGCCCCGCAGGGAAGCCAGACAAGCTGAACGGGTATATTGGTACGTGCCCCCACGTCACCTGTACGTTCATGTTCCGTTCTGCGCCCGGCGGTGCGCATACTGCGATTTCTCGATCGCGGTCAGGCGGAACACGCCCGTAGACGCATACCTCGCCGCGGTACGGACCGAGCTTGGGATGGTTGCGCGCGACATGGGTCTCGCCAACCCGCGCGACTGGCTGCTCGACACCGTCTACCTCGGCGGCGGCACACCCTCGCAGCTCGGCCCTGCGGTCGAGCAACTGTTCGTCGCGATCAGTGAGGTCGCGGCGATCGGCCCTGATGCCGAGGTCACGGTCGAGGCGAACCCCGAAGACGTGACACCCGCCAACGCCGCGGCTTGGCGACGGGCCGGCGCGAACCGAATCTCTCTAGGTTCGCAGTCGTTTGATCCCGCGGTGCTTAAGTGGATGCACCGCGTCCACTCCGCCGAGCAGATCCCGCTGGCCGTGAAGACGGCGAGGGAGGCTGGGTTCGACAACATCTCGCTCGACTTGATCTTCGCGCTGCCCAAGTTCTTGAATCGTGACTGGAAGCGCGACCTCGACGCCGCCGTCGCACTCGAGCCTGCCCACGTCTCCTTGTACGGCTTGACTGTCGAGCCGAGGACGCCTCTCTCCCGCTGGCGCGACCGGGGGGAAGTGAGAGAGGCAGGGGACGAAGCCTACGAGTCCGAATTCCTGCTCGCCCACGACACGCTCGCGGCCGCGGGATACGACCACTACGAGGTGTCTAACTTCTCCAAACCGGGCCTCCATTCCCGCCACAATTCGTCCTACTGGTCCGGCGCCGCCTACGCCGGAATCGGCCCCTCCGCGCACTCCTTCGACGGCGCGCGGCGGTGGTGGAACGTGGCGCCCTATGCCGAGTGGATGAAGCGCCTCGCCTCCGGCTCCAGCCCCGTCGCCGACGTTGAAGTGTTGGATGAGGAGAACATATCTAACGAGAAGGTATATCTAGGGTTACGAACGCAGAACGGCGTGCGCGTGGAAGGCGACGAGCTCCCCGAGCTGCAGCCTTGGGTCCACCGCGGCTGGGCAACTTTCGACTTCCGTGCCGACGCCGAGAACACCCTCGCGCGCGGAACCGGCGCCGGGGGGGCTTGCGCGAAGCTCACGTTGACGCCGTCGGGATGGCTGCTGCTCGATGAGCTCGCCGCCAACTTGACGTGGATTCGAAGCCGTTCCTACGTTTGAAATCGATGCCCCTTCCAGAGCTGTCGGACAGAGAAAAGAAGGTCCTCGAGGCCGTCATCCAGTGTTACGTGGAGACCGCCCAGCCGGCCGGTTCGCGCGCGCTCGCGCGAAAGTTCGGGCTCGGCGTGTCGCCCGCCACGATACGCAACACGATGAGCGACCTGGAGGACAAGGGATTTCTCTATCACCCGCACACGTCCGCCGGCCGCATCCCGACCGACGCCGCGTACCGCTCGTACGTCAACTCGCTCCTGCCGCCAATCGCCGTCGCCACGGCCGACCACCGCAAGCTCACCGAAGTGATTTCGGGTGCAGGGTCGGCCATTGACCAGATCCTGCGCCGTGCTGCGCAGAGCCTCGGCGTCATCACGCAGGAGCTGGGCGTCGCGCTCGGACCGCGGCTCGACCGCAGCATTCTCCGCCGCCTCGATCTCGTGCGGCTCAGCTCCGACCGGCTGCTCATGGTCCTGACGCTCGACGGCGGCACGATGCGCACGATCTTCGTCGAGACGCGCGGTGAGATCGCCGACGTCGCCCTGATCGAGGTGTCGCGCGTACTCAACGAGCGTCTGACCGATCTCACGATGGCGCAAGTCAGGGAGACGCTCGCCGCCCGTCTCCGCGATGCAACGACGCGCCCGGAGGCCAGCGAGCTGCTGAACGTCTTCATCGAGGAGGCGGATCAACTGCTGGAGTCCACGCTTCCAGTGGACGAAGACTCGGTCGTTCTCGGACAAGCTTCCGTGCTCGCGGAGCAGCCCGAGTTCGCGACGGGCGAGGGGATGCGTCGGCTCGTCACGCTCACGGAGACGCGACAGCAATTGGGCAAGCTTCTACGGACGCGCAGCGGGGTCCCGGGCATATCGATTACCATTGGAAGCGAGCACGACGACCCTGCTCTGGAGAGCTTCACCGTCGTCACCGCGGAGTACACCGCCGGCTCGCTCAGCGGCGTCATCGGCGTGATAGGTCCGACGCGGATGTCGTACGAGAAAGTGATCTCGTTGGTGAGTCACACCTCGAGGCTCGTTACCGACCTTATGGACGAAAATGGCTGATTATTACTCTGTACTCGGCGTCGATCGCACCGCGGCCGACGACGAGATCAAGAAGTCTTATCGCAAGCTCGCGATGCTGTACCATCCCGACCGTAACAACGGGACCGCCGAATCCGAGGAGAGATTCAAGCAGATCACCGAGGCGTACGACGTCCTGCGCGATCCGCAGAAGCGCGCGACGTACGACCGCTTCGGCGAAGAAGGGCTGCGCCGGGGCGCCGGTGGATTCCATCACGTGGATCTGTCGGAGGCGCTCAACATCTTCATGCGCGACCTCGGCGGCTTCACGGGACTTGGCGACATTTTCGGCGCCGGCGGCGGCAGGGGACAGTCGGGGCCGCGCACGGGCGCGGACGTGCGCATCACCATCCCGCTCACGCTCGCGGAGGTGGCGACGGGGCTGGAGAAGAGCGTCGCGCTCAAGCTGCTCAAGCCTTGCGATCGCTGCGCGGCCAGCGGCGCGGAGCCGGGTACTCAGGCAATTACCTGCGCTACCTGCGGCGGCACCGGCGAGCTGCGTCGCGCGCAGCGGTCGTTCTTCGGGCAGGTGATGAGCATCTCTCCCTGTCATGCCTGCTCCGGCGAAGGCAAGCTGATCAGCTCGCCGTGCAAGAAGTGCCGCGGCGAAGGCCGTGTCCGCGAGGACGAAACGATCGCCGTACGCGTCCCGGCGGGAGTCGATACCGGGCAGTACATGACGCTCCGCGGCGTGGGCACCGTCGGTCCGCGTGGCGGCCCGCGGGGCGACATACTCGTCGTCTTCGAAGTGGAGGATGATCCGCGCTTCGAGCGCGACGGCGAAGACCTGTTCTGCGAGGTGCTGGTGACGTACCCGCAGCTCGTCTTGGGGGGCGACGTCGAAGTACCCGCCGTGAACGGAACGGTGTCGCTCCGCATTCCTCCGGGATCGCAGAGCGGCCATCAGTTCAACCTGAGAGGCCGGGGACTCCCGCGAGTGAATGCCTCGGGCACCGGCGACCTCCACGTCCGCATCCAGCTGTGGACGCCGGACGCTCTCTCGGCCGAGGAGGAGCAGGTCATCAAGCGGCTCGCCGAGCTGCGCTCGAAGGCGCCCGCGCCGCAGCAGAAGGGATTCTGGAACAAGGTCAAGGAATCGCTCGGCGCGTGAGCCTCCTCGCGGTGCGTGTCAGACCGCGGAGCAATCACGGGGCGGTAGTTGCGGCGCTGTTCGAAGCGGGCTCGCAGGGTGTTCACGAGGACGGCGATACGCTTGTGACCAACCTGCCAGCCGACGGCGACGTTGATCTCTTGCGGGAGCGCGTCGCCGCAGTCGACCCGGGTGCCGAGGTGGACGTGACG
Organism: Gemmatimonadaceae bacterium; assembly: GCA_050998915.1. Lineage (GTDB taxonomy): Bacteria > Gemmatimonadota > Gemmatimonadetes > Gemmatimonadales > Gemmatimonadaceae > JACDCY01. The sequence continues at coordinate 4,659 of JBPCPS010000163.1, forward strand.
ACGATCACGCCGCCGGATTTCTCGGAATGGCGCGGGACGGTCGGCGCGCACACCGTCGGCCGGATCACCGTGGCTCCGCCGTGGGTGAATGTCGCCGACACGGAGCACGTGGTGCTGATCGAGCCGGCGATGGCGTTCGGAACCGGGGAGCATGCTACGACGCGGTTGTGCCTGTCGCTGCTGCAGCGGTTGGTCCGCCCGGGCGACACCGTTGCCGACCTGGGATCCGGGAGCGCTGTGCTCTCGATAGCCGCGGCCAAACTGGGGGCGCGCAGCGTTGCCGCAATCGAGATCGATCCCGACGCGACGTCGAACGCGGAAGAGAACGTCGCGCGGAACGGCGTCGATGGAACGGTGCATCTGTTGGAGGGAGATGCCGCTATCCTTCTCCCGCTCGTCGCGCCGGTCCGCGTGGTCATCGCCAACATACTGTCGTCGGTGATTCTGGAGATGCTGCCGGTCATTGGCCGAGCGCTTGCTTCGGATGGCGAGGTGATTCTCAGCGGGATTATGCTGGAAGAGCGGGAGACGATGCTGCGCCGGCTCGGGGAAGGTGGATGGCGAGTAACGAGAGAAGAGAGCGAGGGGGAGTGGTGGAGCGCGGTTGCAGTGGTGAGTGGGCAGTCATGAGTGGTCAGGGAAACGGCGCTGCGTGCTGCGTGCTGCGTGCTGCGCACAAACTGCGAAGTGCAAACGCGCGGCATTAGTCTCCAGTTACCAATCCACGAATCACCAATCACCAATCACCAATCACCAATCACCAGTCACCAGTCTCCATGCGTCCCGCCTCCTCCCGCATCGCACTTTTCTCCCCGGAGCATTTCGAGACCGGGAAGGTGCTCACGCTCGCCGAAGATGCCGCGAACCATTTGCGCGTCGTGCGTGCGTCGCTCGGGGACACTGTGGAGCTGCGGGACGGGCGGGGGCGGGTCGGTAGCGGGACGATCGCGAGGATGGCGCGTGGATCGGTGACGGTCGATGTCACCGAAGCGGCGACGGTGGAGCAATTGCCCCCGATCCATCTACTGGCGCCGATCGGTGATCGCGAGCGGATGCTGTGGCTCGGTGAAAAGGCCACGGAGATCGGAGTCACTTCGTGGCGCCCCGTATTGTGGAAGCGGTCGAAGAGCGTGTCGCCGCGCGGCGAGGGCACCATGTTCCTCGCCAAGCTGAGAGCGCGAATGATCTCGGCGCTGCTGCAATCGCGCGGAGCATGGCTGCCCGAGGTGCATCCGGACGCGCCGCCGGAGCGCGCGATCGCGGCGGCGCCGCAAGGCGCGCGAATCCTGCTGCACATCGGCGGATCTCCGACCCTCCC
>JBPCPS010000064.1:0-2990 GCA_050998915.1 Gemmatimonadaceae bacterium
TCGTAGCAATGCGCAACGCGTCCGCGATGGGGAGCTGATGCTCCCGCGTGAGCTTCTGCCGCAGCGTCTCCCCTTCCACGTACGGCATGACGTAGAAAAGCAGATTGTCCGCGTTCCCCGAATCGAACAGGGCCAGGATGTGCGGGTGCTGCAGATTCGCGGTGAGCTCGATCTCGTTCAGAAACCGCTCAGGGCCGAGGACGGCCGACAGCTCGGGATGCAGCACCTTGATCGCGACCTTGCGATGGTGGCGCACGTCTTCCGCGAGGTAAACAGTCGCCATCCCGCCGGCGCCCAGCTCGCGCTCTATGCGGTATCGGTCCGAGAGGGCGTCCGCGAGTCTCGTGTGGACTTCATTCATCCGGTGGCCCCGCCTCGGCGGCGCTTCATCTTCGAGCAGCCCCTTGCAGTTGCGTCCGCAGCTCGGCGAGCCAGTTGTGAACGATCACCACCTGGGCCTCTTGTGTGGCTTTGAGAAGCAAAAAGCCTGTGCCGTCCGGCGTCACGTCGTAATTCGCGTGGGGGGACGGAAATTTGACGAACTCGTCGCGGAAAAGCAGCTGCCGGGAACTCACGGAGAATGAAGGACTCGTGCTGACGGTGGCCAGCACGAAGTTCTGATTGTCCCGGTAGTAAAGTCGCCGCCCGTCGCGCGACCACACCGGCTCGGAGCCGCCGGAGATCGATACCTGAATGCGTGGGCCGGGACCCGGGAAAGGCTGCACGACAACCTGATCGCCCCCGGATTCATCGCTGACGTACGCCAGCCACCGCCCGTCAGGGGAGATACGCGGCATCATCTCAGTGAACTGCGTATTCGCGATCGGCTTGGGCGTCGTGTCCCCGGCGAGCCGGCGATACATGATGTCCGAGCCGGCCGTATCGAGCTGATATATGACACCGCCCCCGTCAGGGGTAATCACGCCCTCGTAGTAGTCCTCGCGATCGCTCGCCAGCAGGGGCGCCGCGAGCTCGCTCAGGTCGGCCGCCCTCCACCACAGGCTGGACCGCCGGTCCTTGGATGTCCGGTACAGTATCCGCTTACCGTCGGGCGTCCACTCGGCCCGCTCGTTCAATTTGCCGTCGGTTGTGAGTCTCGTGGACGTTCCGCCGGAGATGTCCATGACCCACACATCGCGTTGCGCGGATGACGTGACGGTGACCGCGACCTTCCGGCCGTCCGGCGAGTACCGGGGATACGCGTACCGTTGCTCGGCGTTGCCGAATGGCCGCGTTTCGCCCCGGAGGTCCGTGAGCACCAGCCGCGCAGCGGGGGATCCACTCTGGTAGAGCAGTGATCCGCTGGTGGAGAGCGCGACCTGCGCGGTGCCGATGGTCTGGTTCACATCCACGTCCGACAGGAGCGGCTTCGGAGACCCCGTGAGGCGGCGCCGACGCAAGTCCAGCGGCGCTGCCAACACCGCGCCGGCCTCAGTGACATACACGACCGAGCCGTCCACCATTCCCATCGGGTGAATCGCCGCGAGGTCCAATACCCTGCACTCTCCGGTGCTCAGGGACGCGACTCCCAGGCGCGCGGAGACGACCCCCGCCGTCGTCCAGCTCGAGTACAGCACATCATCGCCACCAGCGAGGACATGCGGACTCGATTCGTACAGTGCGGTGCTACCATCACCACTTCTGCACACCCGACGCGGCTCGCCCCCGGTCTCGGACACGGCGTAGAGCAGACCGCTGCCCATCGCGACTACGATTTCGCCACTGGAGCTCCAGCTCGCACCCCCGATAATGCCGGGAACGTCCGCTATGGAGATGACGCTTCCGCCGATGGCTCTCACCTTCTTCAGCGTCGCTCCCGCTATGAAGCCAAACCACTCGCCGTCCGGCGAGGGAAAAACCAGGTACGCCTCCTCGGAGCCGGCCAGCGGCCTGACAGCGGGATCGTCCATGGTGCGCGTGAACAATCGTTGCATGCCGTTCGCCTCCCGTCCGACGAACGCCATCAGCGCTCCGTCGGGAGAGATCGCGAAAATGGTCTGCGAGCTGGCGGCTATCGCCATGCCCGGCGGCAGCGTGAGCGGGAAGCGCACGGTGGAGCTCGGGGCCGCGCGATTCGCCGCCTTGAATTGAGCGTATCCGAAAGCCAGGGCGGCGAGGACAGCCGCGGCCATGACCAGGGTGACCGGATCGCGCGCCCGCGCTCGCCAATCGCTCACCGCGGCGGCGGCACTGCCCGCGCGGCGCTGCGCTCCCGGACGCGGAGAGACAGCGGACGCATTGCCGCGAATCGCTTCGGCGAATTCGTGGGCCGAGGAGAACCGGTCCGCGGGAATCTTCTCCAGCGCCGTAAGTACCGCGTCCTCGACGTGGGACGGAATGGACCGGCGCTTGATCTGAAGCGGAGAGGGATCGGTCGTGAGCACCTTGGCGACGATCGCCTGCGAGTTGGGACCGGTGAACGGCGGCTCGCCGGTGAGCATCTCGTAAGTGATCGCGCCGAGCGCGTAGATGTCAGCGCGATGATCGACCGATTTATCGCCCATCGCCTGCTCGGGTGCCATGTACTGAGGCGTTCCCAGCGACATGCCCGTCTTCGTCATTCGGGTTCCTCCCGCCTGCTGCACCGCGAGCGCAATCCCGAAATCCGCCACCAGCGGACGGCCGTCGTGCAGGAGGATGTTTTCCGGCTTGATGTCGCGATGGACTACCCCGCGCTTGTGCGCATAGTCGAGCGCGTCGCCGACTTCAGTCGCAATGCGGAGAGCTTCGACGATGGGGAGCTGCTGCTCGCGCTCTACGCGACGGCGCAACGTCTCGCCCTCCACATACGGCATGACATAAAACAGCAGTCCGTCGGCGCTCCCTGAATCGAACAGCGGCAGGATGTGCGGATGCTGCAGATTGGCGGTTAGCTCGATCTCCTTGAGGAAGCGCTCGGGGCCGAGCATCGCGCTGAGCTCCGGGTGCAGCGCCTTGATCGCGACCTTGCGATGATGCCGGACGTCTTCGGCCAGGTACACCGTGGCCAT
>JBPCPS010000070.1:0-11314 GCA_050998915.1 Gemmatimonadaceae bacterium
CGAGCCCCTCGTCGTAGGCCACTTCCTATACGATGCGGTCCAGCTCGTCGGCGACGGCGGCCGCCTTCGCCGGCCTGTTGGCTGGATCGCGTGCCAGCAACGAGACAACCAGGTTCGAGATGGAGACACCCAGCGACGGCCGAAGCTCAATCGGCGCCGGCGGATCGTGGTGCAGCATCTGCGCTATGAGCGCCACCGGCGACACCGTGGAGAACGGAGTCCTCGCCGTGAGCGATTCGTACATCACCACGCCGAGCGAGTAGAGATCGGCGCGCGCGTCCAGCGGCTCGCCGAGCAGCTGCTCAGGGGCCATGTACGCCGGCGTCCCCAGCACGACACCAGTCTGCGTAAGCGCCGCTGTCCCATCCGCGAGCCGGGCTATGCCGAAGTCCATGACCTTCGCCGTTCCCGTCGGATCCAGCAGCACGTTCTGGGGCTTGATGTCGCGGTGCAGGATTCCCTCCGCGTGCGCGACCTGGAGAGCGCGCGCGAGCTGCGTGCCGATCGAGATGCACGCGGCTTCGTCCAGCGCGCCCTTCCCGTCTATGAGGTCGCGAAGGGTGACGCCTTCGACGAGTTCCATCGTGACGAAGTAGCGCCCGCCGAATTCCCCGAGATCATGTGTGCGCACGACGTTGCGATGCGAGATCCGCCGCGCGAGCCTGATCTCTGTCTTGAACCGCTCGACAGACTCGTGATTCGACAGCAGATCCGGACGGAGCATCTTCAGCGCAACCGGCTCGCCCAGCTCGCGGTCGCGCGCGCGATAGACGACGCCCATCCCACCGATACCGAGCAACTCCTCGATCTCGAACCGGTCGAGCACGACGTCTCCCTTCGTCAGCGAGGGAAGATTCTCCGCTTCCGTGGGCTGCGAGGGAAGCGCCGCGGCTGACGCGATCTCGGACCGCAGCGCGTTGAGCTGGGCGCCGAGCCGGTCCTCGCGGGCTTTCGTTCCGGTGATCGCGGCGGAGAGAACCCGCGCGAGCTGTCCCAGCTCGTCCCCGCGCAGCGCCACGCGGGTAAGCGAGCTCGCGTCGAATCGGCCTTCCGCGACAGCCGTGGCGGCGTCGGTCAGCACTCTCACGTCCGCGGCGTATCTGGCCTCCTCCGCGCGACGCCTCCCCTTGTCGATCGACGCCTTGATGCGCGCCCTGAGCAGCACCGGGTTACACGGCTTCGGCAGATAGTCTTCCGCTCCCTCCTCGATGCAGCCCACGACGGTGTCCATGTCGTCGCGCGCCGAGACCATGATGACGGGCACGTCGCGCATCGCGGGGTCCGCCTTCATGCGGCGCAAAACCTCGCGCCCGTCGAGATCGGGCATCGTCACGTCCAGCAACAGAAGATCGAAGCTCTCGCGCGCGAGCAGCTCGAGCGCCGCCACTCCGCCGGCGACCGCGTGCACCTGGAAGCCCTCGCGCGTGAGCCGCCGCTCGAGCAGCGCTCGGTTGTCCTCCATGTCATCCGCGACGAGGATCCTGCCCTTGTCCGAGGCTGACGGCGCAGCCGCGGAATCCGCGGAATCCGCGGAATCCGCGCCGGGCCGCGCGCTCGCCACTTCTTCCACCCCCCTGAGCGCGGTCCGCGCGGTTTCCACGAGCCGCTGCGCGGCGCTCGCGATCTTGTCCACATCGTCCAGCGCGCGTGGCTGCGACATCACTACCGGGGCCGAGCGCAGCGTCTCCGCGGCGCGGCTGATCACCTCGCGAGCGGCCGTGAGGTCCGCGTGCAATGCCTTGAGATTGCGCGGCGTGACGCCGCCGCCGCCAGCCGGAAGCTCGCGATCAATGGCCGACATGGCTCCGTGCACCGCGGTGAGCGCTTCGCCCAGCGGCTGCTCCATTCCCGAAGCCGGCGTGTCCGCGGCGTCCTCCAGCATCATCTCGCAGAAGCCGACGATAAGGTTCACCGGCGTGCGCAGGTCGTGCCGGAGAGTGGCGATCTCGTCGCTGCTCATCGCGATCGCCGGTGCGTCGAGCGGAACGGTCACTCGCCGCGCTGCAGCAGCTTCTCGATTTTCCCGAGCAGGCGATCCAGCTCGACCGGCTTGGTGTCGTAATCGTCGCAGCCCGCCTGAATCGCTCGCTCGCGATCGCCCGCCATGGCGTGCGCGGTCAGTCCGATGACCGGGATCGAGCGGGTGGCCGGATCGGCCTTGAGCTCCGCAGTCGCAGTCCAGCCGTCCTTGACCGGCAGACTCATGTCCATCAGGACGAGGTCGGGCGAGAGTCGCCGCGTCTCGTCGATTCCCTGCTGTCCGTCGATGGCGAGGAGGACCTCGTAGCCGCGCCGCGTGAGGCGACGCGAGAGCATGTCCCGGTTCATGTCATTGTCTTCGACCAGCAGCAGCTTCGCCATGTTCGCTCCTGTCTCGCTCATGCCGTTAACTGTGTGTCTGCCAGCGCGTCCCGCAGCTCGTGAACCATATCTTCCGGGGCGTACGCGCCTTTCTTGACCACCTGCTCGACGCCACCATTCAAGCGGGCGCGATCCTCTTCGGTGAGGTCGAGCGCCGTCACGATGGCGCCGCGAGAATTCTCGCGGTAAAGACCGAGCCGACTCCAGGCTCGCTCTCTACAGAGACTTCGCCGCCGAGCATGCGGCAGTAGTGGCCGGTCAGAGCGAGACCCAGTCCCGTGCCGCCGTACTTGCGCGTCGTGGAGATCTCCGCCTGAGCGAACGCCTCGAACACGCGGTCGATCTGATCGGCCGACATTCCGATCCCGGTGTCGCGCACACGAAGCTCTATGTACTCGCCATCGGGCGTGCTCGCCCGCTCGGCCTCCATGCGAATCAGCCCGTTCTCGGTGAACTTGCACGCATTGGACAGGAGGTTGAGAAGAATCTGCCGAACCTTCACGTGGTCGGACTGCATCGTCCCGACGTCCGGAGCGCACGCCACCTCGAGAGTGTTGGCGTTCTTGCGCACGAGCGGCGTGATCGTATTCGCGACCTCCTCCACCAGCCCGCGGACATCCACGGGCTCGTAGAAGATCTCCATCTTCCCCGCCTCCACCTTCGCGATGTCGAGCACGTCATTGATCAGTGCGAGCAGATGCCGTCCGGCGGAGCGGATCTTTTCGAGATCGGGGATGAAGCCGTCGATGCCGCGGTCGCGCGCGTCCTCCTCGAGCATCTCGCTGTAGCCGATGATCGCGTTGAGCGGGGTCCGCAGCTCGTGGCTCATGTTCGCCAGAAAGTGGCTTTTGGCGCGATTGGCGTCCTCGGCCTGCGCTTTCGCGCGCAACAGGTCGGTCACGTCGTGATACAGCGCGGTGATTCCCACGCGCTCGCCGTCCACGATCACGGGTACGCCAGCGAGCTCCACGTCCAGTAACGATCCGTCCTTGCGCCGTCGCTGGCCGATGCCGCGCGCCGTTTCGGTCTTGGCCTGCTCGGTGTAGGCGACGGCCGACGACAGCGTTTCTGCCGTATTGATCAGCTCGTCGAGGTCGCGTCCCACTGCCTCGGACTTGCCGTAGCCGAACAGCTTCTCGAACGCCGGATTCAGCGACGTGATGCGGCCTTTCAAGTCGAGCGTCACGATAGCGACCGGGCTGTTAAGCACGACCGCCTCGAAGTATTCCTTCTGCCGCGTGGCGGCGTCGAACAGCCGCGCGTTCTCGATCGCGATCGCGGCTTGAGGCGCGAACAGGTTAAGCAGCCTGAGATCCGATTCGCCGAACGGGCGGGCCGGGTCCGCCTGCACCGCCGCGATCACGCCCACGAGCCTGCGCCCGATCAGCAGCGGCGCGGCCATCACCGAATGGATCGTCACGTCCTCGTACTGAACGGAACGGTCCGCCCACCGAGGGTAGTCGGGGATGATCACTGGTTGGTGCGTCTCGGCGACGCCGCCCATAGCGCCTTCGCCGAGCTTGATCCGCACGTTGGTCGAGTCGATGCCGATCCGGTGGCTCGCGACGACCACCAGCTCGCGGCTCTCCTCCTCATAGATGGCGAGCTCGCCGCCAGTGACACCGAGGAGGCGGACGGCGCGCTCGAGCACGGAGCGCAGCAGCTTGGCGAGCTCGAGCTCCGACGACAGATCCGCCATGGTGTCGAGGAGCGCGCGCTGCTCCGACGCCGAGAGGCGTGGCTCGGCGGGATCGTGCTGGTCCATGGGTCTTGCTGGATTCACGACGGTCTGCATGCGCCTCTTCTACTCCGCACCGCCCGCGCGAGGGGAGTCTCAGGCGGGGGGATAACGTAAGGAGCGGGCGGCGCCGTCGAAAGGCCGGGAAACGTGCCGGCATCCGTCGTGTATGTTTTCGCGCGTGCACGACACTGTCTTCGCCATCGGCAACCCCGCGGCGGGCGGCGGGCGGGGCGGCAAAGTCCTGGCGGCGGTGGAGCGGGTGACGCGCTCACGCAGGGACGTGGTCGTGCGCGCTACCCGCGGCCCCGGCGACGAAACCGAGCTGGCGAAGCGCGCGATCGCAAATGGCGCGCGAGCCCTGATTGCCGTCGGCGGGGATGGAACCTGGAGCAAAGTCGCCGCTGCGCTTCTCCAGGGGGAGCGCCGTCCGCCGCTGGCCCTCATCGCCGCGGGAACCGGGAACGATTTCGCCAAGACGGTGGGCGCGCCGGCGCACGACATCCAGCGCACGCTCGCACTGATCGATGACGGGGAAACGAGGCGCGTGGATTCCGGCGCAGTGGAAGGAAGATTTTTTCTGGTGAGTTGCGGGTTCGGTTTCGACACGGCCGTGCTCCGGCGCATGCAGTCGGTGCGACGTTTGCGCGGAAGCGCGCGCTACGTGTATGCCGCGCTCCGCGAGCTGCGCGCGTACGACGGGTTCGATGTCGTTGTCGCGGGGGAGAGCGGGGGTGGCCCGCTCGCCCACGAATCCAGGCGCCTGCTGCTGCTCGTGATCGCCAACGGCCGGCACTACGGCGGAGCTTTCAAGATCGCGCCGCACGCGGACCTTGCCGACGGGATGCTCGACGGCATCGCGCTGGCGCCGGCCAGGACACTCGCGCGCGCGGGGCTGCTCCTGGCAGCCATGCGAGGTACGCACGTCCGGTCGCCAGCCGTCCGGGAATGGCAGCGGCCGCGGTTCGATCTCCTGTTCGCCACTCCGCCGACATACAACCTGGACGGCGATCTGTATCAGGCCCGGTCTCGGGCTCTGCGGGTGGAGTGTTTACCCGGAGCGCTGGAGGTCGTGGCTCCGAATCCTGATCAAGCAGGCCAGGGCGCAGCCCGCAGCACGCAGCGCCGTTCCGCTCTCCCCTATTGACAGTTATCGCCCAAACTGTATCGTCGGGCGCTGCCTCTTGTGTCAGCAAGCCTGATCGGATCGTACGTCCCTCCAGTGGAGACAAGCATGTTCATCAGCGCCCGTCGAGTTGTTCAACTAACGTTACTGGCGGCAGGCATGGCGCTCAGCGGCTACCCGCTGCTCGCACAGACCGGGACCGGCGCGATCGCCGGAACGGTCACGCAGGCATCCTCCTCCGCCCCGGTCGCGAACGCACAGATTCGCGTGGTCAACGCCGCGGGCGTCGAGACGACCGTCGCGTCCGCCGCGGACGGCACATACCGCGTCGCCGGGCTGGTACCGGGCTCGTACCTGGTATCCGCGCGCGGGATCGGGTACAGGGAATCCGTAGCGATAAGGATCGAAGTGGTCGCGGGCCAGACGATGCAGCATACGATCGAGCTTACCGGCAGCGCTCCCGCTCTGCAGGAAATCGTGATCACAGCGTCGCGCGCACCGGAGAAGGTCATCGACGCGCCGGCATCAGTATCCGTGATTCCCCGGGAGGAGATCGAGACCCGCCCGGCGCTCAGTCCGACGGATCACCTCCGCGCCGTACCGGGCGTGGACATCATCAAGGGCGGGCTCGTGCAGGCGAACATTGCCGCCCGCGGATTCAACGGTGCCTTCAGCGGCTCCCTGCTGATGCTGCAGGACAACAGGTTCGCCACGGTGCCGTCGCTGCGCGTGAACGTGCCCTTCCTGCTCACCTCGACGAACGAGGACATCGAGCGGATCGAAGTGGTGCTCGGTCCGGCCGCGGCGCTGTACGGGCCCGGAAGCGCCAACGGCGTGCTGCACGTCATCACCAAGTCTCCGTTCACCTCACAGGGGACTTCGCTGACGCTCGACGTCGGCGAGCGGTCCACGCGCAGGGCAGCGGTGCGCCATGCAGGTAACGTGGGCGACATGTTCGGTTACAAGCTGTCGTTCGAAAAGATGAGCGGGAACGAGTGGGAGTTCGCTGACGCCGCCGAGCCCAAGAACGTCCCGCGTCCGCCGTCCAATGGCGCGCAACGCGTTCTTACGCCGGTGTCGCGGAACTTTGACGTGAACCGGACCGCGGGCGAAGCGCGGATCGACATACGACCGGCGGCCAACACCGAGCTGATCGGATCGTACGGCTTCGCGGACATCGGCTCCGCGCTCGAGCTGACGAGCACGAGCGGTGTGGCGCAGGTCCGCAACTGGAAGTACCAGCACTTCCAGACGCGCTTTCGCTCCAACCGATTCTTCGTGCAGGCCTTTCTCAACCTGAGCGACTCCGGCAATGAAGACAGTCTCGATACGCGCGGAACGTATCTGCTACGGACGGGTGCGCCCATCGTGGACCGGTCGAACCTGTTCGCCTCGCAGTTCCAGCACAGCTTCGAGACCGGCCGCGGCTTCCGCCTGATCTACGGCGGCGATCTCATCCAGACCAACCCGAAGACAGCCGGAACCGTGCACGGCCGGAACGAGGACACCGACAAAGTTTCCGAGACCGGCGCGTACGTTCACGCGACGCAGAAGCTCGGGCTCAAGTTCGAGCTGCTGGGCGCTCTCCGCGTCGACAATCACAGCAAGCTGGACGGCAACTTCGTCTCGCCGCGAGCAGCGCTGGTGTTCAAGCCGACGGAAGCGCAGAACGTTCGCCTCACGTACAATCGGGCGTTCAACAATCCGGCGACCTTCCAGTTCTCCATCGACCTCCCGCAGGCCAGGCTCGGAGCGCTGCCGTACACGATTCGCGTGCGCGGCAACGAGAACGGGTACACCTTCCGGCGGAACTGCACCGGCGGCACCGGCTCGCTGTGCATGAAGTCTCCCTTCACGCCCGGCGCCCTCGGCGGCGAGGCGCAGTTCCTTCCCGCCAACGCCGCGTTGCTGTGGCAGGCCGCCGTCACGATAGCTTCGGGCTCTCTTCCGCCATCGCTTGTGCCGCTGCTGCGGAGTCTCAATCCCACGTCGGCCCAGATCGCCACGGATCTCCGGCTGTTCAATCTGGCCACCCGTGGCTTTGACCCGGCGCAGGCGCTCGATCCTTCGGTCGTGAAGGATTTGGATCCCCTCAAGGTGACTCGCAATGAAGTCATCGAGCTCGGCTACAAAGGCGCGCTCTCGCGGTGGCTCAGCCTCGGGCTGGACCTGTGGTACCAGCGCAGGTTCGACGTGCGCACAACCGCGCTCGCGACGCCCAATGTCTTCCTCGATCAGACCACGATGACGGCATACCTGACGGGAGTCTTCACAGCGGCAGGACTCGGCGCCGCTGCGGGACCCACCGCGACTGCCGTCGCCAATGGGCTCACGAAGGTCCCTCTTGGGACGGTAACTCCCGACGATCCGCTTTCGACGCGGGCGGATCTCCTCTTCATATATAGGAACGTGCCCGGCACGACCAACGTCCGCGGGGCGGACCTCTCGTTCGATCTCGGCTTTACCGAAAAGGTGTCGCTGCTCGGCACGTACTCCTGGGTCAGCGACGTACTCTTTCCCACCCCGCCCGGCGTGGAGCAGATCACGCTCAACGCCGCGGACAACAAAGCCAGCCTCACGGCGCGCTACAATGATCGCGATCGCGGGCTGAAGGCCGAGCTGCGCGGGCGCTACGTCAACGCGTTCCCCGTGAACGACGGCGTGTGGGTGGGCCGGGTTCCGGTGAACGCGATGCTGGACGCGGGCGTCAGCTTCGGAATTCCCGGGACCAGCGGCAACGCGCTGTTCTCCGTGAACGCCACCAACCTGCTCGACAATCAGCGCCCGTCGTACGTGGGAGTGCCGGAGATCGGGAGGATGCTGCTGTCGAGGATTCAGTACACGTTCTGAAGACAGCTAGCAGCTAGCAGCTAGCAGCTAGCAGCTAGCGGCTGGCAGTTGGTAGCTAGCCGCTAGCAGCCGGCTACACGCGACAGGCGTAGATTTCAGCGGGCAGTGATGGAATGCCCGCTGCTTTTTCCCCGTCTTTGGCAGCTAGCTGCCCGCTGCCAGCTGCTCGCTTCCCCGAGGATTTCCATGCAATTCCGCGTGCTTCTTTCCTTCGTGCTGCTCACCGCCGCTTGCGCTCCGGCGACCGCGCGCGGCCCGCTCTCGCCCGAGATCGCCTACGACGTCATCATCACCAACGGCAGGATCGTGGACGGCAGCGGCAACCCGTGGTACTACGGCGACGTCGGCGTGCGCGGCGACCGGATCGTCTTCGTCGGGCCCAAAGGTTCGCTGGCGCGGGCGCGGGCAGTCGAGCGGGTCGACGCGACGGGCATGTTAGTCGCGCCGGGCTTCATCGACATCCAGAGTCATTCCTGGACGCCGCTTCTCACCGGCGACGGGCGCGTGGTCAGCAAGATCACGCAAGGCGTGACGAGCGAGATCCTGGGCGAGTCCACCACGCCCGCGCCGCTCAACGCCAGCGCGGCCGAGAATTACGGAGTCAGCATTACGGACACGACTGCGACGTCGCGCCTGTACGCATCCTTCGCGGGGCCGCGCGGCTTCGACAGCTGGTTGACGGCGATCGAGAAGCACGGAAACTCGGTCAATGCGGGCTCGTACCTTGGCGCGAGCACCGTGCGCGCTTACGCGAAGGCGCAGACCCAGGGACCGGCGACCGCTGCCGAGCTCGACACCATGCGTCTGATCGTCCGAAACGCGATGCAGGATGGAGCGTTCGGCATCTCGACGGCGCTCATCTATCCACCGGGCAGCTACGCCACTACCGAAGAGCTCGCGGAGATGGCGCGAGCGATGGCGCCGTACGGGGGGACCTACATCACGCACATGCGCGACGAAGGCGACCGTCTCCTGGAAGCGGCCGACGAAGCGATGTACATCGGGCGGTACGGAGACGTCCCCGTCGTGATCTACCACCTGAAGGCATCCGGTGGCCGCGTCAATTGGCCCAAAGCGCGACTGATCGTGGCGAAGATCGATTCGGCGCGCCGTGCCGGGCAGGACGTCACAGCAACGATGTATCCGTACGCGGCTTCGGGAAACAACCTGTCGGCCAGCATCCCCGATTGGGCCTCCGCCGATGGCAAGCTGCTGCAGAACCTCGGCGACTCGACGCACCGCGCCCGCATGGTGCGCGAGATGATCGCCGACGAGGAGGATGACGGCGACCCGTTCGATGGCCCGGAGTCGCGGATGGTGATCGGACTCGATTCTCCGGAGCTCAAGCGCTTCGAGGGGATGCGGCTCAAGCAGATCGCCGACTCGCTGGGACGGCATTGGGCCGAGACCCTTATCGACATCGTCATCGCGGAAGAGGACAACGTCAGCCAGATCACGTTCGGCATGTCCGAAGAGAACGTCGCGATGCAGATCGCGCAGCCGTGGGTGATGATCGGCACCGACGCCGGCGGATTCGATCCCGCGCGTTCCTCGCGCCTGGTCCATCCCCGCGCCTACGGATCCTATCCGCGCATTCTCGGCAAGTACGTCCGGGACGAGGGCGTGCTGCGTCTCGAGGACGCCGTGCGGAAAATGACGTGGGCGGTGGCGCAGTCGCTCGGAGTCAGGGATCGCGGGCTGCTCAAGGAAGGCAGCTTCGCGGACGTCATCATCTTCGATCCCGCGACGATCGCCGACCGGGCCACGTTCACGCAGCCGCACCAGCTCTCCGTCGGCGTGCGCGACGTGTGGGTCAACGGCGCGCGAGTGCTGCGGGGCGGGACCCACACCGGAGCAACGCCGGGACGCGCGCTGCGCGGACCCGGCTGGCGGCGCGCGCCGTAGGTCGCTACTAGTAATCAGCCACCACTCGAGGACCAACCATGAAAGCCCTGATTCTCTCCGCCATCGCCACCGCCGCCCTCTCCGCGTGCGCGGGACCGGGCCCGCTCCCCCGGCCGCCCGCCCCGTTCGCCGGCGACAGCGCCGCCTTCGTCGTCATGCTCGGCGCGGATACCACCGCGCTGGAGCTGTTCACTATCCGCGGAAACACGCTCGACGCCGAGGTCGTCGGCCGCACGCCGCGGACGTCCGTGCGGCGCGTACGCATGAGCTGGGACGACGCAGGCCGGGTCACGTCGTACGAGACGCGAGTGCGCGGACCCGCGGACCATCGGGATTCCGCGCGGGCAGTGACGACCTGGGCGGTGGCCGCGGACTCGATATCGGTGACGAACAGGACGGGCGCGCGCACTACGACGTCGAGAATGGCGAACGGCGGCGTTTCCACCGTGCTGACTTTACCGGCGTACTCGACCATCGCCGTGCTGGCGCGGCGCGCGCTGGCACGTGGCGACACCCTCGTGTACGCACAGTTCGGGGGTGATCCGCTGCCCTTCACGGTGCGGCTGGAATCACCAGCCATTTACTCCATGACGGCTCCGCAGCTGGGTACGATGCTGGTGCAGCTCGACGCCGTAGGGCGGGTGCACATGATCGACGCCCGCCGGTCCACTCTGGGCGCCATGGTGCGGCGCGTGCAGTCCATTAACCTCCCGGCGTGGATCAGCGACTACGCCGCGCGCGATGCAGCGGGCACCGGGCTGGGTCCGCTCTCGCCCGCCGATTCCGTGCGCGCCAATGTGGGTGGCGCCAGCGTGTCGATCAACTATCAGAGACCGTCGGTACGCGGCCGTGAGATCTTCGGCGGTTCCGTCGTTCCCTGGGGCACCGTCTGGCGCACGGGCGCCAACTCGGCCACCGGCTTCACGACCGATCGCGACCTGATGGTGGGCGGCGTGCGGGTGCCGGCTGGATCGTACACCCTTTGGACTATCCCGAATCCCAGCGGCTGGCAGCTTATTATCAATAAGCAAACCGGCCAGTGGGGAACGGTCTACAGCCAGGAGCGCGACCTCGCGCGTATCCCGATGACGGCCGAGCGCCTCGCCACCCCGGTCGAGCAGTTCACGCTGGCGATCGACGGCGGCCGCCTCTCGCTCGCGTGGGAGAACTGGCGCGCGTGGGTACCGATCACGATCGCGCCGTAATCCCTCCTTCCGCAGTCAGGGCAGCGAGCGCACCCCGCGCCAGGCCGGCGCGGGTCATCAGCCGGCGGAGTGGTGGCGGCGCCTGTGTCCCGAAGGTCGCGTCTTAGCGGCGCGCAGCGCCGCGTAGCG
>JBPCPS010000083.1:0-24058 GCA_050998915.1 Gemmatimonadaceae bacterium
ATCGATCCTACCGCCGGTGCCAAGGCATCGCTCTCGGCATCCGGCACGCTGGCGTATCTGCGCGGCCGGGCGCAGTTCCAGCCCGTGATGGTTCGGGCGAACAGCACCGTGCCCACCGCGCTCATTCGTGAGCCCGGCCTGTACTCGACGCCCCGTTTTTCTCCTGAAGGCGGGCGCGTGGCGATCACGGTGTTCGGGGCGAACGCGACCGACATCTGGGTTTACGACGTTGCCCGGAACACGTTCACGCGCCTCACGACCGAAGGGCTCAACATTCGACCGGAATGGAGTCCCGACGGTCGCGATCTGCTTTTCATTTCCACGCGCGACGGAAAAACGGGCATCTGGCGGCAGCCCGCTGATGGAAGCGGCCCCCCCAGCCTGCTTTACCAGCCCGAGGTCGAGCCCTTCGAGGCCATGCTGTCGCCGGACACGAAATGGCTGCTGATTCGTATCTCACCCGGATCCACGTACCCGCGTGACATTCTCGCCGTGCCGCTCACGGGCGAACGGACCGTCGTGCCGATCGTAACCAGTCCGTATTCGGAGATCATGCCGCGCTTCTCGCCGGACGGGAAGTGGCTGGCGTACCAATCGGACGAGACCGGCCGTTTCGAGATTTACGTGCGGCCTTTCCCGGGGAGCGGCGCGCGCGTGCAGGTGAGCGACAGCGGCGGCGCGGAGCCGATCTGGGGCCGCTCCGGGCGATCGCTGTACTTTCGCGGACAGGTTGGAGAGGTGATCCAGGTCGGCGTTACGACGGGCTCGGCGTTCTCGATCGGGGAGCGGGCGGTCGTGCTGGCGGGGAACTATCTCACGGATGCGTCGCACGCGAATTACGACGTGGCGCCCGACGGAAGTTTTCTGATGCTCAAGCGAGCCGGCGCCGAGTCGCAGACGATCGTCGTGCACAACTGGGGTCGGGAGTTGCGCGAGAAAACGGCGCAACGGAAGTAATAGGCGAAGACGGTTCAAGCTCCGGCGCGAGCAACAATCATCGCTTCTCCGCCATACAGCGCAAGATTTCAAGGCTATGCTGCCCCATCGCCTTCCTGGGGATCGTCGGTCAAGGGTGCCATTGCTCAGCGGTAGTCGTTCTCCTCAAGAACAGTCACCCAAGCGCGGCGCCCAGCGATCTTGCCGTCGCGCATGACGAACACCTCGGCCATGGACATGCGCATTTGGCCGCCCGCGGCGCGCTTCGCCCTGCCGGTGAGCTCTGCCATGACGACGTCGCCCTGCTCGACCATGCGCACGACCTCCAACTCGGGAGGGTCGATAAACTCAGGCGCGCCGTCGATGGCCTTGTCATAGGCCTCTTTGCCTGTCAAATGGAAGGCGCCGAAGACGGTCCACTCGATGCCATCTGTCAGGCAGGATAAAATCTGCTCGTGATCGTTCTTGCGGAAGCCGTCCAGGTAGGTGTTAACGGTCTCGATGTTCTGCGACATGTCTTTCGTTCACCTCGCTCGCAATCTGTGGTGTCTACGCGATCACCCCTTGGGCGTATAAACGCCATAGGGTTAAGCTGCGAACGAACGATACCAAAGCGCCAGCGAGCGAAGCGAGCCGGCGCAATCTGAATCGATGTCAGTGACGGAACTGACGCTGCCCGGTGAACACCATCGCAATCCCATGCTCGTTCGCCGCGGCGACGACCTCTTCGTCCCGCACCGACCCACCCGGCTGTATAATCGCGCGCACCCCGGCTTCGGCCGCCTGGTCTATGCCATCGCGGAAAGGGAAGAACGCGTCGGACCCTAGAACCGATCCCGCTGTCTCATGCCCGACCGCGCGTGCCTTGTGCACGGCCATGAACGCGGCATCCACCCGTGACATCTGGCCCGCGCCGATCCCGATCGTGGCACCGTCGCGCGCCAGCACGATCGCGTTCGACTTAACCGAGCCGACCGCGCGCCAAGCGAACAGCATGTCCCGCCGCTCTGCTTCACTCGGTGACCGCGACGTCACCACGTTCCACTGGTTCTCGTCGCCCGCGGGCGCGGCGCGCTGCTGCACGAGCATCCCGCCACGGACGCGCTTGTAGTCGAGCGCATTACGATCCCACCGTGCTCTCCCTTCGAGCACCCGGAGGTTTTTCTTGCGCCCCAGCGCCTCGAGCGCGCCCTCGGTAAACGACGGGGCGACCACACACTCCACGAATAAGCTCGCGACGGCGTTGGCCGCCTCATCGTCCACTTCGACCGTGAACGAGATCGCCGACCCGAACGCGGAAACGGGATCGCACGCCAGCGCCTTCCTGTACGCGTCCAACGCGCTCGTCCCGGTCGCGAGCCCGCAGGGAGTCGTGTGCTTTACGATCGCGCAACACACGGCATCCCCGAACGCGTCGCTCGCGAACAGCGCGCCCTCGAGGTCCAGCAGGTTGTTGAACGACAGCTCCTTCCCACCCTTTTGCACCAACTCCGACAGGCCGCGAGCGCCTTTCTCCACGTAGAACGCGGCGAGCTGGCCGGGGTTCTCACCGTAGCGCAGCGTCTGCTTCAACTCCAGCGCCGTCAGCAGCCGGTCGGGAAAGAGCTCTCCCCGATTGCCGGCGAACCAGGCCGCGATCGCGCCGTCGTACGCGGCGGTGTGCGCGAAAACCTTCTCAGCTAGATCGCGGCGTAGCTCAACGTCATCATGCTTGTCCCTTAGACCCGCGAGCACGCGCTCGTAGTCCGCGGGATCAACCACGACCGTCACCGCGGCGAAATTCTTCGCCGCCGAGCGGAGCATGGACGGACCGCCGATGTCGATCTGCTCGATGGACTCCTCGGGGGTGACGCCGGGCTTCCGAATGGTCTCGGCGAACGGATACAGGTTCACCGCCACAAGATCTATCGGGCCGATCCCAGCGCCGCCGAGAGCGGCCATGTGCTCGGGAAGATCCCGCCGCGCGAGCAATCCGCCGTGCACCGCGGGATGCAAAGTCTTCACGCGCCCGTCGAGCATCTCCGGAAAACCGGTCACATCCGCCACGTCCCGTACCACCAGCCCCGCACCCCGCAGAGCCTTGGACGTGCCGCCCGTAGAGATAAGCTCCCACCCGAGGTCGCTCAACCCCTTCGCGAATTCGGCGAGACCGGTCTTGTCCGACACCGACAGCAGCGCGCGCGCCACTACTGGTCTCCCGCCGCGAGCCGGCCCGGCGCGAGACAGGCGACCATCTCCAGCACCCGGGGAAAGAGTACGTGCTCGACTTTCAGCACGCGCTCCGCCAGCAGCTCGGCGGTGTCGCCCTCGTGGATCGGAACCGGCCAGCGCGCGATTACGTCGCCGCTGTCGTATTGCTCGTCCACGAAGTGCACGGTCACCTCGGTCTCCTTCAATCCCGCGGCCAGCACGGCATCGTGGACGCGCACGCCGTACATGCCCGCGCCGCCGAAGCGCGGCAGCGGAGCAGGGTGGACGTTGATGATCCTGTCCTTGTACAGTCGCGTGACTTCGGCGGGCAGCAGCTTGAGATAGCCCGCGAGGGCGACGATGTCGATCGAATTGGTGTCGAGCATTTCGAGTAGAGCCGTCCCGTTGGATGGATCCATTATGTGACCGGCGGGGATGCCGCGCGCGCGCGCGCGGTCGAGCGCCGGCGCGTCCTCCTTGTTCGACGCAACGAGCGCGACCTCGCACGAGCTCAGCTCGCCGAGCCGCTCACTGTAGGCGAGAATCGCCTCGAGATTGGAGCCGCGACCGGAAGCGAGCACCGCCACGCGCGAGCGCATCAGGCGATTCTATCGCCGCGCGGCCACGTCAGTAAGACCGAGCATCCGGTCGACAGCCTCCGACAACGACGCAACTGTTTGTGCTTCGCGCTCAGCCCACTCGACATCCTCCGACGAGGTCACCGGTGTAACGATCAGGTAACCGGTCCCGCCAAAGGGAAGCGCGGGACTCACGTCGCGGACTTTATCGCCGACGAACGCCGCGCGGCTGCCGGCGATCCCGAGCTTTTTCAGCGCTTCGTCGAACAGCGCGGTTCCCGGCTTGCGGCACGGACAGGGATCGTCTCCGTTCGGCGCATGCGGACAGTGATACACGGCATCGATCCGCGCCCCCGCCTTCACCAGCTCGGCGGCGATCCGCTCGTTCACCTTCTCGTACTCGGCCGCTCCGTAATACCCGCGGCCGATTCCCGACTGGTTGGTCACGACTACCACTGGAATGCCTGCTTTGTTGATCCGCGCGATGGCTTCGGCGGCGCCGGGGAAGACACGGACATCATCCGGGCGAGAGAGGAAATGCGTGTCCTCGATGATGGTCCCGTCCCGGTCGAGGAAGACGACGTCGGGGCGCTCCACTACAGGAGCGCCTGGCCGACGGCGGCGGCCAATGCTTCATCATCGTGCGGCAGCAGCGAGCGAACGTCGAGCAGTAGTTGCGCGTCCTTGATCCGCCCGATCACCGCGGGCTCGCCGGCGCGCAACGTTTTCTCGAGCAGCTCGGCGTTCCCGCGCAGCGCGATGGCGAACGACCTGAGCACCGCTGACGGGAAAGAGCCGCCGCCCACTGAAGACTCCGACGGCACGACGTCACAGCTCACGCCACGCCCGCGGAGAGTCGTAGCCAGCGATTCGGCGCGCGCCTGCAGCGAATCCGGCGAGGCGGTGAGCATCGCCAGCACCGGAATCTCGCGCCGCGCGATGGCGGGATCGCGGTACAGCGCGAGCGTAGCGCCGAGCGCGGAGATCGTGAGCTTGTCCACCCGCAGCGCGCGCGCGAGCGGGTTGGCTCTCAGCGCGCCGATCATGCCGGAGTTGCCGAGCATGATCCCCGCCTGCGGACCGCCGAGCAGCTTGTCGCCGCTGAGCGTGACGACGTCGGCTCCGCTGCGGAGCGCGTCGGATGCTGTGGGCTCACCGCGCAGACCGAACTCGTCCAGCGGAATCACGAGCCCGCTGCCGAGGTCGTGCACGATCGGCACGCCCCGCTCGCGCCCGAGCTCAGCGAGCTGGTCGGCGGAGACTTCGGCGGTGAAGCCCGAGATGGAAAAGTTGCTGCGGTGCACCTTGATGATCGCGCCGGTCTCGGGAGTGATCGCGCCGGCGTAGTCCGCGAGATGCGTGCGGTTGGTGGTGCCGACCTCCACGAGTCGCGCGCCGCCGCGGCGCATGATGTCGGGAATCCGGAAGCTCCCGCCGATCTCCACCAACTCGCCGCGCGACACGATCACGTCGCGCCCGCGGGCGAATGTATCCACCGCCAGGATGAGCGCCGCGGCGCAGTTGTTCACCACCAGCGCGTCTTCGCAGCCGGTTATTTCGCGGAGCAGCGAGACACAGTGCGAATAGCGCGACCCGCGCTCGCCGGCATCGAGGTCGTACTCGAGGTTGGAGAAGCCGCCCGCGATCTCCTGGATGGCCCGTATCGCCGCGGGGGCCAGTGGAGCTCGGCCCAGGTTGGTGTGGAGCACCACGCCCGTGGCGTTGAGCACGGGACGCAGCGACGGACGCGTGATCCCGGCCAGCTCCGAAGCGACCAGCTCGCCCCATGCGCCAACGTTGGCCGGTACCGGCAGAGAGCCCGCGCGCACGCGCTCGATCGCCGCCCGCACCGCCTTAGTCACCGTTTGCCGTGGCGCGCGCGCGAGCAGCGGGGCCAGCTCGGCGGAGTCCAGCAAGGCGCCGACGCCGGGAAGATCCCGGCGGTCGTCACGCACCTCCGACACGCGCGGATCGCGCGCCGCCCGCGTCATCGCCGGATCAGGGAGCTGTTGGCGGCGCGACCGGCGCCGGCACGGGGATCGTGACAGAGTGACGCGACTCCGCTGTTCGGCCGAGGAGGCCGGGAAATCCGGTTGCAACCACGCTGTAGCTCGCGCCGGGCCGAAGCGGTGCGGCCATGACGATGACCACTTCCCGATACGGCTGCGGCCGCGTCATCGTCACCGGGCGGGCGCGCGGACGGGCTGTCGCGGTGTCCAGCGGAACGTCGGGCAGCGCGACACTCAAAACCGGAAGCGGCAGCGAGTCCGGTCCCAGCACGCGGATCCAGCCGGGATCGATCGGCGTGCGCGCATCCACGGGCACGTCGAACCGCACGCGCAGGGTGATGGAGTCCGCGGCCACGACGTCCTGGATCCGTGGACCGAGCGAGTCGTGCACGAAGGCGTACAGCTCCACGCGCGCCGTATCGGTCAACGCCACGGTCACGGTGTCCCATGGCTCGCGGGGATCGAGCGCGCGGTTGCGATTCCCGTCCACCACCCCTTTCAGCTCGTACGAGCCGGCCGGCAGGTGCGCGAGCGTGAATGCTCCGGCGCTGTCGGAGTGCGCCACATAGATCGTGCTGTCGGCGGTGATGGCCTGCACGAGTCCCGCCGCGACCGGCACGCCCGCCGCCCAATCGAACAGCACGCCGCTGATCGCCGTCGCGGGGATCACGGGACCGGTCGCAAACAACGTAGCGGCGCCTTCTTTCCGGACGTTGCCGCGAAGATCGGCGATGCCGGGCAGCATCGTGACGCTGTACACCGTGTTCGGCCGCCAGCCGCGGCGGGGGCGCACGGCGATCTCCTCGCGCTGCCACTCGACCACTGGAGCGCCGTGCTGCGGCGAGATCACGAACAGGCCCGCGAGGGTGGTCGCGCCCGGCGGCGTCTCGCTCACGACTTCGTCGAAGCGGAAGATCACGCTGCGCGGCGCGACGCTGACGCGGCCGCTGTCGGGCGCGATTCCGACGAGCCGTGGCGCTTCCACGTCCGGCGGTCCGCCAGGTGGCATGCCGGGGGAGGCACAGCCGCCCGCGATGGCGGCGGCCGCAGCGGCCGCGACGAGACAACGCGAGATCAACCGCACAGCGATTCCACTTTGCGCGCGAGCAGCTCACGGCGTGACTGCCACTCCTTCTCCTTCGCGCGCTCGCCTTCCACGACGTGCGCGGGGGCCCGGGCGGTGAAGCTCTCGCTGGCGAGCCGCGCGCCGAGCTGCACGAGCTGCTGCTCGAGCTGGTCCAGCTCCGCCCTGAGCTTGCGACACTCCTTCTCCAGATCCACGATCCCGGCGAGTGAAGCGACCAGCTCGGCGCCGCCGCCGAGCACGACGTGCGCGGCCGCGCCCTCGGGTGAGGCAGACGCCACGGAGACTTCCGCGCGGGTCAGGCGGCCGATCAGTGCGGCCTCATTCTCGTAGACTTTCCCGTTCCCGCGCGCGACGATGGTTGCCGCGATCGTCTTCGCCGGCGCGATGTTGTAGTCCGCGCGGATCTGCCGGAGCGCGACAACGGCCTCGCGTACGCGCTCGAACTCCTCCACTGGCTGATGGCCGCCTTTTCTTGGCCACGCCGACGCCGCCAGGAAAGGGAAGGCCCGCGTCTCGATTCCTGGAAGCTGCTGCCAGAGCGCCTCGGTGATGAACGGCACTATCGGATGCAGCAGGCGCAGCGCGTCGTCGAAAACATGCACGAGGACGGCTCGTGCTACGTCCCGATCCTCTCCTTGCCCCGCGAGTCTGGCCTTGGTGGTCTCGACGTACCAGTCCGCCAGCTCGTTCCAGACGAACCTCCGCGCAATCTCGGCGTACTCGCTCAGTCGCAGTCCCGCGCGAAGCTCCGCTTCCTGCCAGACACCGCCCGCTGGGCGGGGCGGACCGAGCGCCGCGTCGCACTCCGCGATCGCGAGGTCGAGTCGCCCGAGTATCCAGCGATCGGCGAGCGCCAGGCGCGACGTTTCAATGGACGAGAGCGGGGCGACGCTCTCCTCGCCGATGTTGGTCAGCAGGAAGCGCCCGATGTTCCACAGCTTGGTCGCGAAGTTGCGGCCCACTCCGAACGACTTCTCGAGGTCGGACGGGTCCATCACGATATCCGCGCCCATGCCGAGACCGGACACGACGGTGTACCGCAGCGCGTCGGCACCGAAGCGATTCACGACGTCGAGCGGATCGATGCCGTTGCCAAGCGTCTTCGACATCTTGCGATGCTGCGTGTCGCGCGCGAGCCCGTGCAGGTAGATCGTGTGGAACGGTGACTCGCCCATGAACTCGTAGCCGGCCATCACCATGCGCGCGATCCAGAAGAAGAGGATGTCCGGCGCGGAGACGAGCACGTCAGTCGGATAGAACGCGCGCAGGTCCTTCGCGTCCCTGTCGGGCCAACCGAGCGTGGAGAACGGCCAGAGCCAGGAAGAGAACCAGGTATCGAGCACGTCTTCGTCCTGCGTGACCGTTCCTCCGCACGCCGGGCATTTGTCGGGCGTCGTCCGGCTCACGATCGGGTCGGGGCAGCGCCCGCAGTACCAGACCGGGATGCGGTGCCCCCACCAGAGCTGGCGCGAGATGTTCCAGTCACGGATGCCCTCGAGCCAGTTCACGTACACCGCTTCCCAGCGCTCGGGGAGGATGCGAATCCGCCGGTCGTGTACCGCGGCGAGCGCGGGCTCGGCGAGCGGACGCATGCGCACGAACCACTGATCGGAGAGGCGCGGCTCCACCACGGTATCACACCGGTAGCAGTGCCGGATCGCGTGCGTATGCTTTTGCGTCTTCACGAGCGCGCCGGACTCGCGCAGCAGCTCCACCGATCGCTTGCGCGCGTCCACTCGGTCGAGCCCGCGCAGCGTCTCGGGAACCAGGCCGGCGGCATTCTGATCCTCCGCCATCGTTCCCTCCGGCGAGATCACCGACGGCATCGGCAGTCCCTGGCGGAGGCCGATCTCGAAATCGTTGTGGTCGTGCGCCGGTGTGATCTTGAGCGCGCCGGTCCCGAATTCCGGATCCACGGCTGGATCGGCGATGACCGGGATCGGAGTGCCCAGCAGCGGGTTGAGCACGTTCTTGCCGACGAATCCCGCGTAGCGCCCGTCCTCGGGATGCACGGCGATGGCGACGTCGCCGAGTATGGTTTCCGGGCGCGTGGTCGCGACGGTCACGTATTCGGGGCTGGCGGACGTGGAATCGGCGAGCGCGTATCGCACATAGTGCAGCGTGCCTTCCTGTTCGGCGTGCTCCGCCTCTTCATCGCTCAGCGAAGTCAGGCAGCGAGGGCACCAGTGGATTACGCGGTGGCCGCGGTAGATGAGGCCGCGCTCGAACAGCGTGACGAACACCTCGCGCACCGCGATCGAGAGCTCGGGCGAGAGAGTGTAGGCGGTGCGGCTCCAGTCACACGACGCGCCGATCGCGCGCAGCTGCTGGAGGATCGTCCCGCCGGTCTGCTCCACGAATGCTTCGGTGCGGTGCACGAATGCTTCGCGTCCGAGGTCGAACCGCGTCTTTCCCTCGGCGGCGAGCGCGCGCTCGACGACGTTCTGCGTGGCGATGCCTGCGTGGTCGGTGCCTGGCACCCAGAGCGTCTCGTCGCCCGCCATCCTGCGCCAGCGGACGATCACGTCCTGCACCGTGTCGTCGAGGCCGTGGCCCATGTGGAGTACCGCGGTGACGTTCGGCGGCGGGATGACGATCGTGAACGGCGCGCGGTCTCCGCCCGCGCGGTTGGATCTATCGGCGTTGGCGGAAAAAATTCCGGCTTCTTCCCAGCGCGCGTACAGCTCGCGCTCGGTAGAAGCCGGATCGTATGTCGGAGGAAGTGGAGCCGCCATGACTGAAGCTACTTCCTACGACGGAGTTGTGACACAGGTTCCATAATCGGGCGTGGACACCAGTGCGATTAGCGCGGTGTGCGTTTCCCGTTCCAGCGTTGTGCGTTGGGACGTTTACGGACGGCCCACCGCATTCACGTCCTTACGGAAAACGGAGAAACGGCGAACGCACACCGCGCTCCGTATTTCCTAGTCCGCCAGGCCGTTCCCGTTGTTGGGCTCCGCCACGTGATCCGCTTTCGGCACCCCTGTCGGAGCAACCGCGGACCCACCGGTCCTGTCGCCTTTCTTGCCGCGCTTCACCGGCTTTTTCGCCTCCGAAAAACCAGCGATGTCGTCCACGGCTTCGTCGAGCGCGGCCGACTCGCTGTTCCAGCGGTCTTCCAGCTCGGGCCGCGGGTCGGCGTGACGGTCGAACTCGGATGAATTGCCCTGACGGCGTCGCCCCGTGCCCACGCTCTGGCCTTCCCAGTGCGCTTCGGTGAGGGTGGGATCGCCATCGGCGTACTTCCGCGCGGTCTCATCCCGCAGGTCTTCCTCGGGCCGCACCGCGACGCGATTCACCACCGTATCGACTCCGGGAACTCCGCGTGCGACCGTGACGGCGTGCGTTACTTCGGAGTCTGCGTTCACCCATCCAGTGAGCTCGATGATGCCGTCGCTGATGGCGCCGATGTCGATCGGGCGCTCTTGCAGGATGGGGTCATTGCTGAACGCCTCGAGCACGCGCTCTTCCAGCTCCATCGAGCCGTCGACGTCGAGATCGTCATAGTCGTCGCTGGCGGAGGCGATGCCCACTCCGGTTTCCGCGAACTCCGATCGGCCCGACGCGTCATGCAGGTCGAACTCGTCCTCTTCGTAGGCGTCGAACTCTTCCTCGCCAAGGAGCTCGTCCGTGCCTTCACCGGCGAAGAGGTCGCGCAGCTTTCCGGGAAGCTCCCGCAGCGCCCCCGACTGTTGCGAGATCACGACGCCGGCGGCGAAACCCGCGACAGCGCCGGCGAGTAGATACAGCATTCCCTGGGACGTGGAATCTTCGTCGTGATAACGGAACGGAGCCATAGTGTGATCCTGTAGCGGAAGGTGTTGGTGAGACTTAGCTTACGCCTTCAGAAGAGTGTTTTCTGCCCCACGATGGAAAAGCAAGAACAAGGCCACTTGAATACAGTAACTCTCACACTCCCCGATGGTAAAGAACGCGCCGTTCCGAGCGGGACGCCGGCGCGCGACGTCGTCGCGTCCATCGGCCCGCGACTCCTGAAAGACGCGATCGCGGTGGAAATCGACGGCTCCGTACAGGACCTGGCCACTCCGATCCGGGCGAGCGGATCGTTCAGGGTGCTGACCGAGCGGGATCCCGGCGCGCTTGACGTGCTGCGTCATTCCGGCGCGCACGTGCTGGCGACCGCCGTGCGCAGGCTCCGCCCCGGCGCGAAGATCGGGTTTGGCCCCGCGATCGATGACGGCTTCTATTACGACTTCGAGGTCGCCGAGCCGTTCACTCCCGACGATCTGGACGCGTTCGAAGCCGAGATGCGGAAAGTCGCCGCGGAAAAGTATCCGTTCGTGCGGGAAGAACTGTCGAAGAGCGAGGCGCGGGGAAAGTTTTCCGACGATCCGCTCAAGCTGGAGCGGCTCGAGGAGCTCAGGGAAGACGAAGTCATCTCGACTTACACCGACGGGCCGTTCGTCGATCTGTGCCGCGGCCCGCACGTCCCGGACACGTCGTACCTCAAGCACTTCAAGCTGCTCCACACTGCCGGTGCTTACTGGCGCGGCGACGAGAAGCGGCAGATGCTGCAGCGCATCTACGCCACGGCTTTCTTCAGCCAGAAGGACCTCGAGGAGCACCTGCACAGGCTGGAGGAGGCGAAGCGCCGGGATCACCGCGTGCTGGCGCAGCAGCTCGATCTCTACTCGACGGACCAGCGGATCGGGCCCGGGCTCATCCTCTGGCATCCGCGCGGATCCGTGATACGCAGCGAGATCGAGAACTTCGAGCGGGAGCTGATCATCCGGCACGGCTACGATCTCGTGTACACTCCGCACATCCTCAGTGAGAAGATCTTCGAGATATCCGGACACCTCGAAAACTTCCGCGAGAACATGTTCGGGGCGATGGAGGTCGAGGGCGCGGCGTACCGCCCCAAGCCGATGAACTGCCCGGGCCACATCTGCATTTACCAGTCGCGGCCGCGGTCGTACCGCGACCTGCCGATCCGGTACGGCGAATTCGGTACCGTGTACCGGTACGAGCGGAGCGGCGTGCTGCACGGAATGCTGCGCGTGCGCGGATTCACGCAGGACGACGCGCACATCTTCTGCACTCCCGAACAGGTTTCCGGCGAGATCTCGCGGCTGATAGATCTCGTGCAGGAGATGCTCGCGGCCTTCGGCTACCCATATACCATAGAACTGGCGACCCGCCCCAATGAAAAGGCCCTCGGTGACGAGGCCGTCTGGGAGCAGGCCCAGACGCTGCTCGCCGACGTGCTCAAGTCGCGCGGCGAGGAGTTCACCATCGACGAGGGCGGGGGCGCGTTCTACGGGCCCAAGCTCGACTTCAAGCTGATCGACGCGATCGGCCGGAAGTGGCAGGGGCCGACGGTGCAGCTCGACTTCAACCTGCCGGAGCGGTTCGAGCTCGAGTACACGGGCGCGGACAACGCGACGCACCGGCCGGTGATGCTGCACCGCGTTCTGGTCGGGTCGATGGAGCGGTTCGTCGGCGGGTTGATCGAGCACTACGCGGGCGCGTTTCCGCTCTGGCTCGCGCCCGAGCAGATTCGCGTGGTACCAATCGCCGAAGAAGTGACGGGCTACGCGCGGACGATCGTGGATCAGCTGCGCGCGCTCAAGATCAGAGCGGAGCTGGACGCGCGCTCCGAGACGCTGAACTACCGTATCCGCGAAGCCGAGATGCTGAAGGTCCCGTACATGGCGGTCGTGGGGAAGCGGGAGGCGGAGGGGCAGACGGTTGCGTTGCGGGCGCGAGGCATGGGCAAGAAGCAGGAAGTCATACGGATCTCGGATCTGGTCGATAGGCTGAAGAGCGAGATCGAGGGGCGAGTCGTGGCAGTCATGAGTGAGGAGTAGTCAGGAAACTGCGCTGCGTGCTGCGCCCTCGAGGGATCGGGGCAGTCTGATGGATCCGGGGAACCACCAATCACCAATCACTAATCACTAGTCACCAGTCACCAGTCACCATGCCTCTTTTCCGCACTCTTCGCCTTGCTCTCGGTCTCGCACTCGGCCTCGGCCTCGGGGCCGGAACTACACGGGCGCAGTCGCCGCCTGTTGCCTCTGTCGTCCCGAAGACCGACACGCTGCACGGAAACGTCCTCACCGACAATTACTTCTGGCTGCGGCGGAGAGAGAATCCGGAAGTCATCGCTTATCTCCAGGCGGAGAACGCGTACACCGACACGATGATGGCGGGCACGCGCGAGCTGCAGGAGCGCATCTACCAGGAGATGCTCGGCAGGATCAAGCAGACCGACCTGTCGGTGCCGGTGCGGCGTGGGCCGTACTTCTACTATACGCGCACGGTCGAGGGCAAGCAGTACCCGATCTACGCGCGCAAGCGCGGCAGCCTCGAAGCCGCCGAAGAGATCTACCTCGACCAGAACGTGCTGGCGGAAGGGAAGGGGTATCTGACTCTGGGCGTGACGACGGTAAGCCCGGATCACCGGTTCCTCGCGTTCACGGTGGACACGACCGGCTCCGAGCACTTCACGCTGATGGTGAAGGATCTCGCGACCGGCGAAGTGCTGGCCGACCGCATCCCCGACGTGCACTTCTCGGTCACGTGGGCGGCGGACAACAAGACGCTGTTCTACACGAAGACGGATTCGGCGCACAGGGCCGACCGCGTAATCCGGCACATCGTCGGCACGCCCGCGGCGAGCGACTCGGTCATCTTCCACGAGCCGAACGTGCTGTTCAACGTCGGTGTTTCCCGCACCAAGGACGACGAGTACGTCATGGTCGGGGTGGAGAGCTTCACCAGCTCGGAGTACTGGTACGTGCCCGCGCGAACGCCGCTGATGCCTTTCAGGGTAATCGAGCGCAGGCGGCCGGACATCGAGTACTCGCCGATCCATCACAAGGGACAGTTCTACATCACGACCAACGACGGCGCGACCAACTTCAAGGTCGTGGTAGCGCCGGCGTCGAATCCCTCGGCGGCGAACTGGCGCGACTACATCGCTCACAGCGACACGGTCCTGATCGACGGGCTCGACGCCTTCAGTAATCACCTCGTTCTGTACGAACGCTCCAGCGGGCTGCGGAAGATCCGGGTGCGCGATCTCGGGACCAACTCCGACCACTACATCGCGTTCCCCGAGCCGGTTTACACGTACAATCCCTCCGGCAATCCGGAGTTCGACACGAACCTCCTGCGATTCACGTATCAGTCGTTGGTCACGCCGGCCAGCGTGTATGACTACGACATGAATACGCGCGCGCTGGACCTCAAGAAGCGCACGGAAGTTCTCGGCGGCTACGATCCGGCGCTGTACGGCACCGAGCGGACCTGGGCGCGGGCGGCTGACGGCAAGATGGTCCCGGTATCGCTCGTGTATCGCAAGCCCTTCGTGCGCGACGGCACGCGTCCGATGCTGCTGTACTCGTACGGCTCGTACGGATCCAGCACCGAGCCGACGTTTTCGTCGAACAACCTGAGCCTCGTTGATCGCGGCGTGGTGTACGCCCTCGCGCACATACGCGGCGGGCAGGAGATGGGCCGCGCGTGGTACGACGAAGGCAAGATGCTGAACAAGAAGAACACGTTCACCGACTTCATCGCGGCCGCCGAACACCTGGTGCGGGAGCGGTATACGTCGGCGGACCGGCTCGCGATCCGGGGTGGCAGCGCCGGCGGGCTGCTGATGGGCGCGGTCGTGAACATGCAGCCCGATCTGTTCAGGGTCGTCGTCGCCGACGTGCCGTTCGTGGACGTCATCAACACGATGCTCGATGCGTCCATACCGCTGACCGCCCAGGAGTGGGAGCAGTGGGGCAATCCGACGGTGCGCGAGCACTACGAGTACATGCGGACGTACTCTCCATACGACAACGTCGAGCGCAAGGCGTATCCCATGATGCTCGTGACCACGGGACTCAACGACCCGCGCGTAGCGTTCTGGGAGCCGGCCAAATGGGTCGCCAAGCTGCGCGCGATGAAGACCGACCAGAACCTGCTCCTGCTGAAGACGAACATGGGCGCCGGGCACGGGGGCGCGTCGGGCCGGTATGATGCGCTGAGAGAGGTAGCGTTCCGGTTTGCTTTCATACTGAGGGGGCTGGGACTGGAGCGGTGATTGGTGATTGGTGGTTGGTGACTGGTGGCGGCGGCTAATCACCAATCACCAATCACCCAAGTAGTTTTCAGCCATGCCCGATCTCGCCCGCCAACCGGTAATCGTCTCCGCGGTACGCACTCCCATCGGTCGCTACCTCGGCGGACTCTCCTCGCTGTCGGCGCCGGAGCTCGGCGCGATCGCGATAACGGAAGCGGTAAAGCGCGCCGGCATTGCCGTCGAAGACATCGAGGAAGTTCTGATGGGTCACGTGGTCCAGGGCGGGACTGGCCAGGCGCCGGCGAGGCAGGCGGCGCTCAAGGCAGGGCTGCCCGGTACCGTGGCGGCTACGACGATCAACAAGGTGTGCGGCTCGGGGCTCAAGGCAGTGATGCTCGCCGCGCAGTCGATCCGCGCGGGCGACCAGCAGGTGGTCGTGGCGGGCGGGCAGGAGTCCATGTCCAACGCGCCGCACTATCTGTACGGGCTGCGCCAGGGCGTGAAGCTGGGCGACCAGACGATCGCCGACGGAGTCATCAAGGACGGTCTATGGTGCTCGTTCTGCGACGTGCACATGGGCGGTCACGCTGAGTACACCGCGCAGAAAGCCGGCGTCACGCGAGAGCAGCAGGACGAGTTCGCGCTGCAGTCGCATCAGAAGGCGCTCGCCGCGATGGAGAGCGGCAAGTTCCAGGAGGAGATCGTTCCCGTCGAAGTACCGGGGCGTAGAGGTGCGACGATCGTGAGCGCGGACGAAGGCCCGCGCCGAGAGACGACGCGCGAGGCGCTCGGCAAGCTGCGGCCGGCTTTCGGCGGCAAGGAAGGGGAGAATCTGACCGTTACCGCCGGGAACGCCTCGACGCTCAACGACGGCGCGTCCGCGCTGGTCGTGACCTCCGAGCAGTACGCGCGCGACAAGGGACTCACCATCCTGGGCAGGATCACCGGCTACGCCACGGGCGGCGGCGAGCCGAGGGATCTGTTCTTCGCGCCCATCGTCGCGGTCGAGAAGCTCATGCGGAAGTCGGGCACATCGATCGGAGATTACGACCTCATCGAGGCCAACGAGGCATTCGCGGCGCAGGCGCTTGCCAACGGACAGGGTCTCCGCTGGGCGTGGGACACGGTGAACGTGCACGGCGGTGCGATCGCGCTCGGTCATCCCATCGGCGCGAGCGGCGCGCGGGTTCTCACGACTCTGCTGCACGCGATGAAGGACCGCGGGGCGAGGACCGGATTGGCCACTTTGTGTCTTGGCGGCGGCAACGCCGTGGCGCTCTCGGTAGAGCGGGCCGACTAGCGCGTCCTTGAGACGCGAAATTTTCTTCACGGCGGACGGCGGCCTCCGTGCCGTCTGGCGCGGAGCTCTGTTCCTGGCCGTGTGCGTCATCGCGCTGTTTGCCGCGTCGGTCGCGGGCGCCAGCTTGCACTCCGCGGCGGCGATGTTCGGCATGAGGATCGTTGTCCATCCGCTGGTATATCCGCTGGGATTTCTCGCGGCGCATTACTTCGTGCTGCGGAAGGTCGATCGCCGGGAGTGGAGCTACGTGTGGTTGGGACGGGAGGCGGCGAATCCGCCGCGGCTGGCGCTGGGGTTCGCGCTCGGGCTGCTGGCGGTGGGGGTTCCCGCCGGATTCCTGCTGGTCGCGAATCAGCTCGGCATCGCGGACGCGCCGGACGGGGGCTGGTGGAGCACGGCAGCGCTCTCGGCGGCCGTACTTTTGCCGAGTGCTTTTGCTGAAGAACTGTTTGCTCGCGGCTACATTTTCGCACTGGTTCGCGAGGCCGTCGGATCGAAGGTGGCGCTGGCCGCCACGAGCATCGGCTTCGGCGTGTTGCACGTGGCGAACCCGGGCGCAAACTGGCAGTCGCTGAGCGTGGTCGTCTTGGCTGGTTTCTTCCTGGGCGCGGTCGTGCTGGTGACCGGCAGCCTGTACGCCGCGACGCTGGCGCACTTTGCCTGGAACTGGTTCATCGCGGCAGTGCTGCACATGCCGGTGAGCGGGATTCCGGTTGCGGGGTCGCCGGACTACCGGGTGGTGGAGACGGGACCGGACTGGCTGACGGGGGGAAGCTGGGGGCCGGAGGGAGGATTTGCCGCTGGGGTGGGACTTAGTATTGGATTGGTTTACTTGTCGTGGATCGGGTTGAGACGAAGTCGTGGTTGACTACAACGCTGCGTGCTGCGTACTGCGTGCTGCGCCCTTACAACCGGTCATGAGATGCAGTTGCCAACAGCCAATAGCCAACAGCCAAGAGCGCTCTTCCAATGAATGATCGAATAGCCGTCATCGGCGCGGGGCAAATGGGCAATGGGATCGCGCACGTGTTCGCGCAGTCCGGATTCGATGTCACGCTCGTGGACGTCTCGTCCGAGGCGCTGCAGAAGGCGCGCGACACGATCGCGAAGAACCTCGACCGACAGGTAAAAAAAGGAACGATCACCGCCGAAGCACCGGCCGAGATACTCGGGCGGATCAAGGCCGAGACTGACACCGGAGCGGCGCGCGACGCGGGACTGGTGATCGAAGCCGCGACCGAGAACGCGGAGCTCAAGTACAAGATCTTTCAGGGCCTGGAGACCGAAGCTGCGCCGGAGGCGATCCTGGCTTCCAATACCAGCTCCATCTCCATCACGGAGATCGCGCGGCGCACGAGTCGTCCGGAGAAAGTCATCGGGATGCATTTCATGAATCCCGTGCCTGTGATGAAGCTGGTCGAGATCATTCGCGGCCTGGCCACCTCTGACGAGACGACGACTCGCGTCGTGGAGCTGGCGAAGCGTGTCGGCAAGACGCCGGTCGAAGTCAACGACTTTCCGGGCTTCGTTTCCAACCGCGTGCTCCTACCGATGATCAACGAGGCGATCTACTGTCTCATGGAAGGCGTCGGCACCGCGGAGGCAATTGATCAGGTCATGACGCTGGGGATGAATCACCCGCTTGGCCCGCTCGCACTGGCCGATCTGATCGGCCTCGACACGTGCCTGGCGATCCTGGAGGTCCTGCACGACGGCCTCGGAGACCCCAAGTACCGGCCATGTCCGCTCCTGCGCAAATACGTCGCGGCCGGGTGGCTGGGGCGGAAGACGGGCCGCGGCTTCCATAGCTATTCGTGAGCGGCGCGTAGTGAGGCACGCCGCGCTGCACCCGCTGACTGAAGAGCAGCGCGAGATCCAGAACGTCGCGCGCGAGTTCGCGGCCAGCGAGATAGCGCCCAACGCCGAACGGTGGGACCGCGAGGCGTTCTTTGACGAGTCGCTGATCGGCAAGCTCGGCGCGCTCGGCCTCCTGGGAATGATGCTCCCGGAGGAGTACGACGGTCTGGGCCTCGACACGAAGACGTACCTCATGGCGCTCGAAGAGATCGCGGCAGCGGATGCTTCGACGGCCGTGCTCATGAGCGTGCACAATTCGTTGCCGACGCAGATGATCCTCCGGTTCGGCAGCGACGAGCAGAAGCGGAAGTTCCTCCCGCCGATGGCGCGCGGCGAGCTGCTCGGGGCATTCGCGCTGTCGGAGCCCGGGGCCGGGTCCGACGCCGCTTCACTGGTGGCGCAGGCTGTCCGCGACGGAGACGGCTGGATACTCAACGGCAGCAAGAGCTGGGTCACGTCCGGCAGCCATGCGGGCGTGATCGTCGCGATGGCCCGCACCGACAGCCCGGAGCTGAGGCGCGGCGCCCGCGGCATCGGCGCGTTCATCGTCACGCCCGACCTCGCCGGGTTCAGCGTCGGCAAGAAGGAGAACAAGCTCGGCCTGCGCGCTTCGCCGACGGTATCGCTGAGCTTCGACAACATGCGCGTCCCCGACTCGAACGTGCTCGGGGATCCTTCGCACGGATTCATCTACGCCCTCCAGTCGCTGGATAACGGGCGGCTCGGGATCGCGGCGCAGGCGCTGGGCATCGCGCGCGCCGCGCTCGAGCTGTCGCTGGCGTACGCGGCCGAGCGAAAGCAGTTCGGCCACAGCATCAGCGAATTCCAGGCGATCCAGTTCAAGCTCGCCGACATGGCCATGCGGATCGACGCGGGGCGAAGCCTGCTGTACGCGACCGCCGACGCCAAGGATCGCGGGGAGCCGGTCAAGCATTTTGGCGCCATGAGCAAGCTGTTCGCAAGCGAGACCGCAATGTGGGCGACGACGGAAGCGATCCAGATTTTTGGCGGCTATGGGTACGTAAAAGATTATCCGGTCGAGCGACTGTTCAGGGACGCGAAAGTGACCGAGATTTATGAAGGGACGTCGGAGATTCAAAGAGTGGTGATTGCACGGGAGCTCCTGGGTTCCTAATAGCCATCACGACTCCGCGGCTGGTCACTAGTCACTAGTCACTTACTAAATGAAACTCTTCGAAACAATACGTGACATGGCCCACGAACAGGTGGCCATTTGCAGCGACAAGGCATCCGGGTATTGCGGGATCATCGCGATCCACGACACCCGCCTCGGCCCGGCGCTCGGCGGTACCAGGTTCTGGAATTACGAGACCGAAGACGAAGCAATCATCGACGCGCTGCGCCTGTCGCGTGGGATGACGTACAAGAGCGCGGTCGCCGGACTCAACCTCGGCGGCGGCAAGTCGGTGATTCTGGGCAACAACAAGACGAAGGACCGGGAAGCAATCTTCCGCGCGCACGGTCGCTTCGTGGACACGCTCGGCGGCCGGTACATCACCGCCGAGGACGTCGGCACGAGCCCGTCGGACATGGACTACGTCCACATGGAGACGAACCACGTCGCGGGCCTGGCGTCGAAATCGGGTGATCCGTCGCCGGTCACGGCGCACGGGGTCTTCCGCGCCATCGAAGCGGCGGCGAAGTACCGCTGGGGCTCGAACGATCTGCACGGGCGAACCGTCTCCCTGCAGGGGTGCGGTCACGTCGGCCGCTATCTCGCCAGGGAGCTGCACGCCGCGGGCGCGCAGCTGATCGTCACGGACATCGATCCGGAAAAAGTCGCCCAGGTAGTAGCCGACACCGGCGCGAAGGTCATCGCGCCGGACGAGATATACTCCGTACAGGCACAAATCTTCGCACCGTGCGCGCTCGGCGGAATCATCAACGACGACACGATACCGAAGCTCAAGGTCGAGATAGTCGCTGGCGGCGCGAACAACCAGCTGCTGGAAGAACGGCACGGCGACGCCCTCGAGGCGCGCGACATTCTGTATGCGCCCGATTACGTCGCGAACGCGGGCGGCGTGATCAACGTGTACAGCGAGCTGGCGGGCTGGGACCTCGACCGCTCCTTCAAGAAGGCTGATGAGATCTTCGACACGGTGCTCGGCGTTTTCGAGCTCGCGAAGTCGGAAGGGATTCCCACGTATCAGGCCGCCGACCGCGTAGCGGAGCGGCGCCTGGGTGATCCGAAGGCGGTGCGAAAGTCGTGGGGCGAGTGGCCGCCGCGCAACGGAAACGGCAAGTGATGGTCGAGCCGGAAACAGGCAGGGAGAAGATTCCCATCGGGGCCGACCACGCCGGCTTCGCGATGAAGGAACAGCTCAAACAGGAGCTCGAGCAGCTCGGATACGAGCCGGTGGATTTCGGCGCGAAGTCGGAGGAAGCGAGCGACTATCCGCCCTTCGCGCACGCCGTAGCGGAGCAGATCGCGAACGGCCAGGCGCGCAGGGGAGTGCTGCTGTGCGGCAGCGGAATCGGGATGGACATCGCGGCCAATCGGCACCCGGGCGTGCGCGCTGCGCTCGCATGGCAGCCGGCGATCGCCGAGCTGTCGCGCAAGCACAACGATTCCAACGTGCTGGTGCTCCCGTCGCGGTTCATGTCGCAGGACGACGCCTCGGCCGCTCTCAGGAAGTTTCTGGAGACGGAATTCGAAGGCGGGCGCCACCAGCGCCGCGTCGAGCAGATCGATACCCGGACAACGACGGAACGCAAATGACCGAGCGGAACGCCGAGGCAGGGGGATCGCAGCTGCGCGCGCTGCGCGCGTACGATCCGGACATCGCGCGGCTGATCGTCGAGGAGACGGACCGGCAGCGGTACGGACTCGAGCTCATCGCCAGCGAGAACTTCGTCTCCGAGGCGGTGCTCGAGGCGATGGGCACGCCGCTCACCAACAAGTACGCGGAAGGGCTGCCGTCGAAGCGCTACTACGGCGGCTGCGAGGTGGTGGACAAAGTCGAGCAGATCGCCATCGACCGCGTGAAAGAGCTGTTCAGCGCGGAGCACGCCAACGTCCAGCCGCACTCCGGCGCGCAGGCCAACGCCGCGGTGTATCTCGCGTTCCTCAAGCCGGGCGACAAGGTCCTCGGACTGGATCTGTCCCAGGGCGGCCATCTCACCCACGGCTCGCCGGTCAACTTCTCCGGGCTGCTGTACAACGCCATCCATTACGGAGTGAAGCCCGAAGACGGGCGGATCGATTACGACCGCATGCGCGAGATAGCGCGCGCGGAGCGGCCGCAGATGATCATCGCAGGAGCGAGCGCGTACGCCCGCATAATCGATTTTCCGGCGTTCGCCGAGATCGCGACGGAGATCGGCGCGAAGTTCGTGGTGGACATGGCCCACATCGCCGGCCTCGTGGCTACCGGGCTTCATCCCTCGCCCGTGCCGTATGCGGACGCGGTGACGAGCACCACGCACAAGACGCTGCGAGGGCCGCGCGGGGGACTGATCCTGTGCAAGTCCGGGCACGCGAAGGCGGTGGACAAGGCGATGTTCCCGGGAACGCAGGGCGGCCCGCTCGAGCACGTCATCGCCGCCAAGGCGGTCGCGTTCAAGGAAGCGCTGCACCCCTCGTTCAAGGACTACTGCCGGCAGGTGATCGCGAACGCGCAGGCGCTGGCGGGCGCGCTCATGTCGCGCGGCTACGACATCGTCTCCGGCGGGACCGACAACCACTTGCTGCTGGTGGACCTGCGCAACCGGAACCTTACCGGCAAGGTGGCGGAGCAATCGCTGGACAAGGCGGGTATTACCGTCAACAAGAACACGGTGCCGCGTGAGACGCAGTCTCCGTTCGTGACCAGCGGAATCCGGATCGGGACTCCCGCGGTGACGACACGCGGGATGAAGGAAGCGGAGATGGAGCGGATAGCCGCGCTGATCGAGCGCGTGTTGGCCGCTCCGGACGACGAGTCAGTGTGTAAAAAGGTACGGGCGGAAGTGCGCGAATTGACTGGCGGGTTTCCGCTCTATCCGTCATCATTTGTAGAGCCCGGCAACGAGGAGTCGTGATTTGGTAGAGCTCGCGTTTCGTGACGGCATAATGGACAGGATCAAGCTCCGCGAGCCGCGGTTCGAAGAGGGCGCTTATCTCTTCGTGCTCGCCGGCCTGGAGTTCTGCCAGTCGCGTCTGCCCGAGCGTCGTCACATCACGGGCGCCGAGCTGGCCACCGCCTGCCGCGACCTCGCTCTCAAGCGGTTCGGGGTGATGGCCCGCCTCGTGCTCGAGGGGTGGGGTCTCCGCAGCACGACCGACATCGGTGCTGTAGTGTTCACTCTGGTAAGCGAAGGATTGCTTCTCAAATCTCCGACCGACAACCCGGGTGACTTCATCGGCGTGTACGATTTCGCCGGCGCCTTCGAGCGCGACTACCCCTGGGGCTGCGCCAGCCCGGCGTAGCGGGTTCCGTCCAGTCCCGGCGCCTGCCGCCGTGGGACAACACCACACATGACAGTGCTCGTCACCAGCGCGGCGGAAGCGGCCGCGCTCGACGCGGCCACGATCGCCGCAGGGACGCCGTCGCGTGAGCTGATGCAGCGCGCGGGCACCGCCGCGGCCGCGGAGATCGTTCGCCTGCTGGGCGATCGCGTACGCGCTGGCGTGCGCATTCTCGCGGGCGGCGGCAACAACGGGGGCGACGGCTGGGTCGTGGCCGCGGATCTGGCGGAGAGGGGAATTCCCGTGGAAGTCATAGAGATCGCAGGGGCGCGTACCGCCGACGCAAAAGCGGAGAAGGCCGCGGCCTCCGCCGTGCTCGCGCGCGCGAAGCGGCCGGGCGACGGAGCGGCGATCGTGGATGCGCTGCTCGGCACCGGCGCCACCGGAGAGCCGACCGGCGCGGTGGGTGCCGCCGTCCGGGCGATCGCGAAGGTACGAGCCGCCGGCGCGTTCGTGGTGAGCCTCGACCTGCCGAGCGGATTGAACGCGACCACCGGCGCGAGCGCGGGCGCCGTCGTGGCGGATGCGACGCTGACGTTCGGCAGTGCGAAGCGCGGACAGCTCGTGTCCCGCGGGAGCTGCG
Organism: Gemmatimonadaceae bacterium; assembly: GCA_050998915.1. GTDB lineage: Bacteria > Gemmatimonadota > Gemmatimonadetes > Gemmatimonadales > Gemmatimonadaceae > JACDCY01. Next base: position 23,050 of record JBPCPS010000083.1, read on the forward strand.
GCCGCATCGTCGTGCTGGACATCGGCCTGCTGCCGCCGGATCCAGATACGCAACTGCCGGAGCTGCTCACCGCCGGCGACGTGTACCCGTGCATCCCGCCCATCCCGGCGCGCGCGCACAAGGGCACGCGCAGGAAAGTCGCGATCGTGGGGGGAAGCGAAGGGATGGCCGGCGCCGTGCTGCTGGCCGCGCAGGCGGCGTTTCGCAGCGGAGTCGGACTGGTGCGTCTGTGCGTCGCCGAGGGGAGCGTGTCGGCGGTGCACGGCGCGGCGCCCGCCGCTCTCGTCACCGAGTGGCAGCCGGACGCGGAGTTCGATGACCCGAACGCGACCTGGGCCGACGCGCTCGTCATCGGTCCGGGACTGGGCAGGACTCCGCGCGCGAAGCGCCTCGTTGAGCACGTTTTGCAGGGGAAGGCAAAGCTGCTGGTGTTGGATGCGGACGGGCTCAACATCTTCGCGCCCGACGCGAATGATCTCGTCGAGCTGTTGGACGGGCGCCCCGCGGTGCTCACGCCACATCCGGCCGAGCTCGGCCGGCTCCTCTGGCGCGATAAGCGCGAGGTGGACGCCGAGCGGTTCCAGATCGCGCTCGAAGCTGCGCGACTGTTCGGCGCCGTAGTCCTGCTCAAGGGAACGCCCACGGTGATCGCCGCTCCGGACGGAGAGGTTCGCGTGAGCGCGGCGGGAACTCCCGCGCTCGCGACCGGCGGGAGCGGCGACGTGCTGGCGGGTATGGTGGGGACTCTCCTGGCGCAGACCGGGGACCCGTTCGCGAGCGCGTGCGTGGCCGCGTGGATTCATGGCCGGGCCGCCGAGCTCGCCACCGGCGGCCGGAATTCACGCGGCACCACGCTCGACGACGTGCTGCGCATGCTGCCGGACGCATGGCAGCCGGTGAAGGAGAAGCACCCGCGCGGCGTGCTCGCCGAGCTGCCGGCCGTGCAATGACGAATCGCCGCACGCCGTCGCGCGGCCACGTCCCGCTCGGGCCCGGGGGCGAATTCGAC
>JBPCPS010000127.1:0-2654 GCA_050998915.1 Gemmatimonadaceae bacterium
GCCCCACCGCTCCGCACGAGCATCGCGCGCAGCCGCTTGACTGCATCCACCTGGTGTGGCCGCAACACGACCGCGCCCAGCCTCGGGTTTACCGAGCCGGCCCGAAGCCATTCGGTCGCGAGCAGCGCGCGGACGATGTCGGGATGGTGTACTGTCAGCCGGTCCATGCCAGTAACGGAGCGATCTCGTCGAACCTGACGCCGTACGCGCACAGTACCGCCTCGAGCAGGTCTCGCGAGCCGATGCGTTCGCTCATTGCGTGGCGCGCCATCTCGGGCAAAGAGGCGCACGCGGCCGCCCAGTCCCGGGGAAGCGGCAACAGCGCCAGCGTCCACCCGAGATATCGATGGTAGCCTCCGCGCGCCGGCTCGGCGAAAAGGTTGAGCCATGCCGCGGCGACATCGCTGTTGAGTATGGCGGCGAGCGTCAATGCTTCTCTATTGTCGCGACATCTGACCACGTAGCAGGTATTGAGCGGGACGGAGTCGTCGCCCTTGTCGAGGACCGCGGCGCGGGGACGTTTGCCCACGTCGGCCCAGACGACGCGCGGCCGGTCGCTGCTGGCGCCGTCGGTTCGGAACAGGGACCACCACCGCTCGGTCGATTTGGCGTCGGCGCGGCTCTCCAGGCGCCCGCGGTAATGGCTGAGCCATCGCCTGGCTTCCGGCGGAAGCGTCTTGAGTGCGCGGGCGTCCTCTCCGTGCGTCCAGATCACGCGGCTGGCGGTGTCGGCGCACCTCCACGCCTCCACATCTTCCCCCTTGATGACCCGGCGTAGCATTCGACTCTCTATTGCCCCCGTGTGCTCGCCGCTCCGCACGATGCGCGCGTCGTCGCCCGCCTGCGCCGTGAGCGTGACCACGAAAGCTTCGTTGCACCCGGACTTCACTCCAAGCAACGGCCGACCGAGACGCGATTCAGCGAGAGGCACGCCCGCTGCTCGCAGCTTCTCGAACGCGGCACGAACATCCGGCGGCGCGATGATCCACGGACTTCCAGGGCTCTCGTCCCACGGGATACGCGGGAAGGGCACTCGCCACGCAAGCACCTTGTCACGCCGATGGACCGCGCAGCTGGTCAGCCCGCCGCGCACGGGAGGAGCGATCCGCCGCGCCAGCATGAGCGATGGATACACCGCAGCGTCAAAGGACATCGGCCCGTCGCTGAGGTCTTCAAGGGTCAGTAGTGCCGCGCGCTCGCTGAGGAAACGGCGAACGCCGCCGCCTGCGAGGGAAGACCACAACTTCGACGGCAACAGCAGCGCGACAACGCCATCGGGCCGGAGCAGGTCGACGGACCGCTCGACAAACAACGCCGACATGTCCACCTGAGCGCCGAACCCGCTGCCGGCTCGCGCAGCCGCCGCTCCGGCTTCCCACGCGGAGCTTCGAAATACAGCGAACTCTTCGCGCAGTCGCGCGCGGTCCCGCGGCGGAATCCGATGCAAACGGACCCATGGCGGATTGCCCATCACGAGATCGAACCCGCCGCCCGCCGCTATCTCCGCGAAATGGACGCCGAAAGAAAAGGGCAGAGCAGCACCGGCCTGGAGGCTTCGCTTTCTCTGGTGCAGCGCCCGCGTCGCGAGCCGCGCTTCAGCCAGCGCCCGCCGTACCTCGGCGGGCGGCGGACTGCGCTCTCCAAAGAAATCGCGCGTGCGCGCGGAGAGGAGCAAGTCGCGCCGCTTGACTCTCGTCCGGCTGATTTCACTTTCAATGGATTCGATCGCGATCGCACGCTCTGCGCGATCCAGCATTTTTGCCAGTGCCTTCTTTCGCTGTCCTCTCGCCCTCGAGTATCGAGTCCGCATTCGCGCGACGGGGGAGCGGGATGTCAGGCGGGGGTCGTCGAACGTTCCGCCCGCGAGCGTGTCGCCGGTCCGGATCTGCCGATCGAGATTGGGGAGAGGAGTGACTGCGGAAGCTCCCTGGTCGCGCTGCTCCATTACCATGGCGAGCCAGAGACGCAGCTCGCAAAGCCAAACGGCCATAGGGTTCGAGTCCACGCCGAAGATCGAGCGCGTGAGGACCGTCCGCGTGATCTCGCCGCGCGGGCGCGCGTCGTCGCTGGCCGAGGAGAGCCAGCTGAGCTCCCGCAGCGCGAACACGAGAAAGGCGCCACTTCCGCACGCCGGGTCCAGAATCCGAACCGTAGCGACGCGGGCCAACAGGCCAGAGCATGCGGCGCGCGGGACGTGGCGCTCGATCAGGAACGACTCGATCTGCTCCCGCGTGAGGTCGGGACGCGCGAGCGTGTGGGCGAGCGCTACGCGCATGATGCGCTCGACCAGGGCCTGCGGCGTATAGAAGGCGCCGGACGCCTTCCGATCGCCGGATGCCATCAACGATTCGAACGCTCTGCCAAGCATCTCCGGGTCAACCGCGGCCTCCGACCATTCACTGGAGTCCTCCCGCGGCGTGAATCGGTGCCGGCAAAGGAGATCGCCGTAAAGAGTGCCGATCGCTTCGTCGCTGAATTCCAGTCGGTTCGCCTTCCGCTCCAGTGGCGTGCGCGAAAATAGACCGCCATTCAGAAATGGAATCCGGCCGAACTCTTGCGCGCGGGGACTTCGCGAGCGTGGCGGAGTGTTGAGCGTTCCGAAGAACAGCGGCAGTAGAACCCGCCTGTGATAACGTCCCCCGTGCGCCATGGAA
>JBPCPS010000076.1:0-2978 GCA_050998915.1 Gemmatimonadaceae bacterium
GGCTCGAAATCTCTGTCGGTGAATTCGGTTTCTGGTTGTAAGCGAAACCGATTCGGGTCATCCGGTCTCCCGCTCTAAAGAAAAAGAAGTTCAGCGCGGATAGTAAAAGTTTCCGGATGGTCACGCAACGAAAAATTTCACCCGCAAAGGAAATTTTTTCCGCCGAAAAATTTTCTATAGGGAGATTTTTTTTCCGGGCGAAAAAAAACTTTTTGGAGCGGGAGAAAAAACCCGCTCACGGAGAATCGCGACTCTGTGGCAGCTCCAGGAAAGCTGAGGGGAATCCAAGTTTGGAGTGTGGCAGTGGGGAGGAATGAGTAGGGAGTTACTCCGAACTGATCACTCCTCACTGCCACACTCCCTACTTGGATTCCCCGTCGGAATCCCAGTAGCCGGTGCTACACCTTGTGGTAGGCGATCCTCGCCGCTTCCCGCCGGTCGTCGGCGGTGTAGATCTCAAAGTCGGAAAAGAAGCCGGGAGCTTCTTGTTGCATCAGTCTCAGGGCGGTCACGGCGAACCTTCTGATCTCCATTTCCGCTCCTTCCGAGGACCGGAGCTCGAGCATGGTTCGCCAGGCCCGGGCGTTGCCGGTCATGACGATCTTGGTCTCGGTGGAGTTGGGGAGGACGCCGCGGGCGGCTTCGCGGGCCATCTTCCAGCGGTGGACTTTGTCGGCGCCCCAGGAGTAGCGCTCCATGAGCTGGTCGACGAGCTCGACGTAGACCTTCTGCGCGGTCTCCATCTGGGATTTCCAGGATTTCTCAAGGGCGGGGTCGTCGATGATGGCGGGTGGGATCACGAACTGGGCTTCGGACTCGTCGACGTAGCGCTGGCTCAGTTGCGAATACCCCCAGCCGGCGCGATGACGGACGAGCTCGTGGGTGAGGGAGCGGGAGATTCCCTCGGCGAGAACGGAATAATTCGCGTGCTCGAGGACGGAGCCGTGGCCCTGGCGTTTGATGTTCTCGAGATACTCGCGGGTTTGGCGGCTGGCGGGATTTCGTTGGGACATGTAGCAGAGGCGCCCGGCGAACTCTGCCAGTTTTTCGCCGTCACTTGCTTCGCCGAGCCAGGTGACGGGCAGGTGCTCGGGCTCGGTGAAGACCGGCCGGGAAATCAGGGTGAGCTTGGGGGCGGAGTGGAACACGAGAGCGGAGTTAAGGAAAATCGAACTGCCACCTAGAACAGCCAAGCTAGTAGCTGCCAGCTGGAAGCTACCAGCTACGGGCTTGGTACAGCAGTTAATCAGTTGCCAGTTGCCGGTTGCGGTTGCTCGTAGCTCGCGGCTTCTCGCTGGCAGCTACCAGCTGTTCAGTTCTATGTGGCAGTTACCCTAACCTATTAACCCTGATTGATCAGCGACAGCCGATGCGACGCGTACGCCTTGTCCCGGGCCACGGTTTCCAGCGCGGTCGCCGCGGCGGCGGGGAGCGGCTCGAGGGTGGGATCGTACTTCACCATCTCGAGCGGCTGCTGGCCGGTGAGCGGTAGCTTCACTCCCGGATTCAGGATGTTGCAGGGGTCGAAAGTCTCCTTCACGACCCGGAACAGATCGACGGCGTTGTTCCCGCGCCACGCGCGGGGGAGAAGGGGAGCGCGCAGCCGGCCGTCGCCGTGCTCGCCGGACAGGGTGCCGCCGAGCGTGGTTACGAGGTTGGTGACTTCGTTGAGCAGACCTTCGAGCCGCGAGCGCCAGTCGGGATCGCGGACGTCCACCAGCGGATTCACGTGCACGTGGGCGTCGCCTGCGTGGCCGAAGATGACGCCGTCGAGACGCTGGCGGGCGAGCGCGGCGCGAACGCCGCGGATGTAGGCGGCCATCTGCTCCGGCGGGACGGCGGCGTCCTCGATCACCTGCACGGATTTGAGAACGGGGTCGCGCGCGAGGATTGGACTCGCGGCGTGGCGGAGATCCCACAGCTCGCGCTCCTCCTCGAAAGCCGACGCCTGCTCGACGCTCAGCGCGCCGCACTCGGTGAGCGCGGCCTTCACCCCCTTCAGCAACAGCGTGGCGCCGGCTTCGTCATCGGCTTCGACTTCCACGAGAAGAACGGCCGCGGCGCCCCGCATGAACTTGGGCAGCGCTCCTCCGGACTCGGCGATCCTGAGAAAGCTGGAGTCGAGCAGCTCGCATACGCTGGCGCCGAGCCGGCGGACCATCGACGCCGCAGAGGCGACCTGGTCGAGATCGTCAAAGGTCGCCCGCAGGCTGCTCGCCGCTTCGGCGGCGGGGGCGAGCTCGAGCTCGACGCCGACGACGAGCGCGAGTGTGCCCTCGCTCCCGACGATGAGGTCGATGACGTCGCCGGTGCGGGCGAAATCGGCGAGCCCGTAACCTGAAGACTCCTTGCACACGCCGGCGTGCCGCACGGCCGCGCCCTCCTCGGTCAGCCGCGCACGGATAGTAGGGTCGAGTCGGTCGAGCGGGGGAGCGCCGGACTCGGAGTGGTACGCGCGGTCGCCGCGACGGATGATCGCGCGCGAGCCGTCGGCGAAGATGCAGTCGAGCGCGGTGACCCAGCGGCGGGTGGAGCCGTGCTTGAGAGTGTGCGCGCCCGCCGCGTTGGTGGCGACCATCCCGCCGATGGTGCAGAACTCGCCGCTCGAGGGGTCGACAGGAAATCTGAGACCCGCCGAGTGCGCTGCGCGCTCGATGTCGCCGCGGAGCGCGCCGGGGCCGCACCAGATGCGGCGGTTTCGGGCGTCGAGGCGGAGGAGCTTCATCAGGCTGAGATCGATTATCAGGCCGGGGCCGATCGCGCCGCCGGCCATGGATGAGCCGGACCCGCGGGGGGTGAGGGGCAGGCCGGCGGCCGCGGACCATTGGACGAGCGCGCGGACTTCGTCCGCGGTTTTCGGAGCCGCGACGGCCGCCGGCACGATGCGACCGATTCCCGCGGCTTCCGAGTAGACGGCCCGAGAGGCGAGATCGCTAAGGACTGTTTGCGGTGTGGGGGAGGTCATCGCTCGCTACGAG
>JBPCPS010000164.1:0-5748 GCA_050998915.1 Gemmatimonadaceae bacterium
CTCGACTGAAGAGGAGTCACGCGACTCGGCGGCACGGCGGGCTTCGAGCTCGGCCTCGGTCAGGCGCGGCTTGTCGTTGATCCCGTCCTGCACGTCGCGCGTGGCGTCGTTGATGTTCTTTTTGAACTCGCGAATCCCCTTGCCCATCGAGCCCGCGATCTCCGGGATCCGCTTCGCCCCGAACAGCAGCAGGACGATGAGCATGATCAACAGAATTTCGGGCATGCCTAAGTTGCCGAACATTGGAACCCCCTAGAAAAGCGAGCGCGCCACGAGGTACGCGATTAGCACCCCGACGAGACTCAGCAGAGATACGTCGAGCGCGACCGGCCCGAGCGCGAACTTCAGAATTACCAGATCCAGCGTCACCGGCCCGAACGACGGAGTCACCCCTGTCGTGAAAAATTCCTTCGCCGCGCCGGCCGGAAGAAATATGCGCGCCGCCTGCGTCAGCGCACCCCCCACGATGAAGCCGATGGCGAGCGTAATGGCGTAAAAGCCCGGACGTTTGCTGGCTGCTCCACGCGGCGCCATCAGGAGTGCCGCTCCATGACGTATGAAATGGCGCTCCTCAGCGCGTCGGTGGCTTCGCTGGCCGGCACGGCGGCGAGCGCCTCCTCTGCCCTCGCTGCGTGCTCGTCCCCGCGCGCTCTCGCGTAATCCAAACCTCCCTCCTCGGCTACTATTTCCATGATTCTGGCGACAGCCACATCATCCGGCTCATCGGCCCCGAAAAACGCATCCACTTCCACCCGCGCAGACGCTGCCATCGTCCGTAGCGCTGCAATCAGAGGGAGCGTGACTTTGTGCTCCCGCAGGTCGAGCCCCGTCGGCTTGCCCGTCGTTTCCGTCTCCTCGGTGTAATCGAGCAAGTCGTCGGCGATCTGGAACGCCATTCCCATGGCCTCGCCGTACCGCGCCAGTGCGGCCCGGTGATCGCTCGCGCCGCATAGCGCTCCGACCTCGCACGCGGCCGACATCAACGACGCCGTCTTCGCGCGAATCAGAAGATTGTAGTCTTCCTCGGAAAATGCGAGAGGATCGTCCAGCGCCAGCTGCCGCATCTCGCCGAGCGTCATGTCGTTCGACGCCTTGGCCAGCACGCCGAGCGCGTCGAGATCCTTGAGCCGAACGAGCTCCAGCAGGGCGCGCGAGTACAGGAAATCGCCCATGATCACCGAGATCTGGTGGCTGAAGAGCGCATTCACCGTCGGCATGCCGCGGCGCAGCACCGAATGATCCACCGAGTCGTCGTGGACGAGCGTCGCGAGATGGATGAGCTCGACGACCGCGCCGAGCGTCGCCGCGCGCGAGGCCGTCCCGCCGCCGACCTGGCTGGAGAGGAGCACGAGCGTAGGCCGGAACATCTTCCCCTTCATCCCCAGAAGGTGCCGGCTGACCTCGCCGATCAAAGGCGTGTCGGTGAGGACGATGCGGACCATCTCGTCGGAAACATGATCCAGCCCGCCGCGCACCGGGCCCTGAATCTTCGCGAGCGGCGCCGTCATGGGCGAGCGAGTCCGGATGGTCGCCGTCATTTCGCGCTCTGCGTCACGGCGGTGAGCCGCTCGGCGACGTCGCGGAAGCCGATGTCCACCGCTAGCACGCGCTGGTAATACGTCGCGGCCTCCTGCGTTTTCCCGAGGGCCTCGGCGGAAACACCGAGCAGATACAGCACGCCGGAAAGCTTGTCGTCGTCCAGGCCGGGCTCGTTGAGCGCCCGCGTAAGCACGGTGACGGCAACTGCGTACTGTTCTTTCTCGACGAAGCACGTACCCAGCGCTTCATACGTCGGCGCCTTGTTCTGGGTCCCGCGGAGCGCCTTCTGGAATTCGCCGATCGCCTCCTCCGTCAGCCCCATCTCCTTGAACGCAATGCCCAGGTCGTAGTGCGCGGCGGAATCGTTCTCGTCGATGTTGGCCGCGACTCCTTCCTTGAAGCGCTGGAGCATCTCGCCGAAGTCGGCCTGCTCGTCGATTGGCGGCGGGACGATTCCCTCCGCGACCATGCGTGTCGTCTTGGGCTTTTCCTCCGCACGCAACCAATCGCCGAGATCGAGAAAGTCGTCGTCGCTGCCCTCGGCGGGAGCTTCCGCCATCGCCGGAAACGATTGAGCTGGCGTGGCCGTAGGTACGAATCCGGGGGCCGGCGGCACCGCGGCTGAGGGCGTAGGCGCGCGCTCCGGCGCTTCCTCCGCTGCGGGCGCCTGCTCCTCCACAGGGGCGGGGGGCGGAACGTCGACCAACGCTGTCGGCTCCAGATCTAGCGGCGGCGCAGCGTCTACGGTTTCGGCGTCGGGCACGTCGGCAAACCAGTCTTCCTCGGCGGGTTCGTCGCCCGTGCCCGAGTCCAAGACGGGGAGGTCGGCCAACGCACGCGCCGCGGCTTCGCGCTCCCGCGCTTCATCCGCTGGCGGCGGCAGCGGAATCGCAGCGAACTCCAGCGGCGTGAGCGGCCGGTCGCGCTTCGCGGGCTTGCCCTCGGTCAGCGAGGTCAACTCGAGCCCGTCCACGGGGGCCCGCTCCTGAGGGGGCACCGCATCATCCGAATCCACGTCCAGGAAAACCAGCTCGTTGGTCCGCTGGCGCGTGGAGCCCGTTGACCGTCGCGGCTCGGCCGTGGGATTCAGCGCCCGTAGCCGCTCCACGGTCGCAGCGGCCTCGTCGTGGCGTCCTTCCGCGTCCAGCTGCTCGTGCAGCACCTGCAGCTGCTCGAACGCTTCCGTCTTTCGTCCAGCGCGCGTGAGCTGCTCGGCGAGCATCAACCTCACGTCATCCTGGCTGGGGCAGAGATCGGCGAACTCCTTCAACGCGTGGAACGCCTCATCCATCTTGCCGATCTTCTGCATGCGGCCGGCGTACTCGAGGAAGTTCTGCTTGGCGTCGCTGTTGAATCCCTTCTGCGCGCTGATCTTGCCAAGCTTGTAGTACACCGACGCGCGGTTGGGCGCGTGCCGGAGGATCTTGTTGCACAGCGCGATGGCGTTGTTGAAGAACCCGCCCTCGGCGTACAGATCCACCGCCTTCTCATACAGCGTGACGGCCCGCTCCATGTTGCCGGTTCGGAGGTACAGGTCGCCGGCGCGGTTGTACAGCGGGATGTCGGCTTCCTGCTCTTCGCCGGCGATCTCGTCGAGTATCTGCTCGTAAACGGCGAGCGCGCGATCGAGCTGGCGCTTCGCCTCGAATTCCGCTGCTTTTTTCTTGAGTCGTGACGCGTCAGCCATTTGCAGCGGGAGAGCGGGAGCGGGCAAGGAAAGGGCGTCCGGCCACAGCCGCGCTGGCGTTCAAAAGGGAGCCACGGTCTTAACCTAGCCCTGGCTCAAAGGGGTGACAAGTTTTTCCAGCAGCCCACGAGCCACGACAGCGACGATCTCCATACCAGTAGGGCAACTCCCGAAAATCCTTCCCCTCGAACAGCGCGAGGTCGGCCGCGAACCCGGGGCCTATCTGGCCGGTCTCGCCGGCCAGCCCCAGCGCCGCCGCGCCATTGACCGTCGCCGCGATCACGACCTCCGCCGCGCTCATCCGAAGCTGGCTGACGCCGAGCGTCAGCACGAGGGGAAAGTTGACCGTCGGCGACGAGCCCGGGTTGAAATCCGTCGCCAGGGCGACCGGGACGCCGGCATCGATCAGAGCGCGCGCCGGCGCCTGTTTCGATCTGCCGAGAAAGAGCATCGTACCCGGGAGCAGCGTCGCGACCGTATCGGATCCGACGAGCGCCTTGATCCCCGCCTCCGATATCGCGCCAAGGTGGTCAGCCGAGGCCGCGCCGAGCTCCGCCGCGAGCTCGGCGCCGCCGGAATACTCGAGCTCGTCGGCGTGCAGCTTGATGCCGAGTCCCGCTCGCTGCGCCGCGGAGAGAACCGCACGGGACTCCTCGACGGTGAAGACGCCGGGCTCGCAGAAGATGTCCGCGAATCGCGCGAGTCCGGACCCGCTCACGTCGCGGAGCATGTCACCGGTGAGCAGATCGAGATACTCCGCGCGTCCCGACTCGCGCTCCCGGTGGTCGAGCGGAACTTCGTGCGCGCCAAGCCACGTCGGAATGATTTTCAGCGGTAGCACGGATGCCAGGCGGGCGATCACGCGGAGAGACTTGAGCTCGTCCTCCGAGGAGAGGCCGTATCCGGATTTGATCTCCACCGTGGTGGTGCCGAACGCCGCGAGCCGGCGCACTCGCGCGATCGAGAGGTCATACAGCTCGTCCTCGGCGCGTCCGCGGAGGTCGCGCACCGACGCGTGGATCCCGCCGCCGCGGCGCGCGATCTCCATGTAGCCCAGTCCGGTTGCGCGCAGCTCGTGTTCGTCGTAGCGGGGGCGGCCGAACACTGCATGGGTGTGCGAATCCACCAGCCCCGGCGTGAGGACGCAGCCGGAGCAGTCGATCTCCGTCGCTCCCGGGTGCGCTTTAGCGAGTGAGCGGGCGTCTCCGATCGCGGCGATGCGGTCGCCGTCGACGGCCACGGCGACGTTCGTGAGCACGCCGGCGTCGCCCATCTCGGGGCCGCGCCGCGCGCGGGGAGGTCCGGCGCAGGTGACGACCTGGCGCGCGTTGACGAAGAGGAGCGTCACGCGCAGGTCACGCCATCACGTCGCGCACGCGCGACAGTCGCATGGGCGCTTCGGCTTCGCCGCGGCAGGCGTAGAAGCACGCGTTGCACTGCACGGGCTCGTACTTCTCAAATTCCGTCCAGTGAAAATCGGTTGGGAAATCAGGACACCGCTTCACGTGTCCTGTGGGATCGACGTGGATCGTCCTGATCCCGGAGCGGCACGGCTCCGTCAGCTCGCCGCGAGCGTACCTCGGGATCTCTTCCAGGTAGTGATCCGAGTTGGTGATCACACCGCGGTTGTCGCGCTTAAACGCGAGCAGCTCGGCGGTGACCTCCTCCAGCTCATGCACTCGGTCGCCATCCACGAGGTGCATGCGGTTGCCGTTCTTGGAGTCGGTGTACAGGCTGAAGTTGACTCCACATCCCAGCTCCTGCGCGCGGCGCACGATGGGAAGCAGCTGGTCGAGATTGTCGCTCTTGATCACGGTGTTGAAGCGGATGTTGTCGACACCTTCCGCGCGGATGCCGTCGAGCGCGCCGAAGATGCGTGCGGTGAGCCCGGGGATCCCGCGCGCCGCATCGTGCCGCTCGTCGAGGTAGTCGAGCGAGATGTTGAATTGGTTGACGCCCGCGTCCCAGAGCGACCGCGCGCGCTTGGGCGTGAGCATGCCGCCGTGGGTGATGAGCGTGATGTACTTGATGTGAACGGCGTCCGCCACGCCCCTGACCAGGTCTTCGAGATCCTTCCGCAGAGTTGGCTCGCCGCCCGTGAAGGTGATTACCATCGGATTGAAGTAGCGAGCCGCGTCGGCGAAGCTCTTCAGCTCCTCGGCGCGCGCGGTGGGCGAGGTCTTCCAGTAGTCACAGAAGCCGCACCGCGCGTTGCAGCGCATCGTGACTTCGAAATGGACCAGGACCGGCCGGCGACGGACGGTCAGGTATGCGTACTTCGCCAGGAACAGCGGGACGTGCCAAGGCTTGAATCTCGCAGATAGCATGCTGATCGCGTGCCTAGTTCCGGCCGAGCCGGGGTGCGCCACGATGCCTGAGCGTTCGGGCGCTACGCGCGCACTGCGCGCTAAGAAGCGCCCTCAGCTCAGGCATCGCGGCGCTTACCCGGATTGGTCAGCATTGGTAAAACGATCCCGTGCTGTTCCGCCATTTCGGGGGCCAGGTCATAGCCCGCGTCCGCG
>JBPCPS010000174.1:0-13431 GCA_050998915.1 Gemmatimonadaceae bacterium
ATCAGGTATCAGGTATCAGGTATCAGGTATCAGGTATCAGGTATCAGGTATCAGGTATCAGGTATCAGGTATCAGGTATCAGGTATCAGGTATCAGGTATCAGGTATCAGGTATCAGGTATCAGAAAACAGCACATCACAAAAGCTGTGTCCAGGTTGGGTGCATTGCTACCCCCACCCAACGTGACGCGAAAAAAGAAGGGCGAGCTGCCTCGCTCGCCCTCCTGATACCTGATCCTGATACCTGCTACCTAGGCAGCGAAGCTCCCGAGCGCGCGCCCAACCTCACCCTCGCGCAGCCGCTTCAGCGCGCGATCGCGCAGCTGGCGGACGCGCTCGCGCGTGACGCCGAGCATCGAGCCGATCTCTTCGAGAGTGTGCTCGCGTCCGCCCTCGAGGCCGAAGTAGAGCCGCAGCACCTTCGCGTCCCGCGGGGGGAGCGTCGAGAGTGCCGCCTCGATCTCGTCGTTCAGGAAGCGGCTCATCGCCTCTTCCTCGGTGTCGGGCATCTCGTCGGCCACGAACCGCTCGATCAGCGAGCGATCGCCTTCCGGATCCATCGGCGCGTCGAGCCGGACGTCACCCGTGTTGAGGGCGGCGAGCGACTGGACTACATCCACCGACAGGCCGGTGAGCTGGGCCAGCTCGTTGGGCGTGGGCTCGCGCCGCATCTTCTGGCGGAGGATCTCCGACGCCTTGATGATGCGCGAGAGGTCCGCCGTCCGGTTGAGCGGCACGCGCACCGTCCGTCCCTGGCGAGCCAGCGACGACAGGATGGCCTGCCGGATCCACCACACCGCGTACGAGATGAACTTCACGCCCTGATCCGGGTCGAACTTCCGGGCAGCCGTGAGCAGACCGACGTTGCCTTCCCCGATCAGATCGATCAGCGGGAGGCCGCGGTTCTGATACTTCTTCGCCACGGAGATGACGAAGCGCAGGTTCCGCTTGACCAGCTCCTGAAGGGCGTCCTGATCGCCCGCGCGAATGAGGCGCGCAAGATCGAGCTCCTCCGTCCCCTTCAGGAGGGGATAAGTGCTCACTTCGTATAGGTACTGGTCGAGGATGTCCCTGTCCGGCTCGGCTGTGCCGATCCCTGCCGGTGTGGTAGTCCTGCGACGCCGCTTCACTTCCGCCATTTCGAATAATTCCTCGGATAGACTGCTCGGAGAGAATTTGTCTCTCCGCGATTGAATCTGCGAACCCGCCACCGGCCGTATTTCTCCCACGCGCTGCCGCAACTACTGCACCCAACCGGCGCGCAAAGCAGAACCGTCCTTTCTCGGGTATTACCAAACGGCTGCAAAATACCTGCCGGATGGAATCCCGCTAGACCCGATTCGTTGACTTCCTTACTACGTCTGAATATCCTTCAAGGTTCCCAAACGGACGTGTGTTAACGACTTACGTCAGTGCCGCTGTCGGGGGGCGTAGCTCAGTTGGGAGAGCGCTTGAATGGCATTCAAGAGGTCAGGGGTTCGATTCCCCTCGCCTCCATTTTTTTGGGCGGCGGCCGCTGACATGTTAGGAAGCAGTTCGTACGACGCGGGAATAGCTCAGTTGGTAGAGCACAACCTTGCCAAGGTTGGGGTCGCGGGTTCGAGTCCCGTTTCCCGCTCTGAAAGGCAGCTAGCAGCTAGCAGCTAGCAGCGAAACACGAACCGGCCGCCACGGGCGGCCGTTTCTGTCGGTGGAAGCAGGGCGGTTAGCTCAGTTGGTTAGAGCGCCACGTTGACATCGTGGAGGTCACAAGTTCGAGTCTTGTACCGCCCATGAAGGTTTTTGCTGTTGCGCCCGTAGCTCAATTGGATAGAGCATCTGACTACGGATCAGAAGGTTGGGAGTTCGAGTCTCTCCGGGCGCGTTCGATTCCTCGTTTTCTGCGCGATCCTGCGTACGTCGCGCCATCCGCCTGCGCCTCCACCGCGCGCCTCCCTTCCCCGAAAACCGCTGACGGCATGGTCAAGTCGACAATCTCCCTGCTCCCCGACTCCGCTATCGGACCGGATGGCAAGGCCACGTCTCTCATGCTGCCCCAGGGCGGATCGAGCACTCCCGGGCAACGCGCCAAGTAGCAGTCTGGTCGGCGGTACCCCGATGTAGGTTGCTTGCAATGCGCCCGTAGCTCAACTGGATAGAGCATCAGACTTCGGATCTGAGGGTTGGGGGTTCGAGCCCCTCCGGGCGCATTGACATCAACCGATAGCGCCCCGACATGAGCAGTGGACTAATACTGGTACTGCTGGTTGCGTCCGCATTCGTCGCGGCGCATTTCGCCTTCGAGCGCCTGGGGAAACGATTCCTCATCGTGTCGGGCGCGGAGTATCTGGCCCTCGGCATTCTGCTCGGGCCGCAAGTGTCGGGAATCTTCACGCCCGCCCTGTTGGACAGCCTGGCTGCGTTCCCCGCGCTCGCGCTCGGCTGGATGGGAGCGATCATCGGGATGCGTTTCTATTTGCCAGAGCTGATAAAGATCCCCGGGGCGACGTATCGCGTCGCGTCCGGGCCGCCGGCATCCGCTTCGGCTGCGCGATCGGCGCGCGCTGGGCGAAGCTCCCGGACGCCGAGCGGCGCAACGTGTGGACCGGGCTCGTGGCACAGGCGGGCGTCGCTATCGGCCTCGCCGCCGTGGTCGCCGAGGTTTACCCGGTTCGGGGAGCCGCACTCAGCACACTTTTCCTGGCGGTGATGGCAGTCAACCAGCTATTGGGGCCGATCCTGTTCAAGCGGGGACTGGCGGCCGCCGGCGAGCTCCAGCCCGCGACCGCCCAAGCGAAGCCCGAGACGGTTCCCGCGGAAGCGCCGGCTACTTGATTCCGAAGAGGGAGCCGAGCAAGCCGCCGCTCTTGTCGCGCGGCACGTGCTCGAGCATCTGCAGCTCTCCCTTGTCGAGCCACACTCCCCCGCACTGCGGGCACTCGTCGATCTTCACGTGATGGTATTCACGCTCCGTCAGATCGACGCAGCATCTGGGGCACTTGTTCTGCTGCTCGGATTTGCGCGCCTTCTCCCGCTCCGCATCCAGCGCCGCGCGACGGCTCTTGATCAGCTCGGCGTCGACCTTCGCCCAGTACTCGTCTTCGTTCCTGCGTGGCTTTTCGTCAATCGGCATGATTCGTTCTCGTTGCTGGCGTCAGTTCCGGGAAAGCTAAGCGAGTGTGTGCCCGCACATCACCTGCCTATCATTCCTGAAGCAGTTGCGAGCCCCGGCTAGGCGCTGCTGCATAAATCGGGCATTTAGGGGGTCGAAGTCTTCCTGTATCGCGGTGCCCTCTCTACGGTGCCGAAGCCTTCGGCCCGAACTCTGTGATCAAGCGATTAGAAATAAGAAGCCGGCTCCGACGCAGAATTCTTGCGGCGATCGAAACCGGAGTCCTCCGCGCCGGGGATCGGCTTCCGAGCACGCGCGAGCTGACATCTGAGATGGATGCCGATCCACGTGTTATCGCGGCAGCATATCGCGAGCTGGCGTCCGAAGGGTTGGTCGAGCTACGGGTACGCTCCGGCGTGTACGTCTCGCGCTCCATCGCCCCCGACCGGGTGACTCAGGCCATCACTTGTGAGTGGATCTCGGACGTCTTCGCGGCCGCGGTCACGCGCGGGTTGCCAATGCAGGAGCTGGGATCGGTGATGCTCGATTTCGCGATGACCCGGAAATTGCGCGCGGTCGCAGTCGCGGAAATGGCCGATCAGGGCGTAGGCATCAGCGCTGAGTTGAAGCGGGATTATGGAATTACCGCGTCGAACCTCGTTGTCGAGCAACTTAAAGGCCGGCAAACGCCGCGCGAGATTCTTACTGCGCACGTAGTGTTCGCCGCAGACGATTGCGCCGAAGTAGTCCGCCGGGTCGCTGAGACCCCGACCCGACGGGTAATAGCAGTCGAGTCTCGTGCCGACCTGCTCGACCCCGAATGGGTCGCGCTCCTCCAGTCCGGCGTTTACGTCGTCGCTACCGATCCTGGTTTCCTGGATCGGGCGGTGAGCGCGATCCACCGCGCCGGCGGCTCAACGTCGAGAATGCACCTGCTAGTAGTTGGACGCGACGATCTATCGAGTATTCCCCCCGGCGCACCTACATACGTAACCGAAAGCGCGCGGCGCGCGATCGGGAGGTTCCGGCTCCCTGGCCGCATCATTCGCGCGAAACGCCTCTTTGACGAAACCACGGTACGGGAGATCGTGCGTTTCATATGCATGCGTAATGAAGAGATTAGCTGACGGTTCACCGCTGCCCGTTGAGCGCATGGGGCCAAGTCCCGCCGTCGAATCGCGTGGGGAAGCTAGCCGGGCGTCACCGCCGTGTAGTCACCGCAATCACTCCCGACATGAACCCGGTCCCGTAGATAGTAGTTGCCTCCCACGAGCGAAACAGCCGGATTTCTGCAACGCTCACTGCCGGGATCAGCCTGAGCGATGACACCGGGCCGTATTCGATCCCGTCCAGGAACACAACGGGAAGCGTCGATGCGTCGGTTCCTAAGCTGGTACTCGCGCTGTGTCAGGCGGCACCGGAAAGATGCCGCAGAACACCGGTCCCACAATACGATTCACGGCTGGCGGCACCGATGATCCGTACTAGATCGGCCAAATGCCCCGCGAATCGCTTCCGTTAGACCTTTAGCCGGGATAGCTTACAAGGTTCGGGGCGTAGCGTAGCCCGGTAGCGCGCCTGCTTCGGGAGCAGGAGGTCGCTGGTTCAAATCCAGTCGCCCCGACTCCAGCACATTGAGCCTCTGCAACGACGGTCGTTGCAGAGGCTTTTCTTAAAATCCCTGCCCGATCCGCCCGGTGAACTTCCAGGGACCGGCTCGATCTATCGGGCGGGTCACTCCGACGGCAAGCGCCCCGCTGAAGAAGGTCACCAGGAATTCGGCGGACGCGCGGACACCGTCGGTGGTCCGCGCCAGGGGCACGAGCACCCCGGTCAACGCGTCGGTCGTCGCGCCCAGTTCGAGGAGAGCGGCGGCCGCCTCCGGTCCGGACACGCCGGTCCATCCCGCGTGGATTCCTGCGGCAATTCCCGGCGCCAGACCCGGAAGGATCAATCGGCCCGGCAGCCGGATGGGCGCGCGCAGGAATGGAAAGGTGTAGCCCACGACTGCCCGGCCGAGCGCCGCGCGATCGCCCGCGAACTCCTTGTACCCGTAGGACCGGAGCCCTTCGCTTCGCCCGATCTCGAACATCGCCTGCGGCGCCGGATCGCCAATGAGTGTTCCCGCATCGGCGCGCGCGTACAGCTGGAACGGCCCGAATTCACGGCGGGCCGCACCCCCCAATTCGACGCGCTGCCAGCGGAGATCGCCGTCGGCCCGCTCATAGCTCACACGTCCGCCGATGCCGCGGTCGACGAACAGTCCGCTCACATCGGGGTTGAGCTCGAGCGACGCGACGGTCCGGACGTAGTTCCCCTCCCTGATCCCGCGGTTCGGCCGGAATCCCTCACCCTCCGCCACAAACAGTCCGCGCGAGATGTTCTGCGTCACGGCGCGGTCGGAGCCGGGACCCAGCTCGAGCCGGACAACCGATCGCTGCTTCAATCCCAGCGTCTGAGCGACGAACAGCGTCGCGCTCCGCCGGTCGAGATAATCGAAGTCATCGGTGCTTCCGAGCAGCGCCGCCATCGTCGCGCCCCAGGAGAGCGGCGGCTGGAAGTCGTTGGTGTGCGCGAGCGCGCGCTCGAGGCGAATGCCGGTCGTGGTCCCGCCGCGAGTGCGATGTACGCCCAACATTCCGCGCGCAGTCCGCTCGGACCACGCCCAACCCACGGAGCCGCGGATCGTCAATCCGGGAGCCGCGTCTCGAAAATCCTTGGCCAGCGCGATTCCAGTGAACAGTCCCTCGACGCGGTTGAAGCGAAAAACCTCGCCCAGCGATCGCGGAGCAAATCTGATTCCTGTTGCCTCGCCGCTGGTCGCCCACTCCGCGGGCGCGACGTCGTCGAACTCGGAGTAGTACACGTCGGTGCTCGCCGCGCCGATGGGCTGCGTCCACCCGCTGTAGCGCTGCTGTGCCGCGGACGACGCGAACGTCAGGTTGTGGCGAACCCCGGGCGGCGCCTCCGGACCCGTCCACGTAGAATCGTTGGGCCGGTAGTCGTGGAAGCGTGACACGATACGAACGATCGTGCGCAGCCCGCCGAACGGTCCGATCCGCGCCTGCAGCTCGGTGCGTTGGTATGCGGGGAGCCAGTACGCGCCGTCGACTTCCACGTTCACCAGCTCGACGAACGACGCTCCGCTGACCCCGGGAACGCGGCTCCCCGACTTGATCGTCGCTCTGCCGCCCCGCACCTCGACGAGCCGGCCGCGAATCCGCACGACTTGCTTCCGCTCCACGTCGATGTACATCTCGCCGGAGAGCAGAATCGCGTCTCCCTGCGCGTCGGAGCGTGGCGTCACTTTCACGCGCGCGATCGGAATGCGCTGCTGGCCGGAGTACAGCGTGACGGCGGTGTCACCGCCCTCGAACAGGTAGTACGCGTCTCGGTTGGTGGCGAGTGGATGAATCGCCAGGCTCGCAGCGTCCTCGTTGAACGTGCGGTTGGACGCCGTGGCCGACGTGACGCCGAGCCGTAACCGGTTGCCGTACAGCGTCGGCGTCGTCCAGCCGCCGAAAATGCTCATCAGCGAGAAAGTCGGGCCGACGGACTGGTTGCGATATCCGATGACGCGCTGGTCGTACCGGTCGGGCGCGCGCCAGCGAACGTCGCTCGCGACCTGCTCGAGCTGCGCGGTGCGCTCGCGCCCGCCTGAATCCACGATGACCAGCGACATCTCCGTCTCGAGCCGCGCGCGATACGCGCGCAGGCGCTCAGGGACGCGCGCGTTCACGAGCGCAGCATCGGCGATCAGCTGCGCGAGGCTCGCGGTGGAATCGGCTCGGGCAGCCGTCACGGCCTGGCCTGCTCCGCCGCGAGGAACGCTCACGACCAGTACAACGAGAACGGCGGACAGCCGGCGAATGATGCGCATCAACGCTTTACCTCGGTGTGATGCTGGTGTTCCGCGCCGAATCGCACAATCTGCGCCGCGAGCGAATGGATGCCGCCGTTCCGGCTACGAGCTCCGCATGACGGGAGCGCGGCGAGACTCGCAGGAGTCCCGCCGCGCCGCTTCCCGCACACCGAACCGGAACCCGGCCGGCAGAGCGCCTACCTCACGAAGACCGCCGTGATTCCGTCTCCGCTCAATTGCAGAGTGTTGCCGGACAGGGATCCGGTAATGACGTCCCCGTCGGTATCCGTGAACGTGATGGTCGTCCCACTGACCGTGTACTGCCCCGTCAGCGTCTCGGTCGACGTCGTGACGGCTCCGCCCTCGGTCTCGCGGAACGAAACACTGTTCGTGAACGTCCCCGAGGCCGCCAGGACGTAGCTCGCTCCCGTCACCTCCAGCTTGTATCCTGCCGTCTCGAATGCGACGAAGGGAAGCGCGGCGCCGTTCACCGTTCGCAGCGTGTACGTTCCTGCGACCGACTGCGGCTCGTTGATCCCGTCGCTGCCGCCGCACCCGGCGGCTACCAGCCCAAGCAACGCGGCAGCTGCAATCTTCATTGATAATCGCATCAGTCCTCCAGTAAGTGAGTTGATCGAGATCGCCTGGAGGGAATAGTGCGATTGCAGCTGATTGAAACAGATACGCGTGATGACGTATGCGCGGCACGAAATCGCACTAGACGGCGATCGCTTCGGGCGCGTCGCCGAGATACGTAATTCCGTGCCTCCTTCTACGTAGCTCGGCGCATTCACTCCGCCGTCAGCGCAGGCCATACTCCCACGCATCACTTACGGGAGATTGACATGGACAAACCGGGCGGCGCCGAACCGAGATCGCAGAAGACCTGGCGCGTCGGGTCGGAGATCGATTGGGGCACAATCGATCTTTCCGCCACCCGGATGGACGCCGAGCTCCTGATGATGGTCCGGAGGGCCGCGCTCAGGGCTGCGCGACGAACCGTCGGCTTGAGCCATCTGCTCGCGGCGCTGACAGCGGATTCGGTGGCTTCGGCCCTGCTCGCCCGCGAGCTGCACGACAGTTGGAAGCACTTTCATGCGCTTCGCTCATACCTCGAGGTCGCGGAGTACACACCAGCTATCGCGGAGCCCGAGCTGGAGCAGCACCGCCGCACTGCGCCGGAAGGCGCGCTCAGGCGGGCAGAGGATGCCGGCGCGCGGGTCGCCCAGCTCCTGGATGACGCGAGGCGCGACGGCGCGGTGTTCGCCCTCATCAGCGCGCGGGCGATGGACCCGGCGCTGGCGAGGCTCTCGGACAGAATTGCGGCCGACCGGCAGCAGCACTCGCTCGCACTTGCGAGATACCTCTCCCAAGGGGCGGATTCGTCGGGTGAGAAGACCGCATAGGGGTATGGCCGGCCACCAAGAGGAAGGCGTACGGGATCTTGCTCGCAACTGATTGGTCCACTCACTGCTAACAGCTCGGATCCCCTTGCCATATCCGGTAGCCGGCTCTAGAGCAATCCTTTCTCGCGCACATAATCCGCCAACTCTCCCCGTGACTCGACGCTGAGCTTGGAGAAAATGTTGGAGAGATGAGTGCTGACAGTCCGCGCCGAGATCTTGAGCGCCGCTCCGATTTCCTTGTTCGCCTTTCTCGCCGCGACCATCCGCGCGATCTCCATCTCGCGAGCGGTGAGTCCCGCGGCCCCCTCGCCGATGGTTTTGGCGGGAGGACGTAATCCAAGCGTGCGCAGCTGCTCGCGCGTCGCGTCCAGCTCGGCGGCGGCGCCCAGGCGCGCGAAGAGATCGTGGGCGCGACGCAGCTCGCGCGCCGCCTGCTCCCGCTCGCCGGCTTCCGACAACGCACGCCCGAGCTGCCGGCGCATTCTCGCGCCGAAGTGCGGATACTGCAGCTCCTCCAGCTGCTCGGCGGCGCCCTCGAGCGCCTTTGCCGCGGCCGCCGGATCGCGATCGCGGAGCAGCGTCAGCAGTCCTTCGCCCGCCAGCGCGCACGCCGCAGCGAGACGATGCTTCAAGCGCTTCGACTCGCTGCGCAGGCGGGCACAGTGCCGCTCCGCGGTCGGGAAGTCGGCGTTATACAACGCCGCCTCCGTGATCAACGGGAGCAGCCACTGTACCGCCCACACGACGTGACCCGCGCGGTCCGCTATCGCGAGACCGGCCTCACCGACCTTCACGGCCTCGGCGTAATTCCGCGTCGCGAGGTGATACGCCGCCATTCCGAGATGCGCGGGAACGACCGAAGGAACGTCCACCGCCCGGTCCGCGCCGCGCGCAGCACCAGAGAGCTTCCAAGCCTCCTCGAACATCTCGAGAGCGCGCTCGTGATCGCCGCGCCAAAGGTGGATCGTGCCGGTCCACACGAGCAGGCGCGGCAGCAGCGCTTTCTGCGCCATGGCGCGCGCGACCGCTATCGCTCGCTCCCCGGTGGCGATCCCCGTTTCCCAGTTGCCGACCCCCGATGCGTATTGGACGGACAGCTCCGCAGTCCACAGCGGAAGCAGCGGGGACCGCAACTCGTCGGCCAGCCGTGTCGCCGCCGAGATGTGCTCGACGACGCCGGGCGCATCGCTGTCGAGGCCGGCGAGCATGGCCATCCCCCAGTGAGCCGACCAGGCCAGCACCTTCTGGCCGCTCTCCTCGGCGAGCGCGACGGCCTTGCGACCGTGCTCCCTGGCGCGCCCCACGTCGCCGCTCCAGGCGTGCAGCAGGAGCAGTGCCCGGTGCACGCGCGCGGTCAGCGCCGGATTGCCGACCTTCTCGGCTTCCGCCAGCGCGGCGTTCACGTCGGCCGCAGCGTCGGCGAACCGCCCCGCATCCTGCGCACAGATGCTGCGCCCGAGCCGGATTCGAACGATCATCGCCGGATCGGCGACGGCCGTGGCGGCGGCGAGCGCGGCGGCATATTGCTCGAGCGCTTCCCGCGAGCGTCCGGTCCAGTAACAGGCGAGTCCCATGCGGTGCCTCACCGACGCCACGAGGGCGCGATCGCCGCGTTTCTCCGCGTCCGCCAACGCGCGCGACCAAAGCTCGATTGCGCCATCGAACTGGCCCAGCCGCTGCCGTGCCCGGGCAAGCGTCGTCACGAGATCGACGCTCGCATCGTCTCCGCCCTGTCTGTCCCGGTGCTCCAGAGCGGCGGTGAGGTAATCCGCCGCTTCCCGGTTGGCGTATTTCTCCAGCGCGGTCATGCCCGCCGCGGTGAGATACTTGACCGCTTTGGGCGCGAGGTCGGCCGACATCGCGCGGGCGTAATGAAACGCCAGCTCGCCGGCGTGCGTCTCCGCCTTGGACCCGTACATCGTCTCGAGCGACTGCGCGACCTGCGCGTGCAGCAGCCGCGCGCGCGCGCCGCCAAGTCCGGTGTACAGCACCTCCCGCAGCATCGGGTGCGCGAAATCATATGCCAGCCCCTCGTCGCGCGCGGCTTCGTCGAGCACGCGCGCGGACCGCAGCTCGTCGAGCGCGTTCACGAGGTCCGCCTCGGCGAGTCCGCTCACGGAGCGCAGCACGTCGTAGCCCGCGCGCGTGCCGATCACCGCGGCCAGATTGCCGATCGTCTTGGCGTTCGGCGAGAGCCGGTCGAGTCTCGCGCCCAGCACCTCGCGCACCGTCGTGGGGAGATCGAGGGAGTCCGTGTCCCAACCGCTCCAGCGTCCGTCTCGCTCGACGAGTCGGCCGCGATCGATCAAGGACTTGAGGGTCTCCTCGATGAAGAAGGGATTCCCGCGGGTCCAGTCATATAGCAGAGTCGCGAAGTGCGCCGTCTGCGCGGGCGGCACGCCGAACTTCTCCTGCAGCAACTCCGCGACGTGCGGTTCTTTCAGCGCGTCGACGTGGTGCACTGTGATCGCGCCGATGCGAATCAGCGACTGCTCGGTCGTCCGCAGGACGTCATTCGCGTCGCGCTGGGATTCGTTGTACGTCCCGATCAGCGCGATGCGCGAGCCTTCGCGCGCCTGCCGCGCGAGAAAATGCAGCAGCTCGAGCGACGACGCGTCGGCCCATTGCAGGTTCTCCAGCACGAGCAGGACGGGCTGCTTGGCCGCGAAGCGGATGAGGAACTGGCTGAAGTTCCAGAGCAACCGCGCCTTGAGCTCCGACGGATCGGCGCCAGCGGTCGTACGCCCGCCGTCGCCATCCTGGCCCAGCGTGGGAAAGAGATGCCGCAGCTCTGCGGCGCCGCCACGGGAGAGCACGGTCAACTGCGCGGGCTCCATCGCGCGCAGCACGGGAACGAGCGCGTCGGCGAACGCCGCGTAGGGAACGCCGGTCTCGACCGGGTACGCCCGGCCGACCGCTACGGTGAACCCCATCTTCGCTGCCCGGGCGGCGACCGCCTCGACGAGACGTGTCTTGCCCACGCCCCCCTCGCCAGCGAGAAACACCGTGCTGCCGACGCCGTCCGCAACCGTGGCCAGCACTCCATGCAGCGCCGAGAGGTCGGCGGCTCGGCCGACCAGGGGCATGACGTCGCTGCCGGAACGGTGTGGCATGGCCGTAAACAAAAGCTTCCGAGCAGCCGAAGGTCAAGCGGAGTACCACCTTAATGGGGCGCGACCGCTCGCCGGAAACGGGTCGATGCGGTTCATTTTATGCTTCTCCGACCCTCATGCCGATGATGCGAAACGATGCGGACAGCGGCCTCGCAGCAGCGCGCGAAGTAATACGCGCGCTATTTGGGCCGCCCGCCGGTCGCACGTTCGACGTGCGTTACTGGAACGGCACGGAAGAGCGCTCGGAGCGGGCGCGGACGACTCCCTTCACCCTAGTCGTTGCGCGCCGCGGCGCGCTCCGGCGGATGCTGCTCCCGCCGAACGAGCTCTCGATCGTGGAGGCGTACATCTCCGGCGACCTCGACATCGAAGGCGATCTGGAAACGGCGGTCGGCCTCGGCGACGCGGTCGGCAGAAGACTTCGCGATCTACGGGCGTTCCGTGACCTGACACAGAAAGTCTTCGCGTTGCCTACGGACGATGACCCCGAGATCCACCGGACCCGCTTCCAGCGCGTGTCGGACTCCATTGCCGGGAAGAGACGTCGCGGCGACGCGCAGGCCATCGAATTTCATTACGGCGTGAGCAACGAGTTCTACGCTCTGTGGCTCGACCCGATGATGTTGTACACCTGCGCCTACTTCAGAACCGGCGACGAGAGCATCGAGCTCGCGCAGCTAGACAAGCTCGAGCACATCTGCCGGAAACTCCGCCTCAAGCGCGGGGACCGGCTTCTGGACATCGGGTGCGGGTGGGGCGGGCTGGTTCGCTACGCGGCGAAGAACTACGGCGTTGATGCCCTGGGAATCACACTCAGCGAGTCGCAGGCCTCCTGGGGCCGGGAGCGCATTCGCGCGGAGGGACTGAGCGGCCATTGCCGTGTCGAAGTGCGCGACTACCGCGACCTGCCGGCCGGAGAGCAATTCGACAAGATCACATCGGTAGGAGTGACCGAGCACGTCCCCGCCGACGAGCAGCCGGCGTACTTCGCGCGCGCTCACACGCTGCTGCGTCCCGGCGGAGTGTTCCTGAACCACTGCGAGGTAAGCGTGGATCAGGCGCGTGGCGAGACGATCAGGTCCAGGCTCGCCGCGAAATTATGGAAGCGTGGCGAGTTCATTCAGCGGTACGTCTTCCCCGACGCGCGGCTCGTTCCGGCGGCGCACGTGATCGCCAGCGCAGAGAGCAGCGGCTTCGAAGTGCGGGACGTCGAAGGCCTGCGCGAGCATTACACTCTCACGCTCCGTCACTGGATTCGCGAGCTGGAGAACAATCGCGACAGCGCCATCGAGCTCGTGGGCGAGCGCACCTACCGGGTGTGGCGCCTGTACATGTCCGCGGGCGCGCACCGCTTCGACTCTGCCAAGCTCAACATCATCCAGACGCTACTGTCCAAGCCGCATGAGGATGGACGATCCGAGCTGCCCTGGACGCGCGAAGATATTTACTCCGCGCCGTACCCGAGCGAGCTGGAGAAAAAGCTGGAGCTGCGAACCTCTGCGTAGCCGGGCGTCCTGATCAGGTCGCCGCGAGAGTTCGCGTGGAGCGCCGCTTCGCGCGCAGCCGCTCCAGCGCGCGTCGGGCCTGATCGCGCCACTGCTCGCCGCTGGCGAGGTTCGAGAATCGCTCGTACAGCAGCGGTCCGCTGTGTGGAGGCTTGGTGAAGGTGTAGCGCGGGGCCGGGCGGAACTTCTCGCGTTCCACCGGGAACGCACTCAAACCTGAATGACGTTGAGGAACGCAAAAAGGGCGCGGACGTTGCCGTCCGCGCCCCGAAATTCCTTTGCTCAGTAATTCGTGAACAGCAGGTGGTTGTTTACGGTCTTCGAGCTGGTCACGACGCCCTTGGTGGTGTTGGCGTACAGTGCGTCACGCACCTGCAGCGCGGTCGCACCGGGGTTACTCTGCAGATACAGCGCGGCGACGCCAGCCACATGCGGCGTGGCCATCGAGGTCCCGC
>JBPCPS010000192.1:0-16895 GCA_050998915.1 Gemmatimonadaceae bacterium
ACGTCGCGGCCGGCCGGCCGGCCGATCTTCCCATAACCCGTATGGAGCCCGATCGCAGCGATCCAGCGTCCCGCAACGTGCGGGAACAGCCAGCGCAGGAATCCGGGCGAGAGCACGCGATACAACCAGAGCCCCGGAACTCCCCTGTGGCCTACCGGAGAGTACAGCAGCAGGCCGCGGATCGCGTCCGGTCGCTCGGCCGCGACGAGCAGAGCCAGGACCGCGCCGAGCGAATGTCCGCCGATCACCGGATTCTCGAGCGCCAGCGCGTCGAATATCTCGACGACGTGGCCCGCTATCGCTTCGCGCGTGTACTCGCGCGAGCCCAACGGCTTGTCGGAGAGGCCGTGGCCCTTGAGGTCCACGGTGATCGCAAGGTATCCCAGCTCCGCGAGCGCGGGGAGAACGAACCTGAAGGTGTACGCGGAGCAAGCCCACCCGTGATACAGCAGGATGGGGCGGGAATTCGCTTCGCCGCATTCCACCACTCGCACGGAGAGTCCGGAGGGCAGACGGAGCATCCGCACGCGGAAGCGCTGATCGCCCGCGGGAAACATCGACACCGGGGGGACGCGTCCCCCCAACCGCCGCACGCTAGACGACCTTGATCTCTCTACCGGCGAGCCGCGCGATGAGACCCACGCGGAAGGTGACATCCGCCCAGCGGCCTTCCGCGCTCATCGATTCCTCGAGCGGGAAAGTCGCCCATGCGTACGGGCTCTTCGTTTTAGGAGTCTCGGTTCCCTTGTGGGGGTGCCAGACGCCGTCGCGATTGGTGTCCTCGAGGAACCTGTCGAACATCTTCAGCCAGCCTTCGTTGCGGCGAAGGAAGCCGAGCCGCGCCATCAGCTCCAGCCACATCAGCGCGTACGGGATGTCGGCCTCGACCGCGTTCCGGTGCGGCAGCTTATCGCCGAGTATGAGATGCGGCTGCTGCATCTGGTGGCGCCCGACGAGCTGCACGGGATCCTGCCGCGGCAGCGGCTGCGAGAGATGCTCGTACAATCTCTCGAGCGCGGAGTGGTGCTCGTATCTGAGCAGCGGCATGTGCGCGAGAATGCGCAGCACGAAGATGGACGGCGGCGACGCTTCCGCGGCGAGCACGTGCGTGTTGCCGACGCGCATCCACGGCTTCTCGCCCAGCGGCGAAGCTAGGAACGCCTCCATCCGCTCGACGATCCTGCGCACGGCACCACGCAATCGCGGATCGTTCTCGAATCCGGCCCGCGCCAGCGTGGCCGCGGCGGCCTCGCGCAGGATGGCTCGCCCGCGGCGAATCTGCTCCTCTGTCTGAGTCTTGGTCGCGAGCTCATACTGGAACGACGGATCGTCGTCTTCGGCCAGCAACCTGAAGAGAATGCGGCGCGAGAGCGCGATCGGCGGCGAATCGGGAGACCAGCCGCATTCCAGCAGCCGCTGCAGCGCGGGGATCGTACCCACGCCCTCGAACTCCCCACCACGGCTCGACGGAATCGCCATCATCCGATCGTTCCAGACGCCATCGATCCCCTGCGTGACAGCCAAGCGGAGCGCGGACCTCGAGGTGTACGGCAGCCAGTCGAGCTGACCACCGGCCATCGGCAACCGTGCGACTTCCACGGCCGACCGGTATTGTAGGGACGGCGAGCCGTGCTCCATCATCCATGTCAGCGGGAAGGTCACGGCCTCCGGCTGTTCTATTGGAGTGGCAGCTTGCGATGGAATAGCCAAGCCTTCGTGCGCTGCCGAAAGTCCCGCCAGACTTGGACTTAGAGGGTTTGCGCGCGCTTCGGAGGGAGTATTAACGGTCAAATTGTCCGTTTGAACGGGGCAGGCCAGACATGGATGTTTGTGCCGATGCGGTAGCTGGCTGAGGTCGGCGCGTAACAATAGCACGTTTCCTCACGGGCGCCAGACACGGAACGAGGGCAAATGCGCGGTGAATTCATCGATGTCGGAGGGGTTCGGCTGTATTACTACGCCGCGGGCACTCGTGGCGGCGGCGATCCGATCGTGCTGGTGCACGGGTTCGGGACGTCGAGCCTGCTCTGGCGCGGGCTCATCCCGCTGCTGCCGTCCGGGCGCCGGATCGTAGCCGCCGACCTGCTCGGCTGGGGCCGCAGTGATCGCCCGTACAACTCCGCGCTGACGGTAGGTGCGCACGCCGATCGCCTGCGCGGACTGCTGGCTGAGCTTCGGCTCGACCGGGCGTGCTTCATCGGGCACGACCTCGGCGCAGCGGTAGCGCACAGGTTCTCCCGGACCTGGCCGGCGCTCGTATCGCGGCTGTGCATGCTCGATCCGCCGGTGGGCCGGCACTGGGCCGCGTCGGCATCGGTGTCGCCGGGTGCGGCCGCGATGCTCGGCGGGCCGCTGTCCGCGTTTGCGCGCGGAAGAATTCGCGGCCGCATGATTTCGGGCTACGTCAATCGTGAAGCGGGGGCGCGCTCCTGCGCGCGCTACCTCAAGCCGTTCTCGGATGCGGCGGGAGGCGTCGTGCTCGCGCGGCACGCCCGCGCGCTTCGCTTCGAGAATTTCCGGGACGACGGCGCCGCTCGGCCGGCGTCAGCGGGATCGGACGAGATCCCCGCGGCGATAATCTGTGGATCGCTGAACACGCTCTCTCCGCCGGTGCGCGCGCGAAAGCTCGCGAGGTCCTTATGGGGAGTGAGGTTCCAGGAGATCGAAGGGATGGGGCATTTCTCGCCGGAAGAAGCTCCGGCGCAGCTCAGCGACGTTCTGCGGCCGCTCATCTAGGGGTCAGAGAATCGGCCCGGCGGGCGGAATCGGCCCGGCGGGCGGAATCGGCCCGGCGGGCCGCGGCCGCGCGCCGCGCGGAGTCCGCCGTCAGGGCGCGCAGCCCTTCCTCGAGCGCGGACTTCGGCCGCAGCGCCGCGATCGTGTAGCGTGACCCCGGGTTCCACAGGATCCAGTCGTAATAGCCGTTGTCATAACCAGCCTGCATCTGCGCGCGCACTTCCGCGACTCCGTACCGCGGCGGCCCGAGCGTGAAGTCCTGGTACCAGGGGATGATCCGGCCCGCGGCTTTGACCGGAGCGGTGCGCCGGCGCACGTCCTTCATCGCGTTGTCGATCGTGGCGTACGGCCGCGCGTTCGGATTCGACAGCTTGTACGTGCCCGCCGCGAAATGCGACGGGTAGTTCATCGGCAGTACGGCGTCGGCCATGTCCACGAACATCTCCCACTTCTGCCCGATGCCCATGTCGGTGCTGTCGGTCGCGGTCAGGCCGAATACGTCGATCGTCATCGGAATGCCGCTCGCGCGCAGCAGCTGGCTGGTGAAGCCGAGCTGGTCGCGGATCACCTGCGCGCGCGTGCGTCCCTGCGCGAGCGGGAAGGTTGATTCGCGGATCAGCCGCCGCTCGTCCGGGAAGCGGACGTAGTCGAGTTGCACCTCGCTGAAGCCGAGGTCCCACGCTTCCTTGCCGAGATCGGCGGCGTACTGCCAGACGGCGCGCTGGTGCGCATCGAGCCACGGCTTGCCGTTGCGGTCGAGCCACGGCTGCCCGTCCGATCTCCGTCTGATCGCCCACTCGCGCTTCTTGTCGGCCAGCAGGGGGTCCTTGACCACCACGATCCGCGCAATCGCGTAAATGTTGTGCGCCCGCATCGTGTCCAGCATTGCTCGCACGCGCGCCGCGCTCATGGGGGAGTTCGTGTCGGCGCCGATCTGCTTCGCGAGCGGCACGCGCGAGCGGTACAGCACGAAGCCGCGGTCGTCCTTCACGTCGATGACCAATGCGTTGACCTCGGTGGTCTTTGCGAGATCGATCATCTGGTTCATCTTGGCGCCGACGGCCGCCCAGCGGTTTACGTACAGTCCGCGCACGATACGCGGCATGGGCATGTGGCTCACGCGCGGAACGGAATCGTTGCCGATGGTGTCGTTCGCGGCCGCGCCGAGCCGCTCAGGCACGGGCGGCCCGCCCACGCGGGGATCGGCGGCGGCGCGCTGGTCGCATGCGGACGACGCGAGGGCGACGATCAGGGGCAAAGCTGCGATCATGGGAGCGCGGAGCATCCATGAATTTACCCGCGAGGGGAAGGTTGTTTCCGCGAAGCAGGCTTAAGGGATGGTGAGACGGAATCCAAGTATGGAGTGTGGCAGTATGGAGTAAACAGTTTGGAGTAGCTCCAGACTGCCGACTCCGCACTGTCTCACTCCGAACTTGGATTCCCTCGCGGCTCGATCGGAGCCCAAACGGCTATCGAATCGACTTGACCTCATCGGCAGCTTCAAGCGCCCGCCGGATATCCGAGGATAACGCCCGTGCCTGCTGCGTCGCCCCCGCGACATCCTCGCTCGCCGACGCCACGCCCGACGACCGCAGCTTGAGCACATCCAGCCGCAGGTTCTCCAACAGCAGCGTCGCGCGCTCGAACCGCGTCCTGAGATCCACCTGCCGCTGCTGCAGCTCCTTGATCGAAGTCCGCTGCCGCTCGAGAAGATCGCGCTTTCTCTCCCATTCGCCCGCGCGCTCGGTCTCGCGCTCGAGCGCCGCGATCCGCGAGCTGACATCATCCATCGATGTCGATCCAACATTTTCCTCGAGCCGGCGCAGCGCATCGCCGAGCACCAGCACCTGCTCGAGCAGAGCGTCGATTGTAGGCTGCACGTCGGGGATCAGCTCGCGGTCCACGGGCGACAGCTGCCGCATCGTCTGCACGATCCCTTCGTGATGCTCGCGGGCGCGCGCCATCGCTCGCTCGGTCGGCCCGGCGTGCGCTGACACGGATACGGCCTCGATCGCCCGCTGGCGACCCGGGTCCCGCGCCGCGCGGTACGAGCGATCTGGCAGCGCCCGCGCCGAATCGCCCCTGATCGCCTTTGACTCGTATGACACCGGTCCGCGCGAGAACAGCTCCCGCAAGC
The DNA here is from genome assembly GCA_050998915.1 of Gemmatimonadaceae bacterium. GTDB lineage: Bacteria > Gemmatimonadota > Gemmatimonadetes > Gemmatimonadales > Gemmatimonadaceae > JACDCY01. Next base: position 4,874 of record JBPCPS010000192.1, read on the forward strand.
CCACGCCATCCGCCCACAGCGCGGCGCCCTGCCGGATCAAGCCGATGGCGAATACGATCGCGGCGATCAGCACCCACGGCACCGTCGGAGTGAACACCACGTTCAACCCGACGAGAAAAGCAAGCGTCCCGGCCGCCTGCCAAAACGAGCGCTTGAAATCCCGGAGCCGCCTCTCCAGCGGCTGCTCTTCCATCACCCGCTTCTCCGGCATCGTCAGCGCGTGGCGCTTACGCGGCCGGTCTCGTCGGCCGCGTACGCCAGGACGTCCACGTCCCGCGCGAGCCGCATCGCCTGCTCGGCCAACAGCGTCACGTTGTAGTGCGTCTGCCCGCCGGTGCGGAAGCGAAGCACGTCGAGTCGCATGTTCTCCAGTGCGATTCCGCAGCTCTCGATCTTGGCCATAGCCTCGTCGCGCCGCTTCTTAACGTCGATGAGCGCGCGCCTGCGGCGCTTGAGTCCCGCGAGCCGCCGCACGCGCTGCTCGCTCGCGGCTTCCAGCGGATTCGCCTGTGATTCGAGCAGCTCGATTTCGCGCTCCACCTCGCCAGCCGATGCGTCGACGCCGTGGCTGTCCACGGCGGCGAGACTGTTGGACAGCGCCTTGATCTTGTCGAACAGCTGGTCCGCGGACGGGACCACTTCCGAGATCATCTGCCTGTCTTCTTCAGGTAGTGATCGCACCAACCGCCTGATCTCGTCGCGATCCGACCGCGCGCGCGCGACGACCGGCAGCTCGCGGTCACGCGGAGTATCGGAGATGCTGCGCTGGCGCTCATGTCCTTCGCGCTCGCGCCCTTCGCGACCCTTGCGCTCGCGCCGTGTTTCCCGGCTGCTACTCTCAATTTCCGGGCGCGCGCGCGGGATGCTGCGCTGCGGCGTGGCGCGGCGCGCGCGCATCTTGGCGCGCACCTCTTCGCGCTTGTTGGGATCGAAGATCGCGCGCGCGTCGTCGAGCGTTTCGCCGGCGACATCCACGAACAGCCGGTCGCGCGGCTGGCGGAACACGTCGCGCCAATCGTACCCGGCCGACCACAGCTTGGAGTACTGCAGGGCCAGGTTGATCGACCAGAACACAGTCACGAAGAATATCTCGACACCGCTGATAATCGACGCGACCGCGATCACCGCATTGACGGCGATGTACGGCGCGAGCTTCTTGCGGAACCTCCGGACCGGGGCCGCTTCCCAGCGCTCCATCTCCTCATCGGTCTCCGGCGTGGAGAGCGCGGTCTGCGCGCGGTACCGGTCGGTCGGGACCGAAACCGGCATCGTCGGCGACCATCTAGTGAGCTGCGGCTCGGGCACGTTCCCGCTCTCGAGCGCGACGGCGAGCGCGCCCGCGCTCGGAAAGCGCGCATCAGGGCTCTTCTCCAGCATCAGCATGACCGCCCGCGCGAGATCCGCCGGCACGCCGCGGCAGCGATCCGAGATCGGTCGCGGCATCTCCGACAGGTGCTTCACCAGCATCGCCGGTGTATTCGGGGCATCGAACGGCAGCTCGCCGGACAGCATCTGATACGCGACCACGCCGAGCGAGTAGATGTCGGTCCTGCCGTCGATGCTGCTGTCGCCGGCGGCCTGCTCGGGTGACATGTACGCGGGCGTGCCGAGCGCCATACCGGTCGCTGTGAGCTTGGATCCCGATCCTTCGATCACCGCGCGGGCGATGCCGAAATCCGTCACCATCGCGCGCCCCGTGTCGGAATCGAGCAGGATGTTGTCCGGCTTGATGTCGCGGTGCACGACCTTGCGCCCGTGGGCGTACGACAGCGCGTCGGCCACCTCGCGCAGGATCCGGCGCACCTCGGCGGGGTCGAGCGGGCCGCGGTCGTGTATCAGCTTGGCAAGGTTGTCCCCGCCGATGTACGCCATGATGAAGTAGACGAGGTTCCCTTCCTCGCCTACCGTGTAGATCGGAACGATGTTGGGATGACTGAGCTGCGCCGACGTCTCGGCCTCTCGCAGAAAGCGCGTCCGGATGTCGGAGCGAAACGCCAGTTCCGGCGGCAGGAGCTTCACCGCAACGGTCCGCTTCAATCGTTTATCACGGGCGCGATAAACGATCCCCATGCCTCCGCGACCGATCTCGTCCCCCAGCTCGTAGTTTGTGGAGAGCGCCCGGTCCACCTGCGCTCGGAGCTCGAAATCGGACGTAGTCAGACCGCGATCAGCCACTATGTCTCGCCGGGAACGTTAAGGTGGGACTAACAGGCCTAACGTAGCACCGAAGACACTGGCTGAACAGGACGGAGCCGTTCCGGCAGCCGGGACGCCATTCCGGCTCCTGTCTGGTTGCCGCGACCGCCTGATTGGCGTATGTCATCGGGTGTGAATCCTGCTAACTACGCACGATCCACGATTTTGGTTCATGGATTGTGGTTGGCATGGCGAAACAATCGCCGAGCCGCGCATCCACGAACCACAGACAAGAAACCAAGGAAGTACTTCGTGAACGAACGTCAAACAATGCCCGTCCTGCCGCTTCGCGGGACGGTGATCTTCCCGGGACTTACCGCTCCGATCGCAGCCGGGCGGCCAGGGACTTTGCGCGCCATCGAGTCGGCGCTCAAAAAGGATCGTCTCGTCTTCGCCGTGGCCCAGCGCGACAACAGCGACGAGCCGACCGCGGACATTCTGTATTCGATGGGCGTCATCGCCAAGATCGGCCAGATCCAGCGTGGATTAGGCGGCGTACAGCTGCTCCTCCAGGGCGAGCAGCGCGCAACGGCGCTGCAGTACACTACGACCGAGGGCTTCCTCGCCGCGGTCGTCATGCCCGCGGAGGAGATGGTCCCGCTCGACGAGAACGACCCGGCGTTCGTCGCGCTCGAGAAGGAGACGCGTGAGCGGGCGGCCGATCTCGGCGAGCGCCGCGGGCTCCCGGAAGAAGTCGTGCACCAGGTGCTCGAATCCGTAACCGATCCGGGGCGCTTCGCCGATCTCGTGGCCGGCTACATCGATCTCCCCGTGCCGGAAAAGCAGGGGCTGCTCGAAACTTTGAGCGTTGAAGAGCGGCTGCGCCGCGTGCTCGTCCACATCCAGCGGCACGTCGGGCTGCTCGAGGCCCAGGAAGAGATCAAGTCGCAGGTGCAGGAAGAGCTCGGCGAGCGGCAGCGCGAGATGTACCTGCGCGAGCAGCTCAAGGCGATTCAGAAGGAGCTGGGCGACGACGATCAGGCCAAGGAGATCGTCGAGCTCCGCGACAGGCTGACCAGGCTCGAGCTGCCGAAGGACGCGCGCGCGGAAGTCGAGCGCGAGCTCGGCCGGCTAGAGCGCGCCGGCCGTGAATCCATGGAGGCGCAGGTCATCCGCACGTACCTGGAGTGGATCGCCGAGCTGCCGTGGAGCGAGCGCTCCGACGATCACCTCGACCTGAAGAACGCGGCGGAGGTGCTGGAGGAGGATCACTACGGCCTGAAGGACGTGAAGGACCGCGTCCTCGAATTTCTCGCCGTCAGGCAGCTGCGCGCGCAGCAGCTCGCGAACGAGGTCGAGGAAGTCGGCGAGCTGCCCGCGTCCAAGCTGCTCCCGGAACGGGACGAGGCGACGCCGGCGCTCAAGATCAGCGAGCTGGACGACCGGCCGATCACCGATACGAAAGAAGCCAAGTCGCGTGCGATGGCGAAGGGGCCGATCCTGCTGTTCGTCGGGCCGCCCGGCGTCGGCAAGACGTCCATTGCAAAGTCGGTAGCCCGCGCGCTCGGCCGCGAGTACGTCCGCGTCGCGCTCGGCGGCGCGCGCGACGAAGCGGACATCCGCGGTCACCGGCGCACATACGTCGGCGCGATGCCCGGACGCATCATCCAGGGAATGAAACAGGCGGGAACCAAGAATCCCGTGTTCCTGCTCGACGAAGTCGACAAGCTCGGCGTGTCGTTCCAGGGCGATCCCGCCAGCGCGTTGCTCGAAGTACTCGACCCTGCCCAGAACGACACCTTCACCGACCACTACCTGGGCGTGCCGTTCGATCTCAGCGAAGTGATCTTCATCGCGACCGCCAATCTGCTGCAGCCCATTCCGGGTCCTCTGCTCGACCGCATGGAAGTCGTGGACTTCGCCGGCTACACGGAGCGCGAGAAGCTCGAGATCGCCAAGAAGTACCTGCTGCCGCGGCAGCTCGAGGAGTCGGGACTCTCCGACAAAAAGATCGAAATCAGCGACGAAGCGATCGCGACCATCATCTCCGGACACACGCGCGAGAGCGGCGTGCGGCAGCTCGAGCGCCAGATCGGCGCCGTCGCGCGGAAAGTCGCGCGCAAGATCGCGGGCGGCGAGACCGTGGCGGAGAAGATCGACGCGGAAATAGTCCGCGAGCTGCTCGGCAGGCCGAAGGTGCACCCCGAGCACGCGAAGGAGGAAAACGAGATCGGGATCGCTACCGGGATGTACTACACGCCCATGGGCGGCGACATCATGTTCGTCGAAGCGTCAATTCGCAGGTTCTATGGCAATCGTGCGAACGACAGCGAGCCCGTGGGACCGGGCGGCGCAGTGTCGCTCATCCTCACCGGACAGCTCGGCGATGTAATGAAGGAGTCCGCGCGCGCCGCGTTCACGTACGCCACAAACAACGCGTCGGAGCTGGGCATTCCGCGCGATCGTCTGGGCGCGATCGAGGCGCACATCCACGTTCCGGCTGGCGCGATCCCGAAGGACGGGCCGTCCGCGGGCATCGCGATCGCCACGGCGCTCGTGTCCGAGATGTCCGCACGGCCCGTGCGGCGCGACGTCGCCATGACGGGCGAGATCACGCTCCGCGGGCGCGTGCTTCCAATCGGAGGTCTCAAGGAAAAAGTGCTCGGTGCGCACCGCGCCGGCATCACGACGGTGATCATTCCGAAGGCGAATGAGGGGGACGTCGAGGACGTGCCCGAGGAAGTGCGCGAGTTGCTGACCTTCCACCCGGTGGAGACGCTGAGCCAGGTGCTGGATATCGCGCTCGTGCCGCCGGAGGAGCCGGCGCAGCCGCTGGAGGCGGTGGCGTAACCGCTGCTAGCAGCCGGCAGCCAACGGCTAACCGCTGGCGGCTACTGTATCGGGCCGCGTGTGAACACGCGCCACGGGTCGAACCGGAGCGCGTCGGGCTCCGTGCCTTCCACGAAGTATTCGGTGTAGCGGCGCTCGGGCGGCGTGAGTTCCGTCGCCAGCTGAGCAGTCCCCCGCTCGAATAAGCCGGAGATCACGCCGGGGGGTGCCGTCCACTCCTGTCCGGGTCCGCGATTCCTGTACATCGCGGCCACCATCCGGCCCCACGCCGGTGCCGCCAGCGACCCGCCGGCCGCGGCTCCGCTGATGGGAGTCGGCCTGTCGAACCCGAACCAGACCCCCGCCACGATGTCCGGCGTGAGTCCGATGAACCAGGCGTCGGTATTGTCGTTGGTCGTGCCCGTCTTGCCCGCGACCGGAACGGAGGCGGGGACGTATCGGCGCACGCTCGTGGCTGTGCCACGGTCCACAACGTCGCGCATCATCTCGCGCACGACGAACGCGACTCGCGGATCGATTGCCGGCGGCAGCGCCTGTACCGGGGCAGCGTACACCACGCGGCCGCGGCCGTCCTCGACCCGATGGATGAACCGCGGCTCCATGGGCGTCCCGAGATTGGCGAAGGTCGTGAAGGCAGCGACGATGTCGAGCGGCTGCACCGACGAGGCGCCGATCGCGCTCGCCGGCCCGGGAGCGATGGGTGAAGTGATTCCCATGCGGCGCGCCAGCGCGATCACCGAATCCATTCCCACCTCGACTGCGACTTGGACCGCCACGACGTTGCGGGACTGCGCCAGCGCCTCGCGCAGCGTGATTGGTCCGAGAAAGCGGCGATCGGAATTAGCCGGCCGATAATAGGTGCCGTTGGCGAGACGAATGCCGATCGCCGTGTCGGCCACCACGGTCAGCGGCGAGAACGAGCGATTGAGCGCGGCAGCGTACACGATCGGCTTGAACGCCGAGCCCGGCTGGCGCTCCCCGTCCACCGCCCGGTCGAATTGCGAGTCGCCGTAATCGCGTCCGCCAACCAGCGCGCGCACGTCACCGTTCGACGGGTCGATCGCGATCGCGACGCCCTGCAGATAATTCGGCGTTCCACTTCTGTGACCCGCGCGGGTTGGATGCGCGTAGCCCGGCCGTCGCTCGAACGCCGCAGCCTCCGCTTCTATGGCGGCGACGGCCGCGTTCTGCAGCGCCGGGTCGAGTGAGGTGTGGATCCGGTAGCCGCCGCTCATTACCGGGATGCCGGCGCGCGTCGCCTGGATGCGAACGACGTTGACGAAATTCTGCGCGGGCGCCGCCATGCCCTGGTTGGGCGCCAAGGCCAGAGCGGCATTCTGTGCCGCTCGCGCGTCCGCGGCCGCGATGTACCGTTGCTCAGCCATCAATCGCAGCACCACGTTGCGGCGGTTACGGACCCGATCGGGATTTCTGAGCGGATCGAACACTGCGGGTCCTTTCGGCACCGCGGCGAGCGTGGCGGCCTCGGCGAGACTGAGCCGCGCGGCGGGCTTGCCGAAGTAATGCCTGGCCGCGACCTCGATCCCGAACCAGCCGTGGCCGAAATCGATCTGATTCAGGTACGCCTCGAGGATCTGCTGCTTGGAGTAGCGTCGCTCCATCTCGCGCGCCGCCTGCTGCTCGCGAACTTTGCGCCCGAGCGTCTGGTCGCTTCGGTCGATGATGTCGGGGTGCATGTTGCCGACCAGCTGTTGCGTAATCGTGCTCGCCCCGCGCCGCTCGCCCAGGAGGTTATCCTTGAGTGCGCCGGCGATGCCCACGACGTCCACGCCGTCGTGCTGATGGAAGCGCTGATCTTCGACGGCCACGAACGCCTGGCCGACGTAGGCCGGCAACGACGCCAGCGAGATGCTCACCCTTCGCTCGCGCCCGATCTCGCCGATCATCGAGCCGTCGCGCGCGAGCACGAGCGAAGCCTGCGGCGGGGTGATGATCTGCCATGGCTCGCGCTGCTGCGCGGCCGCAACTTCCGGCAACGCGGCGACGCCGGCTGAAAGCGCCGTAAGCAGGGCTGCGGTCAAACGATGCATCCGCACAGGTGCGAAGGGTCGAGGTGTCATGTAATGTTCGGCCAATGCCTTCACTAGTACACCTCGCAACGGTTCAGTTCAAACCCCGCAAGGGTGATTACGCCGGCAGCCTCGAGCGACTGGGCCCGCTGTTCGCCCAGCTCGACGCCCTGGAGCCGCGGCCGGACCTGGTGCATTTCGCGGAGACCGCGCTCACCGGTTACTTCGTGGAAGGTGGCGTGCGCGAGGTCGCCGTCACCGCGGGGACGCTCGCCGCCGACCTGCACAAAGTTTACAGCGACGCCGCCGGCGCCGCCCGCAAGCTGGACGTCGCGGTGGGCTTCTACGAGCTGTTCCAGAACTCCCTCTACAACAGCGCGCTGTACGCCACACTCGGCGGCGACGCGCCGGTCATCAGGCACGTGCACCGCAAGCTATTCCTGCCCACATACGGACTGTTCGACGAGGAGCGCTTCGTGGACCGCGGCCTCGAGCTGCGCGCCTTCGAGACCGGCGCGGGTCGCGTAGCGATGGTCGTGTGCGAAGACGCATGGCACAGCTTCATGGGAACGGTGGCAGCCCTCGACGGCGCCCGCCTTCTATTGATTCATTCGGCGTCACCCGGACGCGGCCCCTTGCCGCGCGGCGCCGCGGAGGCGCCCGCGCCCGGACCCGCCACGCTGGACCGCTGGGACAGACTCGCGCGCGACATCGCCGAGGAACACGGCATGTACGTCTCCATCGCGCAGCTCGTGGGCAGCGAGGGCGGCAAGCTCCTGACCGGCGGATCGGTGGTCGTGGGCCCCAAAGGCGACATTCGCGCGCGCGGCCCGGTATGGGACGAGGGGATCGTGAGCGTGACCGTGGACATGACCGACGTCACACGAGCCCGATCCGACATGCCCCTGCTCAGTGATTTCGAGACGCTGCTGCCGCACATGCTGGAGAACGTGCAGCGGATCAAGCGCGGCGATCCGGTCGAGCTCGAATACGACAAGGCAAAAAAAAAGCCGCCCGCGAAAGCAAAACCCGCGAAGGCAGAGAAGAGCAAGTCGTCCGCAGCGAATGGGAAAGGCGCGCTCAAGGTCACGCGTGTTCTGGAGCGCCCGTTGGCACCGCCTCCCATCGACATCGACCCCGAGCTCACGACCGAATGGCTCGTGGCGTTCATCCGGGATGAGATGGAGCGCCGCCGCTTCGACAATGTCGTCATAGCCCTGTCCGGCGGCGTGGACTCCGCCTGTTCGACATATCTCGCCGTGCGCGCGCTCGGCCCGGAGAAGGTGGTCGCGGTCCGCCTTCCATACAAAGCGTCGAGCCCCGACAGCCTCGCGCACGCGCAGCTCGTGATAGACGACCTCGGCATCCGCTCCGAAACCATCGACATCACGCCGGCCGTGGACGGATATTTTTCCGCCGAGCCGAACGCCGATGCCACGAGACGAGGGAACGTGATGGCGCGGATCAGGATGATCGCGCTGTTCGACATGTCGGTGAAGCACTCCGCGCTCCCCGTGGGAACGAGCAACAAGACCGAGCGCCTGTTCGGCTATTTCACTTGGCACGCGGATGACGCTCCGCCAATCAATCCGCTCGGCGACCTGCTCAAGACGCAGGTGTTGACAGTGGCGAGGTATCTCGGTGTGCCCGCGGAGATCATCGCCAAGCCTCCGACCGCGGATCTGGTGCAGGGGCAAACCGACGAGGGCGACATGGGGATCACGTACGCCAAGGCGGACGAGATCCTCAACTGGCTAGTGAGCGGCTACCGGCCCGAGGAGATCATCGCGCGCGGCCTCGACCCCGCCGAGGTCGAGGTGGTCAACAAGCGGCTCGCTTCCACGCATTGGAAGCGAAAGCTCCCGACCGTGGCTATGGTCAGCACGGCGGCTATCGGTGAATCGTACCTGCGGCCGGTGGATTATTGATCTTGCGCGCGGCGTGTCTGGGGCCGGTCGCTCTCGGGAGCTACGCCGTCGGGTCTCGCTGCGCGAGAACCGACGGCTAAGACGCTCCCTTGGAGCGACCGGCCCCGAGCCACACCCCAAGCATCATAGCCGGACGCAAGCGACTCACGTTACGAGTTACTGACCGACCGCCCGGCACTCGCCACCTGAAAGCGTGAGCGGCGGGGGCGAGCGGAACTCGCATGTCGAGCCGATCCCGTACTTCGCGTTGTAAGCCCTTTCGGCGCGCGCGACCTCGTCGAGCTTCCGGAACAGCGCCACCGAGTCGGTGCTCAGCGAGCAATACGGGATGTAGTAGCGCGGCCCGCCACAGGCGCGGTTGCCGACGGGCGCCGCGCGGCACTGGGACACGGACGAGCAGCCGGTGGTCTTCGCGATCACCTTCGCCTCCTCCTCCAGCGCCACGATCGCGGCCCAGTCGCCTTCCTGCGAGCCGGACCCGTTAACGGGGAATCCGCCGCACGCTAAAGCCGCGAACACGGAAACCATGAAAAGAATCTGACTGACCTTGGTCATTGTCCCCCCAAAGAAAAAAGGACTCCGGGTTGGCTCGTTTCCAGCCCGTAACTGGCAGCCTACAGCTGACAGCCTATCAGCTTGGCAGTTCTATGTGGCAGGTCAATTCCCGGCATAATCCCGGCCAGCGGTTTCATAGCCCCGCCACGCGCCCCGTCACTATTTTTTAGTCACCATGGCTACCCGCGCTATCCCCGAGCCCAAGGCTTCCTCGAAGCAGGCAGTTCCCCGCGAGCTTGGCCGCGACCAGCTGATCGCGGCGTACCGCAACATGCTCCTGTCGCGCAAGCTCGACGACAAGGAAGTCCAGCTCAAGCGGCAGAACAAGATCTTCTTCCAGATCTCGGGCGCGGGCCATGAGGCGGTGCTGACCGCGGCGGGCATGCTGCTCAAGCCCAGGCACGACTGGTTCTACACGTACTACCGCGATCGCGCGCTCTGTCTGCACCTGGGCGTGACGCCCGCTGAGATGCTGTACGAAGCGGTCGGTGCGGCGGCGGATCCCGCGTCGGGCGGCCGGCAGATGCCCAGCCACTGGGGCCACAAGGACTACAACATCGTATCGTCGTCCTCGCCCACCGGCACGCAGTTCCTGCAATCGGTCGGCTGCGCGGAAGCGACGCTCCGCGCGCGGCTCATCGGCATCAGCGAGGGCTTCGAGAAAGACGAAGTCGTGTACGTCTCTACCGGCGAGGGCACCACGAGCGAAGGCGAGTTCTGGGAGTCGCTCAACACGGCGTGCAACCTGAAGCTGCCGGTCCTCTACCTGGTGGAGGACAACGGCTACGCCATCTCTGTTCCGGTGGAGGTCAACACCGCGGGCGGAAGCATCTCCAAGCTGGTGCGATCGTTTCCCAACCTGCTCGTCGAGGAGTGCGACGGCTGCGATTTCCTTGCGAGCTACGACACGCTGTCGAAGGCCATCGACCACGTCCGCAAGCGCAAGGGACCGGCGCTGGTGCACGCCAAGGTCATCCGCCCCTACTCGCACTCGCTGTCCGACGACGAAACGATGTATCGTCCCGCCGACGAGCGAGACTCCGACGCCGCGCGCGATCCGATCACCCAGTTCCCGAAGTGGCTGCTCGAGCGAGGGCACGCGACCGAAGCGGACATCGCGAAGATCCAGGAAGAAGTGGATGCCGCCATCCTGGCCGCGACCGACGACGCGCTGGCGCAGCCGCAGCCCACCGAAGACACGGTGCACTTCGGCGTGTACTCACCGTCGGTCGATCCGACGAGCGAGCAGTTCGACACCGAAGACGACCCGCAGTTCAGCGGCGATCCGACCACCATGGTGGACCTGCTCAACGCGTGCATGAAGGACGAAATGCGCCGCGACGAGAAGATCCTGCTCTTTGGCCAGGATGTCGCCGATCTCTCGCGCGAAGAGTACGCCGGCAAGGTCAAGGGGAAGGGTGGCGTCTTCAAGGTGACGTGGGGGCTGCAAAAGGAGTTCGGCGGCCACCGCGTGTACAACTCGCCGCTCGCCGAAGCGAACATCGTCGGCCGCGCTATCGGTCTCGCGACACGCGGCTTCAAGCCGGTCGTCGAGATTCAGTTCTTCGATTACATCTGGCCCGCGTACATGCAGCTCCGGAACGAGCTCGCAACCATGCGCTGGCGCTCCAACAACAACTTTTCCGCGCCGGTCGTCGTGCGTGTCACGTACGGCGGCTACATCCGCGGCGCCATATATCACTCGCAGACGGGAGCGTCGCTGTTCACGCACTGTCCGGGACTGCGGGTGATGTGTCCCTCCACCGCACTCGACGCGAACGGGCTCCTGCGGACCGCGATCCGGTGCGACGATCCCGTCATCTTCCTCGAGCACAAGCACCTGTACCGGCAGACGTACAACAAGGCCGCATACCCCGGCCCGAACTTCATGATTCCGTTCGGGAAGGCGCGCATCGTCCGCGAAGGCACGGATGTGACCGTGGTGACCTACGGCGCGACCGTGCAGCGCGCGCTCACGGCGGCCATCGCGGTGGCCGATCAGGGAATCTCCGTCGAGGTTATCGATCTTCGCTCGCTCAGCCCGTGGGATCGCGACGCGGTGTTCACGTCCGCGAAGAAGACATCCCGGGTGATCGTCGCGTACGAGGATTCGCTGTCGTGGGGATACGGCGCCGAGATATCCGCCGCGATCGCGGACGAGTGCTTTGCGTGGCTGGATGCGCCGGTGAAGCGCGTCGCGTCGACGGACACGTTCGTCGGTTATGCCCCGCAGCTCGAGGACGCGATCCTCCCGCAGGTCGCGGATTTCAAGCGCGCGTACGAGGAAATCGCCGGCTACTAGCCAGCGCCGCACGCTACACACGCGTTTCCTCTTGACCTGAGCTCTTGTCAGAGCGATATGTGTTGCCCCAAGTACCCAACCTCTGGAGGGACTCGGTGGGCAACATCAATTACAGCAGAGTTCTGATCGGCGGCATCGTCGCGGGCCTTCTCTTCCTCGGCCTCGACGTGCTTGGCTTCATGCTCATGAACATGGACATGGAAGCGTGGCTCGCGCAGCAC
>JBPCPS010000018.1:0-3080 GCA_050998915.1 Gemmatimonadaceae bacterium
TCGCGGCGGCGATCCCGCTGCCCCCGGCCGGCTCGGACCCGCTCGGCCGCGTCACGATGCCGCCGTTCGCGCCGCCGACGCCGGATCCCGGCGTGAGCGTGTCCACCTGCGCGCCGGCTCGCGCGCCCGTGGGGACGACGGTGCGCTGCACGTTCGTCGGCCTGACCGGTGAGTACGCCACCTTCTCGCGGACCGAGGTGCGCACCGGGACGACCATCGAGCTGCGCTTCGTGGATGTGGTCCGGCCGAACGGGCGCACCGTGTACGCCCATACCTACCGCGTCGACCCGGGCGAGTGGATCATCACGGCGCACACCCCGGCCGGGAGCGAGTCGATGGCGCGGTTCACTGTCGTGGAGTGACAGACTCGGCGGCCATGCACCTTCAGATCCCCCTGGACGTCGGCGACGTCCTCACGCGCCTCCAGGGCGCCGGTCACTGGGCGTTCGTCGTGGGTGGCTGTGTGCGCGACGCGCTCCGGGGCGTGGAGCCAGAGGACTGGGACGTCGCGACGGACGCGAAGCCGGACCGGATCCAGGAGCTGTTCCGCCGCTCCCTCTACACCAACCGCTTCGGCACGGTCGTGGTCCGCACGGCGGAACGCGAGATCGAGGTCACGACCTACCGTGTCGAGGCGGAGTACAGTGACTCGCGCCGGCCCGACAGCGTGGAATTCACCGACTCGCTGCTGGCGGATCTCTCCCGGCGCGATCTCACCATGAACGCCATGGCCTGGAGCGGGGGCCGGCTGGTCGATCCGCACGGTGGAAAGGCGGACCTCGACAACAGGATCGTCGCGCGCAATGCAGGCCTCGCAGAGGGGCTCTCGGGGGAGCGCGTCAACCAGGAGGTCACCAAGATGCTGCTGGCCGGCCGCCCGTCGGCGGGGTTCCGGCTGCTCAGCGAGCTCGGGCTGCTGGCGGTGATCTGCCCCGAGCTCGACGTCTGCCGGCGGATCCCGCAGGACAAGGCGGTCGCGCAGGACGTGTTCGAGCACTCGCTGCTGGCGCTCGATGCCATGGAGCGACCCGACCTCGTCCTGCGCCTCGCGGCGCTGCTCCACGATGTGGGCAAGGCCGAGACGATGGCGGACGGCCACTTTCACCAGCACGAGTTCGTGGGGGAGCACCTGTCCCGGCGGATCCTCCGGCGCTGGAAGTTCCCGAAGGAGACGGTCTCTCCCAGGTGGCCCACCTCGTCCGCCACCACATGTTCTGGTACCAGGACGGCTGGACCGACGCGGCGGTCCGGCGGTTCATCCGCAGCGTCGGCCTCGACAACATGACCAAGAATCAGCGGGGTTCTCGTCGGAGCACAGCGGTCAGCGAATCGTGATGTCGACCTGGTGCAGTGTCATGCCCCCGACGCGCGCGTCACTTCGATCGACCTGGGCTCGCAGGCGGATGGCAAGCGCGTATGTCCCCGGCTGGACGGCCGCACCATCACGGGTCTTCTGGTCCCAGATGAAGGGCAACTCGACTACGGTGTCGAGACTCAGGTTCCGCGGGCCATCGACGCCAACAGTTGCTATCAGATTGGTGTCGTCCTGACGAACTCCGCGCGGGAAGATCGCGACCTCGACCGGACCGGTGATCGTCGCCGCATCGGTCGAGCTGATTGTGAGGATACCCGTAACGGGCTCCCCAACCGCGAAGGCGGCTCGATCCACCGTACCGCGTACCGTAGGTAGGTTGCCAAATTGGTGGTCCATGTAGCGCCCGACCGCCAAGGCGCCCGCGCCAAGAAGCATCGCCATCACGATGGCGATGGCGATGAGCGCCACTCCACTGGGGTAGCGACTTCTGACTCGAACAGCGACTCCGGGTGCATAGGTTGTAGTCATCGAGTTGACCTCCTTCTTCGTGTGTTGAGTGCCGGCTCTACTTGAATGCCTGGTACTCACAGTACGCGGGACCGTAGTCGTACCCACCGCCCGGCGCGTAGATGAAGTGCCAACTTTGCACGACGTAGTTATGCTGCGGCTCCCACCATGCTCGCCAGTCCCAATCGGTGTAGTTCTCCGCGTTGGTGCCAGTTGTGCTGATGTTGAACGAACTGATGTGAGAACCGTCCTTGAAGAATTTGGCCGGTGACACGCCAAGGCTGGCGGTCTGGTTGCTTCTAGTCCAGCCTCCGCCGCGTACCTGTGTACCCGATCCCGGCCAGTCCACCCACCAGATGCCACACGCGGCCGCCGAGAACAGATGCGTCGCGCGAAGCGAGAACAAACCACGCTTCGGCGGGAACGCCTGTGCCGAGACCACTTCGGAACGCACCGCCACGGCACCCGTGGCAATTAGCGCCTCTACTTCGCTAAGCCGCGCGGTAACGGCTCCCCGGATCCGTTGTTCGTCCGCACGGGTCAGCGTTGCGACTTGAGCGAGGGTTGTCGGGATACGAATGCCAAGCGAGGTCGCTGTTACCGGGCCAGTCACGTCGCCCCACCGGGGAGCAGAGGCCGCAGCAATGCTGGATTCGCTTAGCAGGCCGAGCAGGAAAAGCGCGACTAAGATGACTCGCGACACCTTCATCTCCTTTACGATTTCGCGAGGCCATCTTATGCGGCGTCTAAACACAAACGTCCATCACGAAAGTGGCGCAGTTGACCAACGGACTTGTAACGGTCGACAAATCCCCATCGCGCGCGAAATGTCGCGCTCGCCGCCCGACGGCGTGATCACCGAGGCCGTCCGGTTTGCCGCGGTTGCATGCCCAGCGGACGCTCACCAGAGGCGTGGACCGGCTCGATCGCTGCGGACAGCTTCGCGCTCATCATCTACTGCGCCTCGGGCTTCCACTGCGCGGCCACGTTCATCGCCCTCGCGAGTGCCCTGCGTCGGCGCCATCAGCCGGCGCTACCACAGTTTGTGACGTCCACCAGTGGTCAACCCGAGAAGCTGGACCTGGGCCGCTGCGCGCCCCGCGCGCTTCTGTCCTGTGCACCTGACGCACGGCGACGAGATGACGGACCGCCCCGCGATCCGGGTGATCCTCGTCGATGACCACCCGATCTTCCGCGCCGGCGTCCGCGCGCTCCTCGCCGCGGTGCCGGATGTTGTGCTGGTCGGCGAGGCCGGCGA
>JBPCPS010000041.1:0-4379 GCA_050998915.1 Gemmatimonadaceae bacterium
GTGAGAATCGCCGCCTCTTCGAACGGGCTCGGAAAGAACGCGCTGGCGGCATGGGACTCGTGGTGCTCGGTGAAGATGAATCGCCTGGTGTACGCGCCCCCCAGCCCCTTGCTCATCTCGCGCGGCAGAAACAACTTCTGCCGCATCCACAACGGCAGCGCCGCCAGGAACGAACGGAAGCCTCGCGGGGCATGCCCGAGATAGGTCTCGAGGAGTCGTTCGAATTTCAGGAGCGGCTTCTCGTAGAAGCCAACGTAGTCCAGCTCCTCGGCCGCAATGCCCCCCTGTCTCAGACAGAACTCGATCGCGTGAACCGGAAACCCGGCATCGTGCTTCTTCCGCGTGAAGCGCTCTTCCTGTGCGGCCGCGACAATGCGTCCATCGACGACGAGCGCCGCCGCCGAATCGTGGTAGAAAGCCGACACGCCAAGAATGGCCGTCACGAGAGATCCTCCCGGCTCATACACCGCTTACGAACGCGCATGTTGAGCATTCGACGGCCACGTATCCCGCGGCAATGTCCACGAGGTGCGTCGGCCGCCGGCGCGCTGCGCCATCCACAGCGTGCCTCCTATCAGCAGTGATACGCCATTGCAGAGATGGTGCACCCACTGTGCGGCGACGACACCGAGAACGAACGGGAGCCCGCGCATCGCCAGGAACATCCGCAGAAGCGGGCCCTGCACCGCGATGAAGGCTCCCAGGGACGCGAGCGCCGCCCACAGCGCGAGGGGCTGGGCAACCGCGAGGAGAACGGCGCCGGCAAACGCATACGCAAGAGCGACGGCGGCCCGACCGGACCATGAGACATTGAGGTCGTTTGCGAGGGCCCCGAACTTGAGCAGCGCCTGCGCCCACGGGACTCCCCTGTCGCGAACGTCGGTCACGATCCCCGTGCGCAGTGTCCAGCGCTTCAAATGCGTCCCCCGGATCGAGACATCGAGCCGCAGGCGGTAGCCCGCAGCCGACAGCCGATAGCCGAGATCGATGTCCTCGATGGACGGACGCACGAAGCGTTCGTCGAATCCACCCACCGACGCGAATGCCGATGCGTGCACCGCGCCGAGCCCCGCCCAGAACGTCTTCGCCTCCGCCCGTGCGCGCTCGTGCACGAACGCATGCGCCAGGTTACGGTATTGCGAGAAGAAACCAGGGTGTGTGGGGTCGTGATCGTACGCGCCAAAAACCGCCGCGACATCGCCTGCTTCGAGCGATTGCACCATGCGGGGAATCGCGGTCGGATGCGGGACCACGTCCGCGTCGATGAAAACAAGGATGGGCGCTGATGCGAGCTTCGCGCCACGGTTCCGGGCGATCGCGGGGCCGCAGGCCCCAGGTATCGCCACGATCTGCACCCGCGGCGTCCGTAGCAGTGCCGTGGGCTCTTCGTCGTGCCCATTGGCGACGACGATGATCTCGGACACGTGGCTCGAACCCGCAACGGCCGCGATGACGCGCTCGAGGCCCGGCAGCCCGCGGTGGAATGGCACGATCACCGAAGCGGAGAACGACGGCGACGAGGAGTCACGCCACAGATCACGCATCGGCGATTCTCTGAAGAATGCTGTCGCGTGCCCTGGCAACCGCCAGGGTGTGGCGATCGTCCAGCGGCCGGGGACCACCCTGCCGGAGAGAATCATAAGCCTGCCGCACGAAGGGCATCAGCCCTGGGTAGGCAGGCTCGCGGCGAAGCGCTCTGCGTACAAGGTTGACTGCCGCCGTAATGGAGACTGCCGCGCCCGCCGTGAAGGGGCGCGCCAGCTTTGCGAGCCGCGATGTGGCGCCTGATTCACGCCAGGCGAATCCGTGAAAGAGATCCGCCCTGACCGTGCAGGTATCCGTGAACAGCGTCAGCTCATGCCGTGGAGGGCGCGCGTGCATGGAGATGAGCACGGATATGGCGGTGCCACCCGACATCCCCGAGAAGGCGATCTCGCCCGCGGAAGGCCGATACACGTGCCACGCCATCGTTTCCAGCGCCTCCGGCACGAACACGTCGAGGAGCGCCAGCGGGTGGGGCAGGACGTCGGCCGCCACGTCGTCGGCGCGAAGAGGCGCTGTCGATACGCCAGCTGAACATGCTCGATAGTCGAACGCCCTGAGCGCTCGACTCGAGACCCACCGCCTGGCCTGGCGGATCCCGTGTTGCGAGCCGGCCTGGTGCATCGGCAGCACCCAGCAGCCGGCCTGTCGCGCCTCCGCGAGCAGGGCTTCGGTCTCGGCCGCGGTTGGCGCCAGGGGCTTCTCGACAATGACGGAGCACCGGCGAGCAAGCGCTGCCCGGATCAGTTCGTTGTGTGTTTCGAGAGGGGTGCAGATGTGCACGATATCCAGTTCGACTCCGGCAGGAAGCGTCTCGAGAGAGACCGCCGGGGCCGGATTGCCGAGTCGACGAGCGAGGCGATGCGCGGCTTGAATGTCGACATCGACGACCCGCACGATGCGACCACCGGCGCGGCGGGACGCGTGTGCGTGCCACCGTCCCATCAGCCCTGCCCCGACGATGGCCACACGAGGCGCGCGAGTCATGCGCGGGACGGGGTTCCGAGACGCCATCCGATCAGCGGCTGAAGTTCGTCGCTGCCGAGCACCACGCGCCGGCCGATCGCGGCGGCGTGGTAACACGCCGCGATCACTTCGTGAACGTCGCGCGCGTCCTGCGCGGTCGTCGGGGGCCGTCCCCCGGAGGCAAACGCCGCGAGGCTCTGGCGAAGGGTTTCACGTGTGGCGTGCATAGTGGGCTGGGAGGGGTTCCGTGCGAGGAACCGGCGGGTGTCTCCCCGCTCGCGCCAGGCCATGCCCGACAGTCCGTACTCGACCCGGATCCGAGGGCGCTTCGATCGAAAGAGGCCGGCCAGCAATCGACCGCGCCCTCCGAAGGACGCACGCCACGACCACGAGGCGGTGTCGGCACGCACCTCCAGGTATTGCCTTTCCCCTTTACACAGCCGGTTCTGCACGATTTGCGCAAGACGTCCACCGGAGAATTCGAGTGTGACGATCGCCACGGCGTCGATCCGGCGATCGAGGCCATCGCACGACGAGGTCACGGCCGAGACAGCCAGCGGGCGCTGGCCAAACATCGCGATGACGAGGTCCACGAGATGGACGCCCGCTTCGTAAAGCGTCCGCTGCAGCATCTCGCCACGCCACCCCGGTTCCGCCCATGGCGGGAGGTCCATCATCTGCCACACCTGGACGAACCGCAGCGGTCCGTCCTGCGCGATTCCGTCGATGACGCTGCGAAAGATCGGCATGTGACGGAACTCGTGATTGACGGCCACCTGCCGTCCGTGCGTCGCCGAGGCCGCAATGATCGCGTCCGCCTGATCGAGGCTCGACACGAAGGGTTTCTCGCAGAAGACGTGCGCGCCGTGGGCCAGCGCGCTCAGCGTGTAGTCGGCGTGAGTATCGGGAGGAGAGGCGACGATCACCACGTCGGGCGCACTGGCACGCAGCCCGCCGTACGAATCGGTCACCGGGATGCGAAACGCCTGCGCGGCGTGTTGCCGGCGCCCGGCATCCGGATCGAGTGCGCAGACAACGGCCGTCGAAGGCAGACCCGCCAGCGCGGGTAGATGCAGGGTCACCCCGGCCTCTCCCAGCCCGATCAATGCGACGCGCACGGGTGATGTCATGACAGTCCGCCGGGGCGGCCGGACGCGCCGATCATCTGATCTTGACGAGCCGGTTGTATAGCGACCCGACGAGAAAGCCAGCCGCGTACCCGAGCACGAGCCCGTAAATCAGGCCCAGGACGGCGCCGATCATGGTCACCTCGTAACCCGGGAGATAGATGCCCAGAAGACCCAGGTGTGGACCGACCGTCTGACCACCGCGGATGACCAGCATGAGCGTGGCAGAGAAGAGGCCGAGACCCGCGAGCAGCGCAAACGCCACGCCCCATCCGTGCTCGTTCAGTCGCACGAGCGCCATCTCGACGCGGCGCTGCTCTTCGGCGGTGAGCTGCTCTTCGGGTTCGGTGTCAGATGCCATCGAGGAAGTCACTCCTGCCGAGATTGGCTTTCATGCGGATGATTTCGAGCCACAGCCAGACTGCCCCGTTTCTTGCGAAAGCCAGCAGCCACCCCGCCACAAAGCCGGCGATGGAGGCCCAGGTCGCGCCGATGAACACTCCAACGACCGACACGCGGTAACCGAGGAAATATTCACCGAGAAGGTCGAGATGCCAGGCATCCGGCGACAGGATCAGCAGGTGCGCGAGTGTCACGAGCGCGAACGCTGCCGCCAACACCACTCCCACGGCGACGCCAAGGGCGACGGGGCGCAGCGGAGCAGCCGCAGCAGCTAGGCGAGGCGGCAGCCCCGCGCGGGTCAAAGCGCGCACGTCGTTTTGCACAGTTCCTTACCGGTCCGCG
>JBPCPS010000084.1:0-9146 GCA_050998915.1 Gemmatimonadaceae bacterium
GTCGAACAGAAGCCCGATCTTCACTGCTTGCTCCCCGCGAGCGGAGTGTGGCGCCGCTCGAGCGTCATGCCGTGGCGGTCGGCGGCGGCGAGCAGACACAAATGGATCAGCTCGTCGTAGCCGATGCCGGCGGCGCGCGCGGCCTTGGGCAGGCAGGAATTCTCCTCGGGGTTGGGCAGGATCCCGGGGAGCGGATTGATCTCGATGATGTTTGGCACGCCGGCCGCGTCGATGCGGACGTCGATGCGGGCCCAGTCGCGGCAGCCCGTGACCTGGTAGGCGTCGAGGGCGACGCGCTCGATGGCGCGCTGGAGCGGCGCGTCGATCTTGGCCGGGCACTCGAAGATCTGGAGCGGGCGCTCGGGCACGTCCCAGATCCACTTGGCCTCGAAGCCGTAGATCGGGAGCGAGTTCTTGGGGAGCGCGTCGAAGTTGATCGCGACCAGCGGGAGCACTCTCGCCTTCTCGCCGTTGCCGAGCACGCCGCAGGTGAACTCGGCGCCGGGGAGAAACTCCTCGGCGATCACGGGCTGGTCGTATTCGGAGAGCAGCGCCTGGGCGCGGGCCATCAGGTCCGTGGGCGTCTGGCAGTAGTTCGCCTCGGTGATCCCCTTGGACGATCCCTCGTGGATCGGCTTCACGAACACCGGATATTTGAGCCGGTCCATCGCGCGCCCGATCTGGGCCGCCGAGCGGATCACGACGAACTTCGGCGTGGCCACCCGGTTGAAGGCCAGCGATTCCTTGGCGCGCGCCTTGTCGAGGCAGAGCGTGAGGGTGAACGGGTCGCTGCCGGTGTACGGGACGCCGGCGAACTCGCAGATGGCCGGGATGTGGGACTCGCGATTCGGTCCGCCCAGGCCTTCGGCGATGTTGAAGACGATGTCAGGCTTGGCCGCTCTCAGTTTTTCCGGAAAGTCGGCCGTGGCTTCGAGCCGGATGACTTCCCCATAGGGGGAAAGGGCATTTTCGACGGCCGCGATGGTCTCGGCGGAGTCCCACTCCGCGAATTCGTCGATGCCGCCGACCGAGCTGATGACCGCGGACGGAGAAGCCCCCGAGCCTGTGCTCGAAATCTCCGTCGGTGAATTCGGTTTCTGGTTGTAAGCGAAACCGATTCGGGTCATCCGGTCTCCCGATCTAAAGAAGAAGAAGTTCAGCGCGGATAGTAAAAGTTTCCGGATTGGCACGCAACGAAAAATTCACGCCACGCGGAGATTTTTTTCCGAGAAAAAAATTTTCTATAGGGAGATTTTTTTTCGGGCGGGAAAAAAACTTTTTGGAGCGGGGGAAAAAACCGGCTCGCGGAGAATCGCGACTCTGTGGCAGCTCCAGGAAAGCCGAGGGGGAATCCAAGTTTGGAGTGTGGCAGTAGGGAGTAATGAGTAGGGAGTTACTCCGAACTGATCACTCCTCTCTGCCACACTCCCTACTTGGATTCCCCGTCGGAATCCCCAGTAGCCGGCGCTACACCTTGTGGTAGGCGATTCGCGCCGCTTCGCGGCGGTCGTCGGCTGTGTAGATCTCAAAGTCGGAAAAGAAGCCGGGCGCTTCTTCCTGCATCAGTCTCAGGGCGGTGACGGCGAACCGCCTGATCTCC
Organism: Gemmatimonadaceae bacterium; assembly: GCA_050998915.1. Taxonomy (GTDB): domain Bacteria; phylum Gemmatimonadota; class Gemmatimonadetes; order Gemmatimonadales; family Gemmatimonadaceae; genus JACDCY01. The sequence goes on from JBPCPS010000084.1 coordinate 1,601, forward strand.
ATCTCGGCGCCCTCGGATGACCGGAGCTCGAGCATGGTTCGCCAGGCCCGGGCGTTGCCGGTCATGACGATCTTGGTCTCGGTGGAGTTGGGGAGGACGCCGCGGGCGGCCTCGCGGGCCATCTTGCGGCGGTGGACCTTGTCGGCGACCCAGGAGTAGCGCTCCATGAGCTGGTCCACGAGCTCGACGTAGACCTTCTGCGCGGACTCCATCTGGGACTTCCAGGCTTTCTCGAGGGCGGGGTCGTCGATGATCGCGGGCGGGATCACGAACTGGGCTTCGGACTCGTCGCCGTAGCGCTGGCTAAGTTGGGAGTTGTGGGTGACGATCCCGTTTGCGACGAAGTTGTGGTTCTCTCCCGCCATCTCGATGTCGTAGGTCTCCTGCTCGCCGGCGTAGGTCACCTTTACGATCCGAACGAGCTTCCCCCTCAGTAGCGGGAGCGCACCCCGAGGCGGCTGTGGGAGTGGATCCGGCAGCTTCATTCCAGGGGCGAAGTGTTCGACGTATTCAAGCTCACGCTGATTCAGCCGCTGCAAGTGGCAGGTCCGACAGACCGTTACGATGTTGTCGATCTCAGCCGCGAGATCGGGGCGATACCAGACCGGAAGGACGTGGTGCATCACTAGCCGGGCCTTGTCGCGGCCGCACAGACGGCATCGGTAGGCATCGCGGGCAAGAATTTCGAGACGAAGCCGCTCGACTTCCCGGCGAAGTACGATGCCCTTAGGGGTTATCCCGCCGCGCCACGCATGATTCTTCGCACCTCGTTTGCTGGCTCCAAACGCTGCCCGGTTCTCGGGAGTGTGGTGCCAACCGCCGACGTACCGCCGCCCCTTGTTCCACGGCTCTCGCCCGATGGTCCACGAGCCCATCGGCTTTTGAAGGCCGTGTCTACGCACCCAAGCGCGAATGCAGTGTTTGGAAACTCCGGCCAACTCGGCGATGTCTTCCTGCTCCCGGCCCAGCACGTGGTACTGCTCCTTGAGCCACTCACGATCTTTGTACGCCGGGGTGCCGTTCACCATGATCTCGCCCAACTCGCCGGTCAGGGCGAGGCCCTTCGGCGAAACGGATAACCCTCCTACCAAGTCGGTGAGAGATTTCCAGCCATCGCTCGAAAGGAACCGATGATCCCGGGAGCAGGTGATCGTTTTTCCGTCTTCGAGTTCGATACGGAAAACGGGTTTGGTTCCGGATTGGGAAACCGCAGCGATTCGACCCGTTGTGAAGTTCCCGGTTGCCTCATCGAGGCACCGCAGGAGGATCAGCGCGAGGCGCGATCGGCCATGCGAGGTCAGAGTTCTCTCGTAGATGCTCTTGATGGTGCGCTTCTTCGGACCGTTGCGCTTTCCGCCCTGCCGGCGCTCGCTGTAAATCAGCGTGTCGCCCGCCAGGCAGTAGCCCCAGCCGGCGCGATGGCGGACCAGCTCGTGGGTCAGGGAGCGGGAGATTCCCTCGGCGAGAACCGAATAATTCGCGTGCTCGAGGACGGAGCCGTGGCCCTGGCGCTTGATGTTCTCGAGGTACTCTCTGGTCTGCCTGCTGGCCGGATTCCTCTGCGACATGTAGCAAAGACGGCCGGCAAATTCCGCGAGTTTTTCGCCGTCGGAGGCTTCGCCGAGCCAGGTGACGGGCAGGTGCTCAGGCTCGGTGAAGACCGGGCGGGAGATGATCGTCAGTTTGGGAGCGGAGTGGAACACGGCGGGTTGGTTTTCGGTTTGGGGTCACTGCAACTGAGAACGGATAAGCTACGCGCTACCAGCTACCAGCGGGAAGCTGTGAGCTGACTCGATGCCGACTTATCCCGGAGTCCCGCTGGCTTTCGTCAATGGATCGGGTCCAGCGCGATTCATAAGCGAAAGAACGAAGCCGACGATCATGAGCCCGAGAGGCACGATGTTGATCACGGAGACCGGCGGCTCGCCCACGCGGGGAACGGGCAGGTAATACAGAGCGACTTGTCTTCCGGCTTGCTCCAGCAGCAGCAGAAGAAACATCAACGGCACCAGGGCGCGGTAGCGAATGAGGGCCAGCACGGCGAAGGCGGCGAGCATCAAGCGCGAGATTCCGATGAGGGCGAAAAGCGAGACGATCGTTTGCGAAGCCGCGGGCGGGAAGCTGGCGAGCGGAATTCCGTCGGGGCCGCTCGCCGCGCCGTAGCCGTTGAAGATCGAGCCGAGCGCGATTGCGATCCGCACGAGGAGGACGAGCCCGAGAAACCACAGGGCGAGCTTGTGGCCGCGGTAATCGTTGTCGATCCGCTCGGGGAGAATTCTGGCGAGCATCAGAACTCCGGGACGCTGGGCGATTGCAGCAGAGACAGGCGGTGCGTTGCGTACGCCTTCTCTCGGCCCACGGTTTCCAGCGCGGCCGCCGCGGCGGCGGGGAGCGGCTCGAGAGTCGGATCGTATTTCACAATCTCGAGCGGTTGCTGGCCGGCGAGGGGGAGCTTCACGCCCGGATTCAGGATGTTGCCCGGGTCGAAAGTCTCCTTCACGACCCGGAACAGATCGACGGCGTTGTTCCCGCGCCACGCGCGGGAAAGAAGGGGAGCGCGCAGACGGCCGTCACCGTGCTCGCCGGACAGGGTGCCGCCGAGCGTCGTGACCAGGTTGGTGACTTCGTTGAGCAGACCTTCGAGCCGCGAGCGCCAGTCGGGATCGCGAACGTCCACCAGCGGATTCACATGCACGTGGGCGTCGCCGGCGTGGCCGAAGATGACGCCGGCGAGACGCTGGCGGGCGAGCGCGGCGCGAACTCCGCGGATGTAGGCGGCCATCTGCTCGGGCGGGACGGCGGCGTCCTCGATCACCTGCACCGATTTGAGAACGGGGTCGCGCGCGAGGATTGGACTGGCGGCGTGGCGGAGATCCCACAGCTCGCGCTCCTCCTCGACAGCCGACGCCTGCTCGACGCTCAGTGCGCCGCACTCGGTGAGCGCGGCCTTCACTCCCTTGAGCATGCGCGCGGCGTCGGCTTCGTCATCGGCTTCGACTTCCACGAGGAGAACAGCCGCGGCGCCGCGCATGAACTTCGGGAGAGCGCCGCCCGATTCGGCGATTTTGAGAAAGCTGGAGTCGAGCAGCTCGCACACGCTGGCGCCGAGCCGGCGGACCATGGACGCGGCAGACGAGACCTGGTCGAGATCGCCGAAGGTCGCGCGAAGGCTGCTCGTCGCTCCGATGGCGGGTGCGAGCTCGAGCTCGACGCCGACGACGAGCGCCAGCGTCCCCTCGCTCCCGACGATGAGGTCGATGACGTCGCCGGTGCGGGCGAAATCGGCAAGCGCGTAACCGGAAGATTCCTTACGAACGCCGGCGTGCAGCACGGCCGCGCCCTCCTCAGCCAGCCGCGCACGGATAGTGGGCTCGAGTCGGTCGAGCGGGGGGGCGCCGGACTCGGAGTGGTACGCACGGTCGCCGCGGCGGATGATCGCGCGCGAGCCGTCGGCGAAGATGCAGTCGAGGGCGGTGACCCAGCGGCGGGTGGAGCCGTGCTTGAGAGTGTGCGCGCCGGCCGCGTTGGTCGCGACCATCCCGCCGATGGTGCAGAACTCGCCGCTCGAGGGATCGACAGGAAATCTGAGACCCGCCGAGTGCGCTGCGCGCTCGATGTCGCCACGGAGCGCGCCGGGGCCGCACCAGATTCGGCGGCTTCGGGCGTCGAGCCGGAGGAGCTTCAGCAGGCTGAGATCGACGATCAGGCCGGGGCCAATCGCGCCGCCGGACATGGATGAGCCGGATCCGCGGGGGGTGATTGGCATCCCGGCGGCGGCTGCCCACTGGATCAGAGCGCGGGCTTCATCCGCAGTCTTGGGTGCGGCGACGGCGCTCGGCACCATGCGACCGATTCCCGCAGCCTCTGAATACACGGCGCGGGAGGCAACATCGCTGACAACACTTTTCGGTGCGGGGGAGGGCATCGCTTGGGACGAGAGTCCTGACATGCTTAAAGGGGATGCAAGCTGTGAGTGGGAGTGGGTGAGCGAGAGGTTTGGGTCTCAGAACTCACACTCATAAACTCTCACCCATAGCTTGCATCCCGGGTCCCCTACTTGGGGCTTACCAGACGACCCAATCCCGCGCCCCGACCCGGAAGGCGTAGTTCTCCGTGCTCGATGCGATCGAGGATCTGCTCGATGGCGAGCTGAACCCGGCCGGCCACTGCTCGATGACTTTCTGCGGTGGCGTATGCGGCCATTCCGAAGCCGAGGATCGGGACCATCGCGCCCGCGAGAATGAAAATTGGCGCCGCCGTGATAGCGAGTCCGAGCACCGCCGCTCCGCCCGCGGTGACGGCTCCGGCTCCGCCGAGTATGCCCGCGTTGCGCACGCGCGCCGCGCGGCTGGCCGACATGTCGGCATCGATCCGGATGTGGGTCCGGCCTGGCGACACTTCGGAGACCGTCGCGGCAACCGAAGCGGCGCGCACGAGGTCGTAGCCGCGTCCTCCGATGTTGACGGTGCGCTTCATCCCGCTCCACAGTCCGCGCTGCGGCTCCCACACAATCCGCTCGCCGAACCGGCGCTGGACCTGCAGGCACTCCTTGTCGACCATCCACGCGTCCACCGCGGAGAGAATCGACATCGGCTGGCCTTCGACGGTTCGGCCCGCGGAGGCGTAGCTCGGGCCGGCGACTTTCGCGACGAGCCCGCCTTCTTCGATGAGCTGAATCCGCGTGCGCTCTTCGGCCAGCGCCTGGCGCAGGACTCCGGGCGCGAGGCCGACTTCCTTGCCGATCTCGATGATTTGCGCTTCGGAGATGGATTCGCTCGTGTCGCTGAGCGAGGCGCCGGCGAGCTGGATCTCGGCGGCGCGGGCGAGGACACGATCGAGGGCGGCGCGGTCAAGGGCCCGGCTGGTCAGAGCAGTGCCAGGCGCGTTGTCAGTTTCCCGTTTTAACGACACTTCGCTAGGCTCGTCGCCATGGTATTGTCACGATGTGGCTCGCGTAGTGAGTAGCCCGTCGTTAAGTGATGCGTTTTCCCGTTCACGACATCCCCCGTCCTTCCATCAGTCACGAACTAACCGGAAAAGGTTAAACGGGCAACTCACGACGCGAGCCACGACGAGACAATGCCCAGGAACCGAGCCTGGCGATGGGTAGTTAAACGGAAAACGCTAAACGCGGTTTCAAATCCCGCCTAACACCACATCCAGCTGCCGCGCCAGTGCCGTCCGTATCGCCTCAGGCAGCGGAAAGACTGTCGCCAGCGTCGTCTGCGGATTCGTCCCGGGCTGACGATTCGCCGATCTCAGGTAGTACCGCGCGTAGCCGTCCGCCAGCGAAGGAATCGTTTTCTGCAGTAGAAGCAGCCCGCCGCGCACCGCAGCCGCGCTTGTGTACCGGTCGCCCGCGCCATCGCGCTGCTCCGTCGGCGTGATGTTGTCTGTCACCGCCGTATTCGCCGCGGCGAACATCAGCTCGTGCACGATCACGTAAACCGCCTCGATCGCATTGTTCTCGGCGGCCGGGAAAGTCACCGCCGTGATGGTGTTGTTCCGCCCCGCGGCCATCGTGCGCCCTTCGCCATTCAGCGGAAGAGAAAGAAACACCCTGCCGCCGCCCTGCTGGCTGTTGCTCATGTACGTCTGCAACGCCGGGCGATGCTGCTGCCAGAGCTCGTCCACTCTTCGCAGCACCGTCGCGCGGTTGGCCTGCTCGCGGGTCCAGTAGTCGTGATAGAAGCGCGTGCTCTCTTCGTCGAGCGATCGGCGGAACAGCCGCAGCCAGTCGCGGTCGGGACCCGTCGGGAAATAGCGCGCGAGCAGCGCGATCGCATTGGCTCCTTCCTGCGAAGTCGCCTGCCGGGGGTCGCCCTCGGCGCGGACGAATACCTCGATCGCCTGCCGCATGGATTCCGGAGAGTCGAACTGCAATGGCAGGAAGTGCGCGTTGCCGAGCGCGGGGTTTATGACGAACCGCGCGCGGAGCGCCGTCATGTTGGCGTCGAGCCCGGTCGAGACGTTGGCGCGCGTCCGCATCGCCCGCATCTCGGACTTGTAGCCGCGGCGGAAGAGCGGCACCAGCGACGTGTCGTCCTGGATCATCGCGTATCCGTGCAACCACGTGTCGAGGTGCTCCCGCGTCGCGATCGGCCATGTCGCCGCCGACGAAATCGTCTGGTCGGCCGGACCCGCCCCGCCGTCGTTGGGGAGCTGGGTGGTTCCGCCACCCGAGGCGCACGCGGTGATCGCAGCCGTAACGAAGAGAATCAGAGACGAGCGAATGAGCTTCGACATTTTTGGTTCCTGGTTGGTCAAGTATTTGGCCGGCCGCAGCCGATGCAGAATTTCCATCCCTGCTCCGCTTCGGTGCCGCAGGCGGGGCACTGATTGAGCGACAGGTTCTGGCCGCAGTGCGGGCAGAACGTGACGGTCTTTCCCTCGGGGAGAGTTCCGCTGCAGTAGCGGCACCCCTGGGGCGCGGTCAGCTCTCCGACGTTTCCGAAAGTCGAAGTTTTGCCCGGTCGAGCGGCGGGCGCGGGAGCGGCGCTGTCCTGCACCCGGTCGTCCATGACGGCCGTGCTTTTCGCCACTGGACCGCCGGCGGTGGCAGTGGGCGCAAAGGCTGGACGCTGTTGCGCGGGTGTTGCCTGGCGCGAGGGCCTGTTCTCCAGCGCGGCGGGCGAGATCGATATCTGCGTCGCCGCGTATTCGCGGAAAGCTCCGGTGTCCGGGTTCTGCGACGCCATCTCCTTCTTGAGCGCGTCCTGCATGGCGTCGTCGCCCGTGATGTAATCCCGCTCGCCCGACAGCAGCCGGATCACGGCCATCTCGTAATCCTGGTTCGTCTCGATGCCGAGCTCGCGGCGGTTGTGCCGGTACGGAACGATCTGCTCGTACAGCTCGGCGACGGTGAACGGGTTTGCCACCTGGTCGCCGGAGCGAGACCGGAGGTTCTGCACCAACCGCTGAAAGACACGATCCAGATCATCCATTGCGCGTACCCTTGAAAGTTGTCGCTGTCGGGAAGGTGGCAACCTGGCCGAGCGATTTTACGCCCGGCTTTTTGCCAGCCATCCATTCGTCGAAGCCCGAGCGTCGCAGCCCGTCAGATGCCGATAGCTCGCCGGCTGCTTTGAAGGCGAGGTAGTTGGCGTACTCGTTCTGGGGGTGCCCGGCGTGGCCTTTGACCCATTCACAATGCACATCGTGTGCAAGGGCGGCGGCATCCGCCTGTTTCCAGAGCTCTAGATTCAGGATTATCCCCCCTTTGCGCGTCCAGCCACGTGCCTTCCAGTTGTGCCTCCACACGTTCATCCCGTCCACGATATAGCGGGAATCGGTGGTGAAGTGGACGGTGAAGCTCCTGCCCTTGCTGGAGATGCCCCGTAACGCCTCTATGACCGATCGGAGCGCCATCCGGTTGTTGGTGGTGGCGGGCTCGGAGATCCAGTAGTCCCAGCGCTTGAGCTTGCCGCTCTTGCCGCTCAGCCATTCGATCACCCCCGCGGCGCCGCCGGGATTCTTCCCTTCACGGCCGTTGCCGAGGCAGGACTCGTCGGCGTAGATCGCGAGCAGCTCGCGCGGCGCGGGGTCG
>JBPCPS010000098.1:0-9387 GCA_050998915.1 Gemmatimonadaceae bacterium
GCCGTCATCGTCTTGAAGATGTTGTCCGACACCGCCTGCTGATCCACTGCGCCGCGCTTGCCGCGCTTGGCGCGACCGCGGAGGTCGTCGGTGCGCGCGCCTCCAGCAGCCGGCCGGTCTTCGCGGCGCGTCGGCGTGCCTGCGCCAGGAGAAGCGGAAGCGATCGGACGGGGCGGGCCGTACGGACTGCCGCTCGCGACGGGCCGCGGGCGCGGAGCGCCGGGCACGATGGGACGGGGCCGCTGCCGCTCGGGTATCGGTGGAACTGTGGGAGACGCGGCTGCGGCCTGGTCGGATCGCGGCGTCGGGGCTGGCGCCGCCGGCGGTGGCGGAGCGGCTGCTGCCGGAAACGCGACCGGTGGGGCAACGGCCCTCTGGATCTGCCCGGGCGCGGGCGGAGCCGCCGGCCGGTGACGCATGGCCGGTACAGCTTCGACCGGCGCGGACGGCCGTGGAGCGACTTCGGGCTCAGGAGCGACTTCGGCCGCTTCCGACACGGGCGGCGCCGCGCGCCGTCTGCGTCGCGGCTCCGCGGCTGCCGCCTTGGGCGCAGGCGCAGGCGGAGCCGCCTTCTCGGCAGCCGTGCTCCGACGCCGGCGCGACGCGGTCGCGGGCTTCTCGGCACGCGCGCGCTTCTCGCGCTCCCAGCGGGCTCGCAGCCGCGCGATCTGGTCGTCGCTCAATGCACTCACGTGGCTGCGCACGGGTACGTCCATCTGGCGCAGGAGGTCCAGGACCTCCTCGCTCGAGACGCCGAACTCCGCTGCCATTTCGTGAACTCGAAGTTTGCTCAACTTTTTCTCCGGACCTTCTTAAATGTCACCAATCGTCAGCATTCCCTTCGCCAGCTGCGCGTCCAGCACTCCCACCGCGGCCGTCGACGCCCTGCCGACCGCTGCGCCCAGCTCCCGCGCGCTCGGCGCCTCGATCACCCGTACATGCCGCGCCGCCAGCAACGGCAGAACCTTGTCCAGACTGTTTTGCGCCGCATCCGGCGCAACCACCGCCAATTTTACTTTCCCTTTCAGAACCGAGCGCCTCACCTGGTCCACGCCAACCACTACCGTGCGGCCGCGGACGCCGAGCCCGATCAGACGCAGGAGCTTGGCGGAATCCGCGGCGATCAGCCCTCCGCCTTCACTTTGCCCTTCGCCTTGGGCTTGCTCTCCACCTTCGGCTCCTCCTTAGCCATCTCGTTCGCATCGTCTCCACCAGGCACCGGCGGTCCGAAGTCCTCCGTGTCGGCGGTCCCTTCGTTGATCTCCCGCAGCGCTTCCTCGTTGCCTGGGAGCGGCGCCGCACGCGGATCTATTCCGACGGCAGACTCTTCCGCTTGGCTCGCCGCGGGCTCGGCGGCTGCGTCGTCCGTGGTCAGCTCATTGATGATCGACATGAGGCGGTCAGCCTCCTCCGGCGCGATCCCGGCCAGACGCAGGAAGTCCTCGCGCTCGAGATCGATGATGTCGTCCAGCCGCTTGTAACCAGCCTCCTCCAGCACCGCGGACGTCGCCGCGGAGATCCCGTCGATCTCGGCGAGACGCGGGTTCACGGCCGAGTCCTCGGGGAGCGGGGCGAAGATCGGCTGATCGCCAGCGCGCTCCATCCACTCGCGGCTGGAATACAGATCGATCTTCCATTCGGTGAGCTCGGACGCGAGCCGGACGTTCTGGCCGTTACGGCCGATCGCGAGCGACAGCTGGTCCTCGTCCACCACGGCCTGAATCGTCTTCGTCGCTGGGTCGCTGAACACCCGCGCGACCCGGGCGGGCGCGAGCGCCAGCTTGGCGAAGCGCTCCGGGTCCTGCGACCAGGGCACGATATCGATCCGCTCGCCGGCCAGCTCGTTGACGACGGCCTGCACGCGCGAGCCCTTGATGCCGACGCACGCTCCGACCGGATCGACCGCATCGTCGCGGGAGAAGACCGCGATCTTCGTGCGGCTACCCACCTCGCGCGCCGCGGCACGGATCTCGACGATCCCCTGCTGAATCTCCGGCACCTCGAGCTTGAACAACGCCTGCACGAACATCGCGTCCGAGCGGCTCAGCACGAGGCGCGGGCCCTTGGGCGTCTCCTCGACGCGCTTCAGCACGGCGCGCACCGGCTCGCCCTGGTGGAAGTGCTCGCGGTGGTTCTGTTCGCGATAAGGAATGATCGCTTCGGCCTCACGGAACTTGTTCAGCATGACGACGAGCTTGCCGCGCTCGATCTGCTGGACTTCTCCCGAGAGCAGCTCGCCGACGCGGCTGGAAAACTCGTCCCGGATACGGGTCCGCTCGCCCTCGCGCACGCGCTGAATGATCCGCTGCTTGGCCGCCTGTACGGCGGTGCGTCCGAACTCGGCGAAGTCCACCGGCTCCTCCATCATGTCGCCGACCTGGAACTCCTCGTCGGTCATCCGCGCTTCCTCGAGCGCGATCTCGCGCGCGGGGTCGGTGACTTCCTCGACGACCGTCTTGAGCAGGACGATCTTGATCGAGCCCTTCGACTCGTCGATGTCCACCTCGGCCTGGACCGTGGGTCCGTGACGCTTGGCGAGGGCGGCATGGATGCCGTCCTGAATCAGTCCGTGCAGCTCCGAGCGGTCCAACTGCTTCGAGTTGGTGAGCTCGCGGAGCGCGATCAAAATATCTGCCGACATCGGGGCCTCTATCGATTCCAGTTAAACGAGAGCCGCGCTTCCCGCACTTCGTTGAGCGGCAGCCGCAGCTCCTCGCCCTTCGCCGTACGCATGACAGCGATCTCCCGCCAGTCTTCGTGCTCGATTCCCATTATCTCGACCTCCGCCATCCCGCCCAGCAGGTCGCTCTTCACGTTTGCCTTCTTCCCGACGAACCGGGCCCAGTCGGCCGCGTCCCGCAGCGGCCGCTCGACCCCCGGCGACGACACCTCCAGCACGTATCGTTGTCCGTCTTCGTCCACGTCCAGCTTCGCCTCGATCGCCCGCGACGCGCGCGCGCAATCCTCGATGCTGATGTTCTGCCCACCAGTCCGGTCGATCCGTACATCGACGACGGGGCGATTTCTGGTGCCCCCGCGCCGCAGTTCGAACAGCTCGAGCCCGATCTCCGCAAGAGCTTCCTTCACAATGGGTTCCAGCTCTGACTTCATCTACTTTATGATATGGTTGCAGAGAACAAAAAAATGTGGGGCGAACTTCCCCCACATTCCGTCCCACGAAAGATCCGCGCGACAACCTTAATAATAGTCGTCAGGCGGCGTCGCCGCAACGAGGGGAAGGGCGCTGCGCGCTGCGTCCTGCGCGCTGCGTCCTTTCTGGCGGTTACAACCTCAGCGTCATGACGGCAACCTGCCGGCCGCTATCCCCAGCCCGGTGCGAAAAGAACCTGTCGTTGTCGTGGCGTGTGCACCATGGACTCATCGAGATCTGGCGCACCCCCGCCGCGCTTGCCTGCTCGGCCAGCAATGACCGCAGGTCTACCTGTCCCGGGCGGTTCGCCGGCTGCCCGGTCAGCTGCTCCCTGACGTCGGCGCTGACTTCGTAGCATCGCCCGCAGACCGCCGGTCCCAGATGCACGCGCAGCTCCGCCGGCGGCTTGGCGAGCATCGAGAACGCCGCCGTTGCGCGCGTGACGAACCCGGCGGCCGTCCCTTTCCAGCCGGAGTGCAGCAGCGCGATGGTCCCCGAGGGATGCGCCATGAAAACAGGCACGCAGTCGGCGATGGACACGGCGAGCGCCAGGCCGCGCTCCGAGGTGATGTGGCCGTCTCCTTCGCCGGTGCGCACCCAACCCAGCAATCCCCCGCCGTGCTCGTGGATCTTGGTGCCGTGCACTTGCCGGGCGAGCACCACAGCCGTTGCCTCCCCGGCGATCTCGCGCTCCAACTCCGACCAGCGGCCCATCACCTCGTCCTCGGGGTCGCCGCCCGAAAGGCTGAACGTCCCGGCCTCGCGGGTCGTGGTGAATGCGCGAACGCCGAGGTCGTCGAGCCCGGGGACCGGCTCGAGCGAAATCGTCAGGCTACGCGACCCGCGGGTGGCTCGCCGCGGCGGTCCTCGACCCGGCGGATGTTCGCGCCGAGGGCGTTGAGCCGCTCGTCGATCCGCTCGTAGCCGCGCTCGATCTGCTGCACGTTGTTGATCCGGCTGGTGCCGTCGGCGCACATGGCCGCGAGCAGCAGCGCCATGCCGGCGCGGATGTCGGGCGAGTCCATGTACGCTCCGTGCAGCCTCTGCGGGCCGGTGATCAGCGCCCGGTGCGGATCGCATAGCACGATGCGCGCGCCCATCGCGATCAGCTTGTCCACGAAGAAGAGGCGAGACTCGAACATCTTCTCGTGCATCATGATCAACCCCTTGCACTGCGTCGCTGTCACGATGGCGATGGACATGGTGTCCGCCGGGAAAGCGGGCCACGGCTGATCTTCCAGCTTGGAGATGTGCCCGCCATGATCCGGCTGAATCTCCTTCGACTGCTTGGCGGGGACGATCAGGTCATCGCCTTCAACCAGGCATTCGATTCCCATCTTGGCGAAGCCCATGCGGGTCGAGCGCAGGTGCTCGACCCCGGCGTCGACGATGCGCAGCTCGGAGCCGGTCACCGCGGCGAGGCCGATGAACGAACCGACTTCAATGTGGTCAGGGCCGATGGCGTGCGTGACGGGTCCGTGCCCCAACTCGTGCTGGCCGTGGATAGTCATGGTATTGGTCCCGACGCCCTCGATGCGCGCGCCGAGCTTGCACAGGAACCAAGCGAGATCCTGCACGTGCGGCTCGCTCGCGCAGTTCCGCAGGATAGTCGTCCCCTCGGCGGCGGCCGCCGCCATCAGCGCACTCTCGGTAGCCGTGACGCTCGGCTCGTCCAGGAAGAAGTCCGCGCCCGTGAACTGCTTGGCGGTCAGCTCGAACTGGTCGCTGGCGTTCACCTTCGCGCCCAGCGCCTGCAGCGCGAGGAAGTGGGTGTCCATGCGGCGGCGCCCGATCACGTCGCCGCCCGGCGACGGCAGCGACACTTCGCCGCAACGGGCGAGCAGCGGAGCCGCGAGGAGAATGGACGCGCGGATCGTGCTGCACAGGACCGGGTCGAGGTTGCTGCCGTCGAGCTTGGCGGCGTGGACCTCGAGCGTGTTCCGACCCTCCCAGTCGATCACCACACCCATCGAGCGGATCAGCGCGACGAGCGTCTCCATGTCCCGGATCCGCGGGACGTTCTCGAGCCGCACCGGGTGGCGCGACAGCAGCGCCGCCGCCAGGATCGGGAGCGCCGCGTTCTTGTTGCCCGAGGGACGGATGGATCCTTTGAGCGTCGCTCTGCCTTCGACTACATACTGGACGGCTGCCATTCGAGGTTGGGTCGAGGTTTCCGAAATATCGCAGGGAGGCGGCTGTTAGCTATTGGCTATTGGCTGTTGGCTGTTGGCTGTTGGCTGTTGGCTGCTGGCTAATTCTGCTGGTTTGACTTCGCCGCAAATCGCAGCCAGTAGATTTCGTCCCGACACCGACAGCCAATAGCTAACAGCCAATAGCTAACAGCCAACAGCCTACATGGCCCTTCCCTTGCACACATCGTGCGCGTGAACACCTGGACGATGGCAGTTCTCGACCTGCTTGCGCAGCAGGCCGCCGTGCTGCCCGACACGATCTTCACCAAGCAGGTCGCCGAAGATCCGAGCTGGTGGACGCGCGTGACGAGCGTGGCCAGCGGAGTCTTGACGATCACGTTCCTGGCGCTATCGGCCGCGCTGATACCGGCGGCGCTGAACGTCAGGAAGACGCATAAGAAGATCAGCGACACGCTCGACCGGATTTACGGCGACATCAATCCGCTGATGCGCCACGCTAGCTCGATCACGGACAATCTGGATTACATCACGACGTCCCTTCGCGTGGACGTGCAGCAGGTCAACCAGACGGTGGCGTCGGCAAATCAGAAGTTGCTCAAAGCCGCCGGGCTCGCCGAGGAGAGGATCGACGAGCTGAACGCGCTACTGGAAGTGGCACAGGAGGAGATCGAGGCGGTGTTCATCGCATCGGTTTCCACGATCAAGGGTGTCGGTACCGGAGCGGCGACCTTCGCTCGCGGGCGCGGCCGGAAGGCGCGGCGCGCACGGCTGCGCGACCCGGGGTTGGTGGACGCGGTGGAGCGCGTGGGCGAGGCGCTCGATGAATCTTTCGCAGACGAGTCTTTTGACGAGGAGGGGCTGGACAATGGTGGCATCATCGGAGACCAAGGGGCCGACAGCAGGCCAGAAACGCCGCGCATCCGCCCCCGTGGATGATTTCAACGAGGATCGCGAGGAGCAGTTCGATCTCCTGACGGCGGCGGTGATCGGAGTCGCGATCGGCGCGGGCATCGCTTTGCTCGTGCGGCGGGGCCCAAGCGGCAACCGGCCGCTCCGGCCGGTGCTGGACGCGGTGGGCCGCGGCGCGAAGTGGAGCGGCGCGATGGGGCTCGAAGGCGCACGGTGGGCCGGCGACACGATTCCCCCGTACGCACGGAGCGCGCGCAAGAGCGCGGTTCGGGGCGCGCGCTGGGCCCGCGAGCACAGCGAGCCGCTGCTGGAGCGGCTGCCGGCACTGGACGACGTGACGGAGACCGTGCGCGATTACGTGGATGCGGCGCGCGAGGCGATCAACGAGACGGTCGAGCACGAAGCGCGTGACCTTCGCAAAGCCATTCGGCGTCAGCGCAAGCGGATCGGGATCTAGAGCTCGTTGCGCTGGCCGGGATCGAAGCAGTCCCCTGCGGTCGCTACGCTCGCAAACCACGCGAGCTAAGACGCGACCTGCGGGGACGGCATCGACCCTGGCCTTACGCATCGTAGCATTGCCCAGGCTGTTTGCGTGGGCTGGAGTCGCGGCGAGCGCGGCGATCGCGGCGGTCGGGCTCCTCGCACTCACTCCCGAGGTCGCCTACGCGTGGACGCCGGGCACGCACATTTTCCTCGGCGAGGCGCTGCTCAAGTCGCTGAACCTCGTGCCGGGCAACATAGCGGCGCTGATCTCTGCCTTCCCGCACGACTTCCTGTACGGCTCGATTGCGGCCGACACGAGCATGGCCAAGAAGTACGCGCTCGCCGGCCGGCACTGTCATTCGTGGAAGGTTGGGCTCGAGATCCACGAGCGTGCGCGCAACGATCCCGTGCGCAGCTTCGCGCTGGGCTACCTCGCGCACCTCGCCGCCGACTCGGTGGCGCACAATTACTTCGTGCCGCGGCAGCTCACGGTCACGTCCACGACGAGCGCCATCGGACACAGCTACTGGGAGAGCCGCTTCGAGATGCACCTCGGCGAGCGGTTCTCGCGGCTCGCGCGGGAGGTGATCCTGCGCGACCACGAGCATTCGGACGCGCACCTCGACCGCATTCTCAGCCCCACGATCTTCAGCACTCCCACCAACCGGCGAATCTTCCGCGGGATGGTCCGCGTCGCCGACTCGGACGGGTGGCAGCGGATCTTCCAGATGATCTCGGAGAACAGCCGGTGGGACCTTGGCGAGCAGGAATCGTCGGCGTACATGGACCGGTCGTTCAACTACATCGTGGATTTCCTGAACCGGTTCGACTCGTCGGAGGTATTCGCGCTCGACCCCGCGGGAGCGGGCCCGCTGCGGCAGGCGAAGCGGATCCGCCGTGCGGCGCTGAACAAGGGCGGCGGCGAGGAGAAGGTTGAGAGCGCCGCGCTCAAGCACTTCGCGATGCCGGAGACCCGACTCGCCCACATCGCGGCCGCCGGCGGCTCGATTTACGAGCTGGCGAAGACCGGTTCAGCGACGTAGCAGCGCCCCGGAGCAGCGTGGCCTTTGAGCTGCAGCCCACTGTCACGGGAGTTCTCCTCGAGCTGAGACCGCTGCGAGCGGATGATTTCGCGGCGCTGTTCGCCGCGGCGGCGGACCCGCTCATCTGGGAGCCTCGTATTCGAGATCACGGCACAATCGGTGGATCCGGCGCTGCTGGCCGGCGCGCCGCCCGGGTGAGCGCGCGGTCCAGCGCGTTCGCGAATGCCTGCTTCTCCCGCGCGCCGAACACGCCATGGCCGCCGGTCTCGACGCCGGAGCTGCGCAAGCCGTCCATGAAGTTTCGAACCGAGAGCCGCTCGCCGATACTCTCCTCCGTGTACTCCTCGCCGCGTGGATCGATCACCATGACGCCTTTCGGCACGAGTAGCGCGGCCAGCGGGATGTCGGCGGTGACGGCGACATCACCGCCCGCAGCGTGCTCGGCTATGTACACGTCGGCCACATCCGGCCCGCCATCCACGCGCACAGCTGACACATGAGCGTTCCCGAGTGGAAGCTGGATGCGCTGATTCGCGACGAGGATCGTCTCGATCCCGAGCCGCTCAGCGGCCCGGAAACAGATTTCTTTCACCTCTCGCGGCGTAGCGTCGGCGTCCAGCCACAGTTTCATTTCGATCTCGGTACCTGCACCAACGGTCTGATGTATCACTTGGAGAAACACCCATGAATTCTAAGAAGATCACGCCGTGCCTGTGATTCGACACCCAGGCGGAGGAAGCGGCTGAGCTGTACGTGTCGATCTTCAGGAACTCGAAGATCGAACGCGTCGAGCGGTATCCAGAAGCCGGCCAGGAAGTCCACGGAAAGCCCGCGGGAAGCGTCATGGTCGTCGTCTTCTCGATCGAGGGCCAGGAATTCACCGCGCTCAACGGCGGACCGCAGTTCAAGTTTGACGAGGCAATCTCGTTCCAGATTCCGTGCGCAGACCAGAAGGAAATCGATTACTTCTGGAGCAAGCTCACCGCCGGTGGTGGCGAGGAAGGTCCGTGCGGCTGGCTGAAGGACAAGTTCGGGCTTTCCTGGCAGGTCGCACCTACCCGGCTGCACGAGATGCTCGCCGACCCCGACCCAGCCAAGCGCGACCGCGCCATGGCGCAGATGCTGAAGATGAAGAAGCTGGACATCGATCCGCTCGAGCGCGCGTTCGCGGGCTAGACGTCGCACCGGCCTCCGCCGTTGACAAGCGACGAGTGACTTTGTAGTGTAAAGTACTTGGCCGTCTCGGAAACCGGGGGTCTGCCGCTGCCGCTCGCAGTTGAGCCAGGGGCGGCCCTCGATGCGACCACTGAAACCCCCGGATCACGCTCGCGTAGGTAGCCCGGTGGGACGGTTCGCGTGGAGGCCCGCCCGGCCCGCGCAGGACACATACACGAAAACGAGATCTACCGATGAAACGCGCATCCTTCGCCCTGCTCGGGCTCCTGACCCTCCTGACGGCGGCCTCGATACCGGCGCAGCAGACGCCGCCGCGTCCCGCCGGGCCGCCGCCGGTAGGACCCGGAGAAGTCCGCGGCGTTGTCCTCGCCGACGGTGACAACGCTCCCGTGGCCGGTGCTACCATAACGGTCCGGAGCAAGCGCGATTCGTCCCTGGTCGCCGGCGCAATTGCCAAGGACGACGGCTCCTT
>JBPCPS010000202.1:0-3867 GCA_050998915.1 Gemmatimonadaceae bacterium
CCGGAAGACGCCTACAAATACACGGCGAAGGGCAACCTCGTCGCCGTTGTGACCAACGGCACCGCGGTCCTGGGCCTGGGGAACATCGGCGCGCTCGCCGGGAAGCCTGTCATGGAGGGCAAGGGTAACCTCTTCAAGCAGTTCGCGGATCTGGACGTCTTCGATCTCGAGATCGGATCGGAGGACCCCGACGACGTCATCAGGTTTTGCCAGCTGCTGGAGCCCACGGTCGGCGGGATAAATCTCGAGGACATCCGTGCCCCCGATTGCTTCTACATCGAGGAGACGCTCCGCAAGACGCTGAAGATCCCGGTCTTTCACGACGACCAGCACGGGACGGCGATCATATCCGGAGCGGCGCTGCTCAACGCGCTGGATATCGCCGACAAGCGGATCGAGTCGGTGCGCGTCGTGTTTTCGGGTGCCGGCGCCGCGGCGATCGCGACCGCCGAGCATTACGTGCGCCTCGGCGTGCAGCGCGGGAACATCCTGCTGTGCGACAGCCACGGCGTGGTCCACGACGGACGCGCGGACCTGGATCCGTACAAGGCCCGCTTCGCTGCCAGGACCGCGCTGCGCACCATCGCGGAAGCGTTGCAAGGGGCCGACGTCTTCGTCGGACTGTCCGTCGCGGGCGCGGTGACGGGAGCGATGATCGCCGGGATGGCGGAGCGGCCGGTCATCTTCGCGCTCGCCAATCCCGTGCCCGAGATTCTGCCAGACGAAGTCGAAGCCGTCCGCTCGGACGCCATCGTCGCGACGGGCAGGAGCGATTATCCCAATCAGGTCAACAACGTACTCGGATTCCCGTTCATCTTCCGCGGGGCGCTCGACTCGCGCGCGACCGAGGTGAACGAAGCGATGAAGATGGCCGCGACGCGCGCCCTCGCTGCGCTGGCGCGGGAGAACGTGCCGGAGAGCGTGTCCCGCCTGTACGGGCTGCGGTCGGTCAAGTTCGGGCGGGAATATCTGATTCCCTTCCCCTTCGATCCACGCGTGCTTCTGTGGGTCGCGCCGGCCGTGGCGTGGGCCGCCGTCGCGAGCGGCGTCGCCAAGGAATTCATCGACCTCGACGACTACCGGCATCAGCTCGAGTCGCGGCTGGGTCGCGCGCGAGGGCTCATGCGGGGCATCATGATGCGCGCCATCCAGGATCCGAAGCGGATCGTGTTCCCGGAAGGTGAGGAGCCGAAGATCATCCGCGCCGCGCGGCTGCTCGTGGACGAGGGGATAGCGCATCCGATCCTGCTCGGAAACCAGGAAGCGATCGAAGCCGTCGCCGCGGCCCACGCGATCTCGCTCAACGAGATCGTCATCGAGGACCCGGCCACTTCGCCGAGGCGCGAGCAGTACGCGCATTACCTGTGGCAGCGCCGGCAACGGAAAGGGTTGAGCCACGGCGAATCGCACCAGCGCCTGTTCAACGGCAACTATTTCGGGTCCGTGATGGTCGCCCTGGGAGACGCGGACGCGCTGGTGTCGGGGGTCAACATGCACTACCCCGAGACGATCCGCCCCGCACTCGAGGTCATCGGGGCGCATCCGAAGGCGGAGGTCGTCAGCGGCCTGTACATGCTCGTGTTCGACAAACACGTTATTTTCTGCGGAGACACCACGGTCAACATCGACCCGTCGGCGGAGCAGCTCGCGCGGATAGCGTATTCGGCGGGCAGGATCGTGCAGACGTTCGGAATCACGCCGCGGATTGCGCTGCTGTCGTTCTCGAACTTCGGATCCGTTCGTCACCCGGAAACGGAAAAGATGGCGCGGGCGGTAGCGCTGCTGCGTGAGCGCGACCCTTCCCTGATCGTGGACGGCGAGATGCAGGCTGACACGGCGATGGACGAGACGATTCTCGCCAGCTCGTATCCGTTCAGCACTCTGAAGGAGCGGGCGAACGTTCTGATCTTTCCGAACCTCAGCGCCGGCAACATTGCTTACAAGCTGCTGAACCACCTCGGTGGGGCCACCGCGATCGGGCCGATCCTGGTTGGCATGAATCGACCGGTG
This sequence comes from Gemmatimonadaceae bacterium, assembly GCA_050998915.1. Classification (GTDB taxonomy): domain Bacteria; phylum Gemmatimonadota; class Gemmatimonadetes; order Gemmatimonadales; family Gemmatimonadaceae; genus JACDCY01. Next base: position 2,011 of record JBPCPS010000202.1, read on the forward strand.
CACGTGCTGGAGCAGGGCGCAGACGTGCAGGAGATTCTGAACATGGCGGCCGTGGCCGTGATCGACGCGCAGGAGCGCACCGGCCAGGGCAGACTGAGACGGGCTGATAACGATGCTGCGGCGGGCGCGCGCGCCTGACGCTGGAGAAATAGCAAGGATGACCATGACCGATACCAAGCCGCATGCGGCGGGGACAGTTCGCGAGAGGGGCCAGAGCCTGGCCGGGCAGGGATTGCACCCCGTCGGCGAGGTTCACTGGAACCTGGTGGGACCGGAGCTGATGCTGGCGGCAGCCAGGCGCGGCGAAGGCGAGTTCGCCGAGATGGGACCGTTCGTGGCGCGCACCGCCCCGCACACCGGCCGTTCGCCGAACGACAAGTTCGTCGTGCGCGATTCCGTGTTGGAGAAGGACGTCGACTGGGGCACGGTCAACCAGCCGATCTCCCCGGCCCACTTCACCGCGCTGCTCGCCGACGTGCGCAAGCATCTGGATTCCGCGCCCGAGCTGTTCGTGGAGGACCTGCACTGCGGCGCCGACCCCGCGTACCAGCTGTCGGTCCGCTACGTCTCGCCGACCGCGTGGCACATGGCGTTCGTGCGGAACATGTTCATCCGGCCCGAGCCGAGCGCGCTGGCGACGTTCGATCCCAATTTCACGGTGCTGCACGCGCCCGAGTTCGAGGCGACGCCCGCGAAGCACGGCACGCGCACGGGCACGTTCATCGTGCTCAACCTCACGGAGCGCATGATCCTGATCGGCGGGACGCGCTACGCCGGCGAGCTCAAGAAGTCGATGTTCGCGGTCATGAACTACATGCTCCCCAAGCAGGGCGTGCTGTCCATGCACTGCTCGGCGAATTCCGGCGACGCAGGCGACACCGCGCTCTTCTTCGGTCTGTCGGGAACCGGGAAGACCACGCTGTCCGCGGACCCCGAGCGCCATCTGATCGGCGACGACGAGCACGGCTGGTCGGGCGACGGCGTCTTCAATTTCGAGGGGGGCTGCTACGCCAAGGTCATCAACCTATCGGCCGAGGGGGAGCCCGACATCTACCGGACCACGCAGATGTTCGGCACGATTCTGGAAAATGTGGTGCTCGACCCGATCACGAAACGCGTGAAGTTCGACGACAAGTCGATCACCGAGAACACGCGCGCATCGTATCCGCTGCACTACATCCCGAAGTCGGTGCCCAACGGCCGCGGCGGACATCCGAAGAACGTGATCTTTCTCACGGCCGACGCGTTCGGCGTGCTGCCCCCTATCTCGCTGCTCACCCCCGAGCAGGCGATGTACTACTTCCTCTCGGGCTACACTGCCAAGGTCGCCGGCACCGAGCGCGGAGTGACGGAGCCGCAGGCCACCTTCAGCGCGTGCTTCGGCGCGGTGTTCCTCGTGTGGCACCAAACCAAGTACGCCGACATGCTTGGCGAGCTGCTGCGCAAGCACGGCTCCCGCGTGTGGCTGGTGAACACGGGCTGGAGCGGGGGCGCGTTCGGCGTGGGCCAACGCATGAAGCTGCAGCACACGCGCGAGATGATCCACGCCGCGCTCGAGGGCAAGCTCGACAGCGTGGCTTTCGACCCCGACCCAATTTTTGGCCTGCGCATCCCCGCCGAAGTCCCCGGCGTCTCGCGCGACGTGCTGCATCCGCGCGAAACCTGGTCCGACGGCGCAGCCTATGACGAACAGGCGCGCAAGCTCGCGGGGATGTTTCGCGAGAACTTCGCGCGGTTCCAGAACGCAGACCCAGCCGTGCGCGACGCGGGACCGCGAGGATAGATCTGTGCGCCGTGTGGAGGCGGACCGTGTGCCCGCGCTCGGGTGCTACGCTCGCACACAACGCGAGCTAAGAC
>JBPCPS010000003.1:0-4481 GCA_050998915.1 Gemmatimonadaceae bacterium
CGCGCGAAAGACCTGCTGGTCGTGGTGGACAGGCTCGCCGTCTCGCCGGAATCGGCGGGACGGCTCAGCGACGCCGTGGGGACATCGTTCGCGGAGGGCGAGGGCGACTGTGTCATCCTGCTGGCCGAGCCGGCGATTTCACCGATCGACGGGCGTCTCGTGGCCCGGCTTGGATTCACGGAGCGGTTCGAGTGCGCCAACGACGGCACGGTTGCGCCGGCGCCATCGCCACAGCTCTTCTCCTTCAACAATCCGCGCGGCGCGTGCCCGCAGTGCAACGGGTTTGGCGCGATACTCGAGTACGACGAGACGCTGATCGTGCCGCACCCGTCGCGGTCGCTGATCGATGGAGCGATTGATCCGTGGACCAAGCCGCGCTACGACAACAAGCGGCGGGCGCTGTCGGACTTTGCCAGGCGCGAGCGGATCCCGCTCGACCGGCCGTGGGAGCGGCTGCCGGCGGAACAGCGCCAGCTCCTGCTGCACGGAAAGACGCGCGGCTACAAGGGCATATTCCCTTTCCTGCGCGACCTCGAGGAGAAGCGGTACAAGCAGTACATCCGTGTTTTCCTCAGGCAGTACCAGACGGCGCAGGAATGTCCGACCTGTCACGGAAGCAAGCTGAAGCCGGAGTCGCTCGACGTGCGCGTCGGCGGACTGAACATCGCGCAGGTGGCCGAGCTGGCGGTTGACCGCCTCGCCATCTGGCTGACGGAGCTGTCGCTGTCGCAGTACGAGCGGGAGATCGCGGCGATGATACTCAAGGAAGCGCGTGACCGCGTCACCTTCCTGCGCGACGTCGGGCTCCAATATCTCTCCATGAATCGCGCCACACGCACTCTGTCGGGCGGCGAGGCGCAGCGGATCGGACTGGCGAACTCGCTCGGCTCGCAGCTCGTGGATACGCTTTACGTGCTCGACGAGCCGTCCATCGGGCTCCACTCGCGCGACATGGACCGGCTGCTCAAGCTTCTGCAGCGACTCCGCGATGCCGGCAACACCGTGCTGGTGGTGGAGCACGACCTCGCCGCGATCGAAGCCGCTGACTTTATGGTGGAGCTCGGCCCGGGCAGTGGCGAGGCGGGTGGTGAGATTGTGTTCGCCGGACCGATGTCGCGCGCGAGCGAGAGTCCGCTCACCGGACAGTACGTCACAGGCGCGCGCACCATTCCTCTTCCTGACGCCAGACGGCGTCTCGGTCCCCGCTGGATCACGCTCGAGGGAGCGCGCGAGCACAACCTGCAGAACGTGGACATCCGCGTGCCCGTCGGAGCGCTGACGGTCGTCACCGGCGTATCGGGCTCGGGCAAGAGCACGCTCGTCCACGACGTCCTCTACCGCGCGCTGGAAACGAAGCTCGTCGGCGAGCACTCGGCCAAGATCCACCTCGGGGAAAGGGTCGGCGAGTACTCGACGCTGGCGGGATTCGACGCGCTCGACGGCGTCGTGCTTGTCGACCAGAGCCCAATCGGAAAATCGCCGCGCTCCAATCCCGTCACATACGTGAAGGCGTTCGACGACATCCGCGCCATCTTTGCCGACACTCCGCTGGCGCGGCAGCGCAAGTACACGCCAGGCACGTTCAGCTTCAACGTCGTCGGCGGAAGGTGCGAAGCATGCGAGGGCGCCGGCGCGCTCGAGGTCGAGATGGTGTTCATGGCCGACGTCTACGTCCCCTGCGATGACTGCGGCGGCAAGCGCTTCAAGCCCGAAGTGCTCGACGTGCTGGTCCATGGAAAGAACATCCACCAGGTGCTCAATCTCACCGTTGACCAGGCGATCCGCTTTTTCCCGCGCGAGGAGAAGCTCGGTCAGACGCTCTGGCAGCTGCAGCAGGTCGGGCTCGGCTATCTGCGGCTGGGGCAGCCGGCGACGACGCTGTCGGGTGGCGAGGCGCAGCGCATCAAGGTCGCACGCGAGCTCGCACTGGCCGGTAAGAAAACCGGGAAAAAGATGTACGTGATGGACGAGCCGACGACGGGACTGCACCTCGAGGATATCAGGAAGCTGGCGAAGGTGTTCGACCGGCTGCTCGAGCAGGGCCACACGCTCGTCCTGATCGAGCACAATCTGGACGTGATCAAGCTCGCCGACTGGGTGATAGATCTGGGGCCGGAGGGCGGAATCGGCGGCGGGCGCGTCGTCGCGATGGGCCGGCCGGAAGAGATCGCATTGGTGGAAGATTCACACACCGGCCGATGGCTGGCGCCGCTGCTCGCGAGAAAGGCGGTCCCCTCAACAACGCGCGCGCTGAGCATGGTGAGCGAGCCAGCGCCCTTCCCCGCCCAGTTGGCGCTCTAGAGGAAAGATTGCTTCGGTTCCCGCTTTTACCGGCTTTCCTGGGCCATGCGCGCGAGCTTCGCCGATAGCGCGCGTGGGGCGAGGCGGTTGGACTGGGCAACGATCTTGTTGCGCAGGCCGTGAATCGCGAGACGTTTTCCCTTCATCAGCGACTCGTACCCGTACTCGGCGACATCCGCTGCGTCGGCCACGCCGAACGCCGTGAACAGTCGCGAGTTTCCCATTTCAGCGGCGTCGGCGAAACCGGTCTTCGTCGGGCCCGGGCAGAGAGCGGAAACGGTGACGCCGGTGTCGCGCAGCTCTTCGGCGATCGCTTCCGAGAAGCTCACCACGTACGCCTTGGTCGCGTAGTACACGGCCATCAGCGGTCCGGCCTGAAACGCGGCCGTCGATGCGACGTGGAGGATTTTCCCCGAGCGTCGCTTGATCATCGGCGGCAGGAAGAGCTTGGTGAGATGAGTGAGCGCCGAGATGTTGACCTGGATCATGTCGAGCTCGCGCTGCACGTCGGTGTCGGCAAACTCCCCGCCGAGCCCGAAGCCGGCGTTGTTGACCAGGATCTCGATGGGAATCTGCTCGTTCTTGAGGAAGTCGAAGATTTGCTCGGGAGAATCCGGGCGCGTGAGGTCGGACGCATACACGTGGGCGGTGACCGCGAACTTGCCTTCGATCACGCCCGCGGCTGCCTCGAGCGTATCGCGATTGCGCGCCACCAGCACGAGGTCGTACCCGTTCCGCGCGAAGACTTTGGCCAGCTCGAGCCCGATGCCGCCCGAGCCGCCGGTGATCAGCACGGTCTTGCGCGCCGTTCCTTTGTTATTTGGCATTCGTCAACATAGCGAAGCCGGAGCGCAGGGGAATGAGTCCGTGTTTTCCGCCGAATATCAGTTGATTCCACCCTGCCGATCCGGTAGTTTTGCGTACTGATCCCGAGTAGCTCAGGTGGTAGAGCAGGTGACTGTTAATCACCGGGTCGGGGGTTCAAGTCCCTCCTCGGGAGCTGGGTACTACATGTGTTATGATACGGCCGACAGTCCATTAGGCGGGCTGTCGGCCGTGTCCTCAAGTGCACGGGAGGTGCACACGTCGCACCGATTCGCACGGGAGCGCGACCACGAGCCCGGTAGCGGAGCTCATCGCCGGGCTGCACTGCGCCCGTTGGAGTCTACGGCGCGGAACCAAACGTCTTCACCCTCAGAAGGGCCGATTGCGCATAAGTACCGCCCGGCTCACTGACGTGCGAGAGCAGCTTGACCGCCGCGAACTCTCCGGTGGACACGCGCTTCAGGCAGAGGATCTGCCCGTCCGCGATCCTGCTGTAATATTCGGAGTACGCCAGGCCAGCGCAGGCCGCTTGCTGAACGCTGTCGAGGTTTGTCTCGGAGATCAGCGCGACCTGCGCTGCATAGACACCAGGCTCGTACACGTCGACGAAGTGAACGCCGTAGATCGTCCCGTGGCCACCTGCCGCATAGCCCGTCGATTCCCAGTGAAACGTGACCGTTTTCTGCCAATCCCAATTTGACGAGGGGTAGACCGAAGCGGAGTTCCACCTGTAACCGTCCCCGTGCTGAAAGGTCAGGTCGGTTGCGGCCGCCCCCGCAACACCGGTTGCGGTGAAAACGATGGGTGCGAGGGATCCAACGGTCGCAAGCAGCGTATTCGATCCCACAGCGGTTCCAAGAATCCATCCGCCGACCGTGGCTAGACCCACACTATTTGTTGGCTGCGTGCCCCCCGATACGGACCCCCCGCCGCTGGCCACTGCGAAGACAACAGTGACGCCACTAACCGGATTTCCGTTCGCATCTCTCACTGTTACTGCTGGCGCTGTACTCACTGCAGACCCCGCCGTGGCGGTCTGCCCATCTCCGGCCGTTTTCACTGCAGAAGCAGCAGCCCCAGCTGTTCCGGTTGCGGTAAATGTGACCGGGGTTAAACCGCTGGCCGAAGCAGTGAGGGAGTTCGATCCGGCAACCGTGCCGAGAGTCCACCCGCCGACAGTTGCGACGCCGGACGCGTTCGTGGTGACAGAGCTTCCGGTAATCGTACCACCGCCGCTGGTGACGGCGAACGTAACCGGAACGCCTGGCATCGCAGCGCCCCGCTGGTCCTTCACGATAACCGAAGGCAACGCGGTGACAGCAGCCCCGGCGACCGCCGTGAGAGAAGTACTCGAG
>JBPCPS010000008.1:0-3066 GCA_050998915.1 Gemmatimonadaceae bacterium
GTTCGGCGCCGTGCTCTTTGAGATGCTAAGTGGCCGACGCGCGTTCAACGCGGAAAGTCACGCGGGCCTGATCGCCGCGATCATCGGCGAAGACACTCCCGTTCTCGGCGACGTCGCGGACACGAAAAGCGTCCTGCCCCCCTCGCTGCGTCGCGCACTGGACCGCCTGCTGCGCAGATGCCTGGCGAAGGATCCGGATGACCGGTGGCAGTGCGCGGCGGATCTCGCCGCGGAGCTTCGCTGGATCGACGAAGAGCGCGTCCGGACGGCTGGAGTTGTCGAGGCGGACGTCGTTCCGGCCGTCGGCCGGCTCGCGCCATCGCGAACGCGCGAGCGCTGGTGGATGGCGGCCGCGGCCGTGTCTTTTCTCGCCGCCGCTGGGGTCGCGAGCTGGGCGCTCCTGACCCCCTCGGTGCGGCTCAACGAGCGCCGCTTTTTCGTGAACCTCAGCGAATCGTTCTTGGGTCCGGGGTTCGTGGCCGTGTCGCCGGACGGACGGCACATCGCGGCGGTGATGGGCGCTCGACCGGATACGGCGATGATCTGGGTGCGGGCACTCGATTCGCTCAGCTTTCGGCCACTCGCTGGAACGGAGGGGGCCTGGCAGCCCTTCTGGTCCCCGGACAGCCGCTCGATCGGATTCTCCGCTTCCGACCGCGAAGAATCGTTGAAGGTCGTCCCCATCGGCGGCGGCCCGATCACAACCATCGCAACGAAAGCCGGCAGCCGCGCCGCGTGGAGCTCGAAGGGGGTCATTCTCGTTCAACAGGAGCCCGGCGGGTTGTTCACGCTGCCCGAGACGGGTGGATCGCTGACTCCGGTCACGCAGCTGGACGAGACCGCCGGCGAGCGTTCTCACGCCTGGCCGCTGTTCCTTCCAGACGGGCGGCGGTTCCTCTATCTCGCATTGAACCGCGACAGTTCGAAGACTGCGGTGTACCTCGGATCGCTCGACGGTCCCGGCCGCACCCGAGTGGTCCAGGCGCGTTCGAGTGTCGAGTATTCAGGGGGCCACCTGCTGTACCAGCGGGACGGGACGCTGATGGCCCATGCCTTCGATCTGAAGACAGGCGAGGTGGTCGGAGAGGCGAGACCGATTGCCGAAGGCGTGGCCTATAACAACACCAATGGCCGCGGCGCGTTCTCCGCGTCCATGTCGGGAGACGTGCTCGTCTATCGCACCGGCGCCGCGGCCGGTCAAGCCAACATGCTTCAGTGGTTCGACGTGAAGGGGGCGCGAACCGGGACGACAGGCGGCGAACCGGCGAGAAACCGCTCCCACCGGGTGTCGCCTGACGGCACGCGCGTCGCGGTCGCCCGCGCCGATGAGGGAGGCCGGGCTGATATCTACGTGGTGGACGTGGCACGCGACGTCCCGACGCGCCTGACATCGGATCCCGCCGAGGACGGCGGCCCGGTATGGACGCCCGACGGCAACCGGATCATTTTTGCATCGAACCGAAAAAACCGGCTCGACTTGTATCAGCGGGCGTCAAGCGGGGCCGGCGCCGACGAGCTGCTCTTCGCCGACGATACCCACAAAATCCCCGTTGACGTCTCGCCTGACGGAAAACTGGTCCTGTTCGTTCGCGGCTTCCTGTCCCGGCAAGCCGATTTGTGGGCGCTGCCCCTGAGTGGGGATGGCAAGCCGTTCCCCGTCATCCAATCGGAATTCCCCGAGTTGGGCGGCGCCTTCTCGCCCGATGGCCGGTGGCTCGCGTATACATCCGAGGATGTCGGCAGCAGGCAGGTGTATGTGCAGCCGTTCCCGGCGACCGGACAACGTGTGCGCTTGTCGACAACCACCGGCAGCCACGCGATGTGGAGCGCGGAGGGGAGCACGGTGTTCTATCTGACCGACGAGGGAGCGGTGATGGCCATCGACGTGAGCGGGTCCAGCGGCGCCCTCCGGGCCGGCGTTCCCCGAGAACTGTTCGTGGAGGAAGGACTTCGTAGAGACGGGCGGGGGGCCTCCTTCGATCGTGTGAAACACCGGTTCCTGCTTCGGTTCTCTCCCACGAGCGCAGCCAAGGAGGGCGAGCTGACGGTCCTGTTGAACTGGACGGCGGGTTTGAAGAAGTGAAAAGGCTACAGGGACGCTTCCAACTTGGTCAGTGACCGGTCGATGATCGCGAAGCCCTCGCGGAGCTGCTCCTCGGTGATGCAGAGCGGCGGATTCGTGAAGAACGTATGCCACCGGACGAACGTGTAGAGACCTTCCTCGCGGAAGTAGCCGTTCAGCCGCTTCATTTCTTCCGACGTCCCGCCAAACGGCGCCATCGGGGCCTTCGTGCCAGGATCCTTCGTCAACTCGACGATGCCGAAGAGCCCGATGTTTCGCGCGGCACCGATGCTTCGATGCTTCGCGGCGAGCTGCCCCAACAGCTCCGACATCACCTTGCCGAGTCGCCGCGCATTGCCGATCAGGTCGTCCTGCTCGTAGACGTCGAGCGTCGCGAGCGCGGTGGCAGCGGCGAGCGTGTGGCTGTTGTAGGTAAGCCCGCTCGGGAACACTTTGTCCCTGAAGCTCTCTGCGATGGACCGGCGCATGCCGACCGCCCCGAGCGGAATGTAGGCGCTCGTGAGCCCCTTCGCCATCGTGATCAGGTCCGGGACGACGTTCCAGTGATTGATCGCGAACCACTCGCCTGTGCGGCCGAATCCCGCCATCACTTCGTCGCAGACCATCAGGATCCCATACTTCGTGCAGAGCTCGCGCACGCCCTGCATGTAGCCGTCGGGCGGAATCAGCACGCCGTTGGTGCCGCTCACGGTCTCGATGAAGAACGCGGCGATGTGATGTGGCCCTTCGAGCTGAATGATCTCCTCGAGCGTCGCCAGCGCCTGCTCCGCAGTGTCGGTGGGGCGCGCCATGCCGTGATGCGGATCGAGCACGTGGACGACACCAGGAAGGCCGGGTTCTGTCGTCCAGCGCCGCGGATCTCCGGTGAGCGCCATCGCCCCGGCCGTGCCGCCGTGATACGAGCGGTAGCGCGCGAGGATCTTGTGCCGGCCCGTGAACGACCGGGCGATCTTGATCGCGTTCTCGTTCGCGTCGGCGCCGCC
>JBPCPS010000016.1:0-17241 GCA_050998915.1 Gemmatimonadaceae bacterium
TCGCAAACAACGCGAGCAGCAGCAGGCGAAGTCGAGGCATCTGTGAAGTATAAGGGCTGTTGGCTATTGGCTGTTGGCTCCCGGCAAACAGCCCCGCGGGCTCCGTATTAGACACGCGCCGCCCCGAAAACGGTCCCTCTGGTTTTCCGCTGTTCGCGGGCGCCTTTTCCGGCCGCCCCGACGACGGTTCGGGATCGTGGTCCAGCGACGAGACGACGCTGTCCCGCTCCGCTCGCTACGCGCGCACACTGCGCGCGCTAAGACGCTCGCTCCGGGGACACCGATCGCCTCGTCGCCTCTGGCCATGCGCCCGATGCCGGCGGGAGCGTGCGCGGCGGGGTGTCCTCCACAGCGCCGTCTTAGCGAGCGCCGTTTGCGAGCGTAGGCGCGGTGGAGGATATCCCGCCCGCACGCTCCCGGCACACCGAGGCCCGCCAATGCAAACGCGCCCCGGGGATTTCCCGGAGCACGTCTTGGCCATCCGAACCGGACGGACGGACTATGCTTGCGGCGCCGCCGTCGTGAGGACGCGGAACTCGAGCTTGGCGCCGTCGGGGGCGACGTCGACTTCCACTTCGTCGCCTTTGGCGAACTCGGCCAACAGAATTTTCTCCGAGAGAGGATCCTCGATGTAACGCTGGATCGCCCGCTTCAGGGGCCTCGCGCCGTAGTCCTGGTCGTAACCGTGCTTCACCAGGAAGGCGATCGCCGGGTCCGTGAGCTTCAGGTTGATCTGCTCGTCACCCAGCCGCTTCTGCACGTCGCGGAGCACGATGGACACGATGTCGCGGATGTTGTCCTCCGACAGCGGGTGGAAGACGATGACGTCGTCCAGCCGGTTCAGGAACTCGGGGTTGAACACCTTCTGCATCTCGTCCTTCACCTTCTCCGACATCCGCTCGAAGCTGCCGCGGTTGTCGGACACGAAGCCGAGGCTCTTGCCCTTGGTGATGTCCCGCGCGCCGACATTCGACGTCATGATCACCACCGTATTCTTGAAGTCGATCACGCGGCCGTAGTTGTCGGTGAGGTGACCCTCGTCGAGCACCTGCAGCAGGATGTTGAACACGTCCGGGTGCGCCTTCTCGATCTCGTCGAGCAGCACGACGCTGTACGGCTTGCGGCGCACGGCCTTGGTCAGCGTGCCGGAGTCCTCGTAGCCCACGTATCCCGGAGGCGCACCGATCAGGCGCGACACGGAGAACTTCTCCATGTACTCGCTCATGTCCACGCGGATGAGCGCGCTGGAGTCGGCGAACAGGAACTGCGCCAGCGACCTCGCCAGCTCCGTCTTGCCCACGCCCGTGGGCCCGGAGAAGATGAACGACCCGATCGGGCGGTCGGGATCCTTGAGTCCCGCGCGGCTCCGCCGGATGGAGCGCGCCAGCGCCTTGATCGCCTCGTCCTGGCCCACCACGGACTGGTGCAGCTCCTCTTCCATGCGCAGCAGGCGCGTCGTCTCCGCTTCCTGCAGCCGCATCACGGGGATGCCGGTCCAGCGGCTGACGATGAACGAGATCTCTGGCTCGCCGAGCACGGGCCGGTGCGACTGGCGGTGTTTCTCCCAGTCTTCCTGCACGCGGCGAATATCGCCCTGCAGCTCGCGTTCCTTGTCGCGCCGCGACGCCGCGCGCTCGAAATTCTGATCGCGCACGGCTGCTTCCTTCTCGGTGTTCACGCCCTCGAGCTCGCCCTTGAGCGCGCCGACTTCCGGCGACGGCTGCTGCGCGGCGAGCCTCGCCCGCGCGCCGGCCTCGTCGATCACGTCGATCGCCTTGTCGGGCAGGAACCGGTCGGTGATGTACCGGTCCGACATCTTCGAGGCCGCCACCAGCGTCGCGTCCGGGATCTCGACCCGGTGGTGGTCCTCGTACTTCTGGCGGAGCCCCTTCATGATCTCGACCGTCTCGTCCACCGAAGGCGGCTCGACGATCACGGTCTGGAAGCGGCGCTCGAGCGCGCCGTCCTTCTCGATGTACTTGCGGTACTCGTTCAACGTGGACGCGCCGACGCACTGCAGCTCGCCGCGCGCGAGCGCCGGCTTGAGCATGTTGCTGGCGTCGATGGCGCCCTCGGCCGCGCCCGCTCCGACGAGCGTGTGCAGCTCGTCGATGAACAGGACGATGTTCTTGTTCTGGGTGATCTCGTTCATCACCGCCTTGAGGCGCTCCTCGAACTGGCCGCGGTACTTCGTTCCCGCGATCACGGCCGCCATGTCGAGCGCGAGCACCCGGTGGTCACGGAGCGAATCCGGGCACTCGCCGGTGGCGATGAGCTGAGCGAGACCTTCGACGATCGCGGTCTTGCCCACGCCCGGCTCGCCGATCAGCACGGGGTTGTTCTTCTTGCGGCGCGTCAGCACTTCCATCACGCGCTCGATCTCCTTCGCGCGACCGATGGTCGGGTCGAGCTGGCCCTCGGCGGCGAGCTGCGTGAGATCGCGACAGAAGTGATCCAGCGCCGGCGTCTTGGATTTTTTGTCGCCCTTGGTCGCGGTGCCCGGCACGCCCGGCGTCGCCTTCTCGGCGGTCGTGGCCGAGCCGCCCTGCGGCATCTCGGTCCCGAGCAGACGCAGCGTCTCGGCGCGCGCGGCGTCGAGGTTGATCCCGGCGTCGGCCAGCACCTGCGCGGCGATCCCCTTCTCCTCGCGCAGCAAGCCGAGGAGCAGGTGCTCCGTGCCGACGTAGCTGTGCGACAGGTCGCGGGCTTCCGCCATCGCGAGCTCGAGCACTTTCTTGGCGCGCGAGGTATACGGGAGATCGCTCGCCTGCGGCGCTTTCCCCTTCTTCACCGTCTCCTCGATCTTCTGCTGGATCTCGTCGAGGTCGACGTTCAGGTTCTGCAGCACGGTGGCGGCGACACCCTCGCCTTCCCGGATCAAGCCGAGAAGAATGTGCTCGGTGCCGACGTACTCGTGGTGCAGGCGGGATGCTTCCTCTCGCGCCATGGCGAGAACCTTTCGCACCCGTTCGGTGAAGTTGTATCCGTTCATCAGTCGATCCTCAGTCGCGGTACACCAGAGCCGCGACGCACGTCGCGGCGACCCGCGGAACCCTTACTTGTCCGGCTCTTCCTCGAGCGCTTTCCGTACGAACTTCGCTCGTGCCAGGTTCGCTTCGTTTTCAGTCAGGGCTCTTCCGGCAGCGTACGCGAGATGAGCCGACTGGCTAAAAATCAGGAGCTTGTTGAGGGTATATACACTGAGACCTGCCATCAGGTTCAGACCGACCGCAAGTCGAACGCCGCTGAGGAAGTTCATCGCTTCCTCGAACGTGAGACTCCGCGCGTACCGCAGCGTCCCATACGCCCGCCAGAGCTTGTCTTCGATAATATAGCCAGCGTCTCGTAACAGCACACGCCTGGATTCTTCCTCGCGCTCGACCACGTGGCGGACGACGCGGACGAGGTGATCGAGGAGCTCCTCCTCGGATCTGCCGAGCGTTGTCTGGTTCGACATCTGGAAGAAGTTGCCGACGACCTCGCTGCCCTCGCCGTACAGCCCGCGATACGTGAGCCCCATTTGCTGCAGGCCGGTGAGGACCTTGCCGATCTCCTTGGTGAGCACGAGCCCCGGCAGGTGGATGAGCACCGACGCGCGCAGCCCGGTGCCCGTGTTGGTTGGGCACGCCGTGAGGTAGCCGAACTCCGGGTGATAGGCATAGGGAACGCGCGCGCCGACTTCACGATCAATGGACTCGACCTCTGAGTACGCCTCACTCACCGAGAACCCCGACCGCAACGACTGGAGCCGCAGATGGTCCTCCTCGTTGATCATTATCGAGGACTGCTTCGCGAGGAAGACGGCTGCGCCGCTGCGCACGGGGTGCTGCGCATCCAGCCCGGCAAGCTCCCGGCTCACGAGATGCCGCTCGTGCAGCAGCTGCCGTTCGCCCGGCTCCATCTCATCGACGCGCAACATCATGCCGTGGTCACTCCCCGTAACCGCCGGGATGGCATCCCGTACCTGCGCCAGCACACGCAGCCGCTCGCCGTCGCGCGCCCGGGACGCAAAGGCGTAGCCCTCAACGTTCCGCGCTAACCGAATCCGCGTCGATAGCACGATATCCGCGTGCTCCCCGGACGCGTCCAACCACTGCACGCCCCCGCTCGGGAGCAGCGAGAGGTCTAGAGGCATACGGGTGCCACTCGCAGTATCGTCATTCCAGACCCCGCAGCTTGTCTCGAATGTCCGCGGCCATTTCGAATTGCTGGGACTCGATGGCGCGCTGCAGGCGCTCGCGGAGCTCGCCGGCTGTGACCGAGCGCTCGACATCACCTTCCGACGGAGCGACGTACCGGTGGCCGACGTGCCGGGAGTTGCCGTGCACGCGGCGCAGCAGCTCGCGCAGGCTCTTCTCGAACGCGCCGTAGCAGTGCGGACAGCCGAGGCGACCGGTGCTGCGGAAGTCGCGCAGTGTGGACGAGCAGAAGGTGCAGCGTGCGGCGTCGTCGGAGGCGGCGGGCATGTGCTGGTGCACGCTCTGCAGCAGCTCGGTGACCTGCTGCTTCGGCACGACCAGCGACGTCTCCACTCCGCGCTCCGCCGCGCACTTCTCGCACAGCCGGAGGTGGCGCACCTCGGAGCCCTCGACCTGCGTGAGGTCGATGACCACGTCGCCTTCCTTGCACACGTCGCAGACCATCAGGCCACGCCCTCGCGCGCGACGGTCTCGGAAAGCCGGCCGTCGGCCAGCAGCAGCACGCGGTTCGCGCGCGCCGCCAGCGCCTGGTTGTGCGTGACCACGACGGCGCCGATCTCCAGGTCGTTGGTGACCTCCACCAGCAGATCGTGCAGGTCCTGTCCCTGCGCCTGATCCAGATTGCCCGACGGCTCGTCGGCCAACAGGATGGCGGGATCCATGGCGAGCGCGCGCGCCACGGCGGTGCGCTGCTGCTCGCCGCCCGAGAGCTGCGCCGGCCGATGGTGCATTCGCCCGCTCAGCCGCACGCGCGCGAGCAGTTCCTCGGCGCGGGCGCGCGCCTCCGCATGCGGTCTGCCCCCGATCCTGAGCGGCATCATCACGTTCTCCAGCGCGGTGAACTCGCGCAGCAGGTGATGAAACTGAAACACGAACCCGACGCGCCTGTTCCGTAGCGCCGCGACTTCGTCGTCGGAGCGGCCCTGCGCCGGCTCCCCGGCGAGCACGACGTAGCCCTTGGAGGGCGCCTCGAGCGCGCCGAGTATGTGCAGCAGCGTGCTCTTCCCGGCGCCCGACGCGCCGACGATGGCGACCATCTCGCCCCGCGATACCGACAGGTTCACGCCCGACAGCACGTTGATCGTGCTGCCGTCGCCGCCGACGTACGACTTGTGGAGGTCGTGACCTTCCACCACGGTAAGCGCGCTCATTCGTGCCTGATCGCTTCGAGCGGGTACAGCCGCGAAGCCTGGATGGACGGGTACAGCGTGGCGACCGCGGCGATCGCGAGACTCGCGAGCACGATGAACAGGACGTCGAGCGCGCTCGTCATCACCGGCAGATGGTCGATGAAGTAGATCGCCGGATCGAGCGCGATCAGCTTGTACCTGTCCAGGCTGATCGCGGCGGTGAGGCCGACCAGCACTCCGAGCATGGTCCCGATCAATCCGATGAACACGCCCTGCGCGAAGAAAATCCGGCGGATGGATCCTGCCGACATTCCCATCGCGCGGAGGATCCCGATCTCGCGCGTCTTGTCCGTCACGACCATGGTGAGCGTGCTGACGATGTTAAAAGCGGCGACGACCACGATCAGCAGCAGGATCACGCCCATCCCCAGCTTCTCGAGCTTGAGCGCCTGGAAGAGCGAGCGGTTCTGCTCCTCCCAATCGACGGTGCGGTACGGGAAGCCGAGCATCTGCGTCAGCTCGGTGGCGATGCGCGACGCCTCCCACCGGTCGATCGTGCGGACCTCGATCCCCGTAACGCTCTCGCCGAGCCCGGCGAACTCGCCCGCGAACGCCAGGTCGATGTACACGTACCGGTCATCGTACTCGTACATTCCGGTCTCGGCGATTCCGGTCACTTCGAGCTCATACACGCTCGGCACGAAGGTTCCCGTCGCAGCGTTGATCTTGGTGTTCGCGATGGAGATCAGGTTGATCCTGTCGCCGGGCCAGGCGTTGAATCGCGCGGCGAGCAGCTTGCCGAGCACGGCGCCGCGCCGTTGGCCGTCCGAGCTGGCGAAGCGGAAGTCGCCGCTGGTAACGTGGCTGCGGATCGTAGTGACCTCCTGCGCGCCGCGCGTCTGCGGCGGCAGTCCGACGAGCATCACGCCGCCGGCATAATCGCGTCCCGCATTCATCCCGGCCTCGGTCAGCACGAACGGCTCCGCGGCTACGACGCCGGGATGCCGCCGGACCTTGCCCAACACCTCGCGCCAGTCCTGGATCTTGAGATCGCTGCCGTAGCTCAGCACGCGTATGTCTGGGCTGCCGACCAGGATCTTCTCGCGCAGGTCGTGCTGCAGGCCGTCCATCACGCCGATGATTACTATCAGCGCGCTCACGCCCACGACGACGCCGAGCATGGCGATCATGCTGATGAACGAAAGCAGGCGCGATCCGCGGCGGCTGCGCAGGTAGCGCCAGGCGATGGAGAGCTCGAGACGGGACATGGACTGAAATTACTACGTGATTAGTGATTGGTGATTAGTGACCAGCAACTGCGTAATCTCTAACCTCCCTTACCCCCTCTTCCTTCCGCCGTTCATTAATCACCAATCACTAATCACTAATCACCGGCCTCCGGCCTCATCGTCGGGAACAGAATGACGTCCCTGATATTCACTGTCCCGGTCAGGTACATGAACAGCCTGTCCACCCCGATCCCAACTCCACCCATCGGCGGCATGCCGTACTCCATCGCGCGCAGATAATCCTCGTCCACGGCGGAGGCTTCCTCGTCGCCCGCAGCCTTCAGGGCGGCCTGCGCCTCGAACCGCGCGCGCTGGTCGATTGGGTCGTTCAGCTCGCTGAACGCGTTGGCCAGCTCGCGACCGTTGGCGAACAGCTCGAACCTCTCCGTGAGAGTCGGATCGCCACGCTTGGGCTTTGCCAGCGGTGAAAGCTCCACGGGATAGTCCACCACGAACGTCGGCGTCTCGATCTTCCGCTCGACCAGCGCCTGAAAGATCTCGTCCAGCAGCTTGCCCCTGCCGAGCTTCTCCGGATGCTCCACGCCGACGCGCTTGCCGAGCTGCCGCATGTCCTCGTCGCCCAGCCCCATGACGTCCACTCCCGCCGCTTCGCGCAGCGCGGCGGTCCACTGCACTCTCGGAAACGGCGGCGAGAACGACGGAACCTCGGCGACGATGCCCGGCGTCGAGCGCACCGCGTCCGTCGCAGCCACGACCAGCGCTTCGACCACCGTCATCATTTCCGCGTAGTCCGCGTAGGCCTGGTAGAACTCGAGCATGGTGAACTCGGGATTGTGCGTCCGGTCGATGCCCTCGTTCCGGAAATCATGCCCGATCTCGTACACGCGCTCGAAGCCGCCGACCACCAGCCGCTTGAGGTACAGCTCGTCCGCGATGCGCAGGAAGAGCGGCATGTCGAGGGCGTTGTGGTGCGTCACGAAAGGCTTGGCGGCGGCGCCCCCGTACAACGGCTGCAGGACCGGCGTTTCCACCTCGAGGAATCCGCGTCGGTCGAGGAAGGCCCGCATGGCGCCGATAAGCCGCGACCGCGCCACGAACATCGTGCGCACCTCGGGATGCACGGCCAGGTCGGCGTACCGCTGCCGGTACCGCTGCTCCTGGTCCACGAAGCCGGAGTGGCGCACCGTCTGCCCGTCCACGACCTCTTCCTTGCCGTACGGCAAGGGTCGCAGCGACTTGGCCAGCAGCTCGAACTCGGTAACCCGGATCGTCACCTCGCCCGTCTTCGTGCGAAATAGAGGCCCCCGCACTCCGACGATGTCGCCAAGGTCGTAATGCTGCAGCACCGCGAACCTCTCCTCACCCAGCTCGTCCTTCCGGAAGTACAGCTGAATCTTCCCGCTCTCATCCGCCACGTGCGCGAACGCCGTCTTCCCGTGCGCCCTCCACGCGACGATCCGCCCTGCCACACTTACCACTGGTCCTTCATCGGCCTCGGCGAGCAAGAGCGGAATTGCACCGGCGGCAGAGTGCGTCCGCTCGAACGAATACCCGAACACCTGCTCCCCGCTCGCCACGAGAGCATCCAGCTTATCGCGGCGTGCCTGCATGACGAAGTTCAGCTCTTCGCTCATGCGCCCCCATGCCTGTAGGCCGTGGGTTCGCCGAGTTCCATAAGGGACCGTCTTAGCTTCGGCGCAATTTGCCGAAGCGTAGGTCCCGCGTGGGACACGGCGAACCCACGGCCGGACACGCAACGCAACTTCATGCCGCGACCCCGCTCTGAACCGCGCCAAACCGTTTGAGGTACGCTTCGATAAAGGGATCTATCGCACCGTCCATGACCTTCTGCACGTCCGGAATCTTGAGCTCCGTTCTGTGGTCGTTGACCATCGTGTATGGCTGAAACACGTAACTCCGGATCTGGCTGCCGAATGACACGTCGGACTTCGTCGCGTCGAGCGCTGCGCGCTTCTCGGTCTGCTTGTCCAGCTCGATCTGGTACAGCTTGTTCTTCAGCATCTTCATCGCGGTCGCCTTGTTCTTGAACTGCGACCGTTCCGCCTGGGACGCCGCGACCGTGTTGGTCGGAAGGTGGGTGATGCGCACCGCCGAGCTTGTCTTGTTGACGTGCTGCCCGCCCGCGCCCGACGCGCGGTACACGTCGATCCGCAGATCCTCGTCACGGATCTCGATGTTGATCTCCTCGTCCACGACCGGATAAATGAACACCGACGCGAAGCTCGTATGCCGGCGCGCGGCCGAATCGAACGGCGAAATCCGGACGAGCCTGTGCACTCCGGTCTCCGGACGGAGGAAGCCGAAAGCGTACTGACCGCGGATCTCGAGCGTCGCGCCCTTGATCCCCGCCTCCTCGCCCTGGCTCTCGTCCAGCAGCACGACCTCGAACCCACGCCGCTCGGCCCAGCGCGTGTACATCCGCACGAGCATTGAGGCCCAGTCCTGCGCCTCGGTCCCACCGGCGCCCGCCGAGATCTCGACCTGCGCGTCGCGAAAATCGTCGGGTCCGCGCATGAGAGAGCGCAGCTCGAAATCGTCGAGGTCCGATTCGATCGTGCCGATGTCGCTATCCAGCTCCGCCTCGATCCCCTCGTCGGAGCTCTCGGCGAGCAGCGCATCCATCTCGCTGGCGCTCGTGACCCGCGCCGAGAGGGCGTCGAATGGGTCGATCCAGCCGCGCAGCTGCTTCACGCGCTGCACCGTGGCCTGCGCGGTCTCCTGGCGGTCCCAGAATCCCGGGGACGCCATTCGCTCCTCGTCGGCGGCTAACGCCTGGCGTTTGGAGTCGATGTCAAAGATACCTCCGCAATTCTTCCAGCCGCGCGGTGTGCCGTGCGAGGTCCCGGCCGCGTTCAGTTTCTGCCATAGTTGTATTTAGCGGAGAGTACAGCGGCGAGCTAGAAGATGCGCTTCCCTTCGCCCAGCACTTCGTTGAGCGCGTCCTTGAAGTGCGTCGTCGATTCCGCGAATGCCTGTCCGATCTGCGCCACGTATTCTTCGTAGCTCTTCTTGATCTCTTCGCTGAAAGTCTGCTTGAGCGACCCGGCGCGTAGGGCGTCGGCGTGCTTCTCCGGATAGTAAGTGACGATGTCCGATATGAGCGCGCGGGCCAGCCGCTTGGCGCGGACGTCGGGGTCGCGTGCAAGGTAGGGATTGATCGACGCCGTCGGACCGGGCACACCGGCGGGCGCGGGCACCATCGGCGGCGCGGCCGGCGGCGTATCCTTGAAGGCGGGGGCCGGCTGGGCGGGCGTCGGCGCTCGCGGGACTCCGCCCGCGGGCGTGAGCAACCGGGACACGCCACCGGACGGAGTACCAGCCGGTATGCCGCCGGCCGAAGTCGACGACCGAGCGACGCCGGCGGGCGGTGTGACCTGGGCCGCGACTCCCGTCGCAGGTGTTCTCCGCGAGTACTCCCCCGTGTTCCGCGTGGGCCGCGCGGGCGGCTGCGGGCCTGCCGCGATCAGCTCGGCGGTCGGCTCGGGCACGGGGATGACTCCGCCGCAGATCGAGCAGCGCGCGCGCACTCCCCCAGGCGGGACCTTGGCCGGATCCACCCGGAAGATGGACGAGCACTGCGGGCAGCCGACGTTCATCGCCCGCCCCTCACTTTGTCCCCGAGGCCGCGCTATGGAACGGCACGCGCTGGTCGACCGCAACCGGACGATCGACGGTGCGGCGATCGACGCTATACACCGAGCCCGGCAGCGTCTTCGCGTACGATTTCATCTCCGTGGCAAGATTGCTGACTTCGGTTGCAGTGGTGAAGTGGCGCCTGGAGTTGGTTATGACTCCGATGGAGAGCGTCATCAGGGGCACGCGGTGCAGATGGCCGCGCCGGTCCTTGCCGAAAAAATATCCCGCGCGCTGGTCCTGCTCCGAGTACTGATGCGGGATGAGCAGGTCGAACACGGCGACGATTTCCCCGCACACCTCGGGGACCGCCGAGGAGGGTATGATAAAGATGAAGTCGTCTCCGCCGATGTGGCCAACGAAGGCGCGCTCCCCGCAAACGCCCTTCGCGACGTCGTGCAGAATGGTCGCGAGAATGCGGATCACGCGGTCGCCGTCGCGATAGCTGTACCGGTCGTTGTACTCCTTGAAGAAATCGAGGTCGGCGTAGCACACGGCGAATTGTTCGCCGGTCTCGAGGCGTCGCGTGATGTCGGCCTCGATGCTCGTCGTGCCCGGCAGGCGCGTCGAGGGGTGCACTTCCGTGTCGCGATCCGACCGGCGCAACATCAGGTCGAGGCGCGCGGCCAGCTCCGCGGGCGATGTCGCCTCGCCGATGATCTCGTCAGCCAGAGTCGCGCAGGCGTCGGAGAAATTACCCTCGCCGGGCCCGCACAGCACGGCGGTGGGCACGATTGCCGTATAGGAATCGGTCTTGAGGCGCCTGGAAGCGTCCAGGACCCCGGCCGAACCGTCGCGCGCGTCGAAGATCACCACGCGCGGCCTGGTCCGCAGGGCCAGCTGCATGATCTCCTCGGCGTTCCCGACGAGGACCGTATCGAGCGCCTGCGCCGCCAGCCATCCACTGATGGCGGTTGGCACCTCGCGTCCGGTGGGGAAATAGAGTACGGCGGTCGACTGGATCAATGTCTCATGGGGTCGGCGGGACCGGGCAAGATAAGACTATAGAGGACGGCTAGTCAAAGACGACCCGCCGGAGCGGGCCGTTACTAGAAGTTGTACCGGAGGGAGAAATACGTCGGCGGCTCCCCGGCGTCGGCCGAGAGCCCCTCGAACGTGCGGCCGATGTCGAAGCTCAGCTTGCCCGCCGTGATCCCGAAGCCGACGGACGGACCGGACGCCTCCGTCTCGGCGCTCCCCCACCCGGCCCGAAGATGCACTCGTTTCTGATACACTATCGCCGTGCCGAACCGGAGCCCGGGGTCAATGAAGGTTGGCGGGGCGTCCATCTCGCCGGACACTCGCACATCCATCTCCGGCAGGTAACGGTCTATGAACGTGAGGCGGTACGACGCGCCGAACTGGACGCGCTGCGGAAGCTTTGCCGGTGGCTCGTCCGCGGTCGCGCGCAGGTCGCCACCGATGCTTCGAATGGCCAGGCCGAGTGTCAGCGGCACTCTGTCCGTCACGCGGTATTGCGCGCCGAGGTCGAATGCGCTGGCCGTGCCGGAGCCAGTTCCTATGTCGCCGCACTGCCCGGTGCAGTCGATGCGCGCCTGGATGAGCTTGTAGTTGATACCGGCGTTGAAGTGTGCCCCGAGCCCGCGCGCCCAGGTGAACGCGTACACGACGTTCCGTGGCAGCAGCAGTCCGACCGGCGGCTGATTCGGGTCCTCCGTGATCTGCTGGTCCCCGAAATTGTAGATGTTGACCGAGAATGCGACTACGCCGAGCGCGCGGGCGGGCGCCACGAATGTGAGCGCGTCCCCGGTGACCGCGAGCGTGGTCGAGTGGTGGATCGCGGCCTCGCGCGTTGTCTGTCGCGCCAGCGAAGCCGGGTTGGCCCACACGGCCTCGCTGCCGGTCTCCGACGCTACGGTCGCCTGTCCCTGTCCGAGCGTGCGCGCGCCGACCGGGAGGAGCAGGAACAGTGCGGTGTCGCTCTGCGCTCCGGCCGCGGGGAAAGCGGCGGCGAGCGCGAGAGCCAGCCCCGCGCTAGCTGAGAGGAGTTGCCTCATCTATCAGCATGATCGGGATGTCGTCGCGCACGGCATAGCGCAACGAGCACGCATGGCAGATGAGAGCGTTGTCCTGATCCTTGTACTCGAGCTCGCCCTTGCACTTCGGGCAGACGAGGATTTCGAGGAGTTGGGCGGGTACTGGCATATGGGATCGGTGATTGGTGATTGGTGATTAGTGCTTGGTCATTAATTGTGGCTAGTCATGCGCGATCGGTTCACTAATCACTAATCACTAATCACCAATCACTAGTCACCGCTTGTATCCCAACCTCTCCAGCGACCCCGCGTCCCTTCTCCAGTTCGCGAGAACCTTCACCCAGAGGTCGAGATAAATCTTCTCTCCGACGAGCGTTTCGATCTTCTTCCGGGCCGCTTCGCCGATCGATCGGATGCGCGCGCCCTTGCTGCCGATCAGAATCTTCTTCTGGCTCTGTCGCTCCACGTAAATTAGCGCCCGCACGTAGATGGGCGAGCGGTCCTCGCGGAACTCCTCCACCACGCACGCCACGCTGTACGGGACCTCGTCGCCCAGCTGCTCCAGCGCCGTCTCCCGCACGAGCTCGGCCGCGAAGAAGCGCACCGACTGCGTGCTCATGTCGTCTGCGGGATACAGAAACTCGCTCTCTGGCAGCTTGGCCCGCACCATGTCCAGGAGATCCTTCACCCCATCTCCCGTAAGCGCCGACACGAACGCCGCATCGGGCCAGCGTTCCATTGCCGCCTTGAGCTGCGAGCGGCTCACCGCATCCGTTTTGTTCACCACATGAACGACCGGCGCGCTCGGTGGCGATTCGAGCGCCGCAGCTTCCCGGAGCGATGCTGCCTCGCGCTCGCCCGCGTCGGTGAGGTACAGGATGACGTCGGCATCCTCGAGCGCCCGCAACGACGCATGCCGCATGGTCTCCTGCAGCGCGTACGCGGGGTCCAGCAGACCCGGCGTGTCGAACACCACCATCTGGGCGTCGCCCGTCGTCTGGATGCCGACGATGCGGTCACGCGTGGACTGCGGCTTCTCGCTGGTGATCGAGAGCTTCTGCCCGACGATGCGATTCAGCAACGTCGATTTTCCGACGTTCGGCTTTCCGGCTACGGTGACGATCCCGGCGCGTGGCATGGCTGGCAATCTAGGGCCCCGAGAGCAACAACCTGTTGCCGGAACCTGCTGTTCCAGTTCCTCCCCGCACCGTGCTCGGACAGAGGCGGAACCATCACTAGGTCGCTAGTATCCCGGCCCCAGCACGATCGCGTTCATGACGAGCTTGTCCAGCGCCCGCCACCAGCCCCGGAACCAGGGCTCGCCCGCGAATGCGACCAGATGCCCGCCGCCGATGGGCTCCTCGACCACATAGGCGGTGTTGCGCAGGAACCGCTCGGTGTTGTCCGGCCATATGAAGCCGGCGCGATGCAGTTTGCCCTGCGCCGGAAACACCGCGACGTTCGCGCCGCGGCGTGAAAGCTTGAGGAACGTCGACCCCTCCATCATGACCGTCAGCCGTGATTGGTCGTAGCCCTGCGTGAGCCAGTGGGTTCTATCCAGCACGACGTCGAAATGGCTGCCCGGCAATCCCACCGGCGTCGCATTGGACGCGAGCGGGCTGGTCACCGCCAGAAGATCTTCCCTCTCGTCCTTCCTGCCCGCGTCTTCGTCCTCGTCGTCGGTAGTGTCCGCACCAACCCCAGGAATGCCGGTGGTGTCCAGCTTGGTCGTGTCCGCATCGGCCCCCACCGCGCGCGCGCTGGTCAGATCGACACTGCTGCTCGCCGCCCATGCGGTGCTCCCGCCCATGGTCACGAGCGTACCGCCGTTGCGCATCCAGGCGCGCAGTCGGTCGGCGCCGTCCTTGCCGACCACGCGGCTCAGCGCGCCCGATGATCCGCCGGGAACGATGATGACGTTGAACTGCGACAGGTCGCCGCCCGCGAGCCACCGCGCCGAGACTGGTGTGAACTTCACACCGTAGCGGTGTTCGAGCGACCACCATACCGCGCCGTACGACGTCTGTGCGATCCCCTCGTCGCCCACGAGCGCGACCCGCGGCGCCGAAAGATCCTGCACGGACTCGGATCCGATTCCGAACTGTCCGCTCTCCGCAAACGCCGTCCCCACTCCCATGACTTCAACGTGGTTCTCCGCCGAAAGCCGCGCGATACGCGAGTGCAGCGAGCTGTCGTTCCGCGCAACGCGCACGACGTACGATCCACGCGGCCAGCGCCGGCCCCCGGCATCCATCGGCGGGCTCGACACGGCGACGCGGTAGCCGTCGGCGAGCAGTTGATACGCCAGCCGCACGGCCCCGCTGCGCTCGGGAGAGAACACGTAGGCCGCTGTCGCATGCTGCTGTCCCGTGATTCCTCCCGGAATGACTCCCGGCAGACGCTGCACCGGCGGATTGCTCCCGGTGCGCGGCGTGGACGGCGGAGTGAATTCGACGGGCAGGCTCAGAAGATCCCCGCTGACCGGCTGCGCGTCCTCGGTCCAGTACGCCTCCACGCCGAACGTGACCGGCAGCGACCAAGCGGTCACGTCGTAGAACTCGTAGCCCTCTCCCTGCACGTTCTCCCCGCGTCGCAGGTTGCGACCGAGCTTATCGATCTGCGTCCTCGCAAACTCGCTGTCGAGATCGGGCGCGGGTTCGAGCACCGCCTTCGCCGCGTGCCCCTGCGGTTGTGCCAGATCGATCACGTACGACCCCGCCTCGAACCGCCGCGAGCCCCGCGAATCGTCGCGGTACGCATGCGCGCGCGACGAGGAAAACGGCTGGCCCGCGAGCCGGACCTCGATCCCCGAGCGCAGGAGCGTCGCGGCCAACTCCGCGGCGCGCGCGGGATCATTTCCCGGCACGAGCACGACGCGCTTCATCCCACCCGTTCGGCCGGCCTCGACCGCGGAACGCCGGAAGCCGTGCCAGTCGCGGACGCGATCGGCGCGGCGTTGACCGGTCGTCTCGATCGTCGCCATCGATGTGACGAAGTGCTTCGCGATTCCGTCGCGGAATGAGCACAGCGAGCCGTCGTCGCGCCGCCAGAGGATTCCCTTCCAGCCGCCGCAATCCGTCTCGTAAGTCATGCCGATGGCGCCCGTCAGCGACGGCCAGCTGTCCCAGTAAAAAGGGCCGTAAAAGTCGAAGACGTCGCGCGAGTAATACATCCAGCCGTACCGGTCGAACGCCGCCGCATTGCCGCGCCCGTAGATCTCCATCCACTTCTTGAAATCGGCGCCGAGGTTCGGGTTGAGCGGTTCGGCGGTTGGGGGAAAGAAATAGTTGGCCGTCTGGCCGTGCTGATCGATGGCGACCATGGGGTGCCAGCGGTTCATCGCACGGACCAGCGCCTGTACTTCTATTTGCGTGCTGGTCATCACGTCGCGGTTCATGTCGAACCGGTAGTGGTTGTACCGCCCCTGAATGCTCCACGGCTCCGAGTGCTCGAGCGCGAATCCCTCGGCCGCGCCCACGTGAATCGAGTTGTACCACACGGCGAACCGCTCGTGCCCGTCCGGGTTGGTGCTCGGATTCAGGATGATGAGCGTGTTTCGCAGCGCGCTCACCGTCGCGGGCTCGTCGCTCGCCGCGAGCTGATACAACGTCTGCATCGCGTTCTCGAACCCGGGCGCCTCGTTGCCGTGCACGCTCTCGTTGATCCACACCACCGCCGGGGTCCGCTCGATCAGCGCGGCGGCGTCTGATTGCGACAGGCTGCGGGGATCGGCCAGGCGGTCGAGGTCGGCGCGGATGGACTCGAGGCGGGAGATGTTCTCCGGCGCCGAGACGATGAACAGCCGCATCGCACGCCGCTCGTTCGTCATCCCGATCGTCTCGATCGCCACTCTGTCCTTTGCCACGTCGGCGATGGCAAGCAGGACCAGCTCCTGCTGCGCGAAGGGCGTGTTGAGCTCGCCGACGTTGTAGCCGAGCAGCGTCTCCGGCCGGGGCACCCCGGCGCGGTAGGGACCGCGGCTGTAGAAGGAAAAGTTGCGGTCGTCCCTGCCGATGCTGTCGCGGAGAACGGGGAGCTGCGCCTGAGCCACGACTGGAGCAAGGAGCAGGGCGAGCGTGGCGAGGCGGATCGCTTTCATGTGAGGTGCGTGTGGTTGCGTGTTTATGAGCCGATGACTTCGGTGCAGTTAATCCCGGCCGTTACCGGTCGCGGCCGAACGGGGCGCGTTCTTCACGTATGTGTCGAGCCAACTGACCATCTCCCACAAGGTATGCCCTACGCTCTCGCGCGCGGCGTAGCCGTGGGCCTCGGCAGGAAGCACGACGTACCGCACGGTTCCCTTGTTCCCCATGAGCGCCGCGTACATGCGCTCGCTCTGGATCGGAAACGTGCCGGAGTTGTTGTCCGCTTCTCCGTGAATCAGCAGGATCGGCTCGTTGATCTTGTCCGCGTGATAGAACGGAGACATCGCCCCATACGTATCGCGCGCCTGCCAAAACGTCCGCTCCTCGGCTTGGAACCCGAACGGCGTGAGAGTCCGGTTGTACGCCCCGCTCCGCGCGATGCCCGCGCGGAAGAGATCCGAGTGCGCGAGCAGGTTCGCGGTCATGAACGCGCCGTATGAGTGTCCGCCCACGGCGATGCGGCTTCGGTCCGCGACGCCGAGCCTGACTACTTCGTCCACCGCGGCCTTCGCGCTCGACACCAGCTGCTCGATGTACCTGTCGTTCGGCTCGCGGTCGCCTTCGCCAACTATCGGCATGGTGGGTCCGTCCAGGACTCCATAGCCCTGCGTGAGCAGAAACAGATGCGACGTGCCGGCCGGACGGACGAACCGATACGGTGACCCGACCACCTGCGCGGCCGCGGCGGCGCTGCGGAACTCTTCGGGATACGCCCAGAAGAGGAATGGCAGCGGACCCCGCGCGGGCGTGTATCCCGGCGGTAGATACAGCTTCGCCGACAGCTGCACACCATCGTCGCGCTTGTAGGTGATCACCCGTGGCTCGACCGCGGCGGACTGCGGAGCCGGGTCCCTGAAGCGCGTGAG